>NZ_JBFTRJ010000020.1:0-119883 GCF_056399465.1 Variovorax sp. 01N425 | reverse complement strand
CAGATCTGGGCGGCGTTGTTGTAGATGCCGCCGCTGGACTTCTTGACGATGTCCTCGAGAGGCATCGACTCGAACTCGGTGCCCTTTTGCAGGTTGTTGAGGTTCACCACGTAGGCATTGTGGTGCTTGCCGTAGTGGTACTCGAGGGTCTCCTTCGAGTACTCGGGTGCCAGCGCGTCAAGGGCGTATGGCAGGGGTGGGAGCACATGTTCCATGGTTTTTTCTCGTGGGTTGGTTGTGGGGAATAAAGGATTCTAGAAAGGAATTACGCGCCCGGCGTCGGACGCGTTCCCGTTTTGCCGGGCACGACGGCCAGGTCGACCGAACCATCGGCGAGCCGCGCGACCACGGCATCGCCCGGGCTCAGCTTCTTGGCGCTGACGATCGCGCGGCCGTCGGGATCGGTGAGCCAGGCATAGCCGCGCTGGAGCACCAGCGCAGGATCGAGCAGCCGCAGGCGCAGGGCGACGCGTTCCAGCCGCTCGCGCCGCTGCGCCATCGCGCGCTCGAGCCTGAGCGGAAAATCGGCAGCAATCGCGCGCGGCACCTGGGCCAGGCGCTCGGCCCTGGACAGCAGCGCATAGCGCAGCCGCTGCGAATGATGCGCGAGCCGCAGCTGCTGGCGCGCCACCAGCCCGGAGGGCCGGCCCAGGCGCGCTGCCGCCTGGTCGAGGCGCTGCCCCAGTACATCGAGGCGCGCACCCAGTGCGCTGTCGAGCCGTTCATCCAGCAGATCGATCGCACCGAGCCACATCGCCTGGGGCGCGCTGACGAGCTCCGCCGCGGCCGTGGGCGTGGGCGCGCGCAGGTCGGCGCAGAAGTCGGCGATGGTGAAGTCGGTTTCGTGGCCGACGCCGCAGATCAGCGGAACCGGGCTTTGGACGATGGTGCGCGCCAGGGCTTCATCATTGAACGCCCAGAGATCCTCGATGGAGCCGCCGCCGCGCACCAGCAGGATCACGTCGACGGCCGGTTCCAGTGCGTACAGCGATTGCAGCGCGCGCACGAGTTCCGCCGGCGCGTTGGCGCCCTGCACCGCCGCCGGCGCCAGCACCACGGGAATGTGCGGCACGCGGCGCCGCAGCGCCGTGACCACGTCGTGCAGCGCCGCGGCGCCGAGCGAGGTGACGAGGCCGACCGCGCGCGGCATGACCGGCAGCGCCCGCTTGCGCTCCGGATCGAAGAGCCCTTCGGCCTCGAGCCGCGCCTTGCGCTGCAGGAATTGCTCGAACAGCGCGCCCTGGCCGGCGCGCTGCAGGCTTTCGACCACCAGTTGCAGGTCGCCGCGCGGTTCGTACACCGCGAGCCGCCCGCGCACTTCGACCTGGTCGCCGTCGCGCGGCGAAAAATCGAGCAGGCCCGCGGCGCGCCGGAACATCGCGCAGCGCAGCTGGCCGGACGAATCCTTGAGCGCGAAGTAACAATGTCCGCTCGACGCGCGCGAGAAGCCGGAAATCTCGCCGCGCACCGCGACCGGGTTGAAGCGCGCATCGAGCGCGTCGGCCACCGCCCGGCACAGCGCGCCCACAGCCCAGATCCGCGGGCCCGGCGTTGGATTCGAGTCACGCAGGTTCACAGGACACCCGCGCGGCCGGCGGCCACTCTTCCACAGTGGGTTGCCCCGCCTTGGTGCCGCGGTCCGGGCACGGAACAGGTGCACGGTTTGTCGTGCAAGCTGTTGATTTCATTGGAAAAAGAACTGCTCAAAATTCAATCGATCTAGCGGGAGGCCCGTCCCATGCGGGTCCGGACAACTTGCGCAGCGGGTTAATCACAAAGTTATCCACAGAATCTGTGCGTCTTCGCTGACATGCAAACAAGCCGCGTGGCGATGGTGGCCTCGGTGGATAATCGCCGCGCATTTGCAGTCTACGGGGCCGGAGGATTCCTTGTTTTCCATCATAGTTGCCGCGGGCTGGCCGATTTGGCCATTGCTCGCCTGTTCGATCATTGCGCTCGCCTTGGTTATCGAACGTTTCACAAGCCTCAAGACCGTGAGGGTCCTGCCGCCCAAGCTGCTCGACGAAGCCATCACCGTGTCGCACGGTTCCGTGCCGGGGCCCGACGTGGTGACCAAGCTCGAACGCAATTCGATGCTCGGCCAGGTGCTGGCCGCCGGCCTGCGGGCGCTCAACGCCAATCCGCGCTGCACCGAGGACGACCTGCGCGCCGCCATGGAGGCCTCGGGCCGCACCGTGGCGCACAAGCTGGAACGCTACCTGCCGGCGCTGGCCACCATTGCATCGGCGGCACCGCTGCTCGGCCTGTTGGGCACGGTCATCGGCATGATCGAGATCTTCGGCTCGCAGTCGCCCGGCAGCGGCGCGGTGGGCTCCGGGAACCCCGCGCAGTTGGCGCACGGCATTTCGATTGCGCTGTACAACACGGCTTTCGGCCTGATCGTGGCCATTCCGACGCTGATCTTCTGGCGCTATTTCCGCAGCCGGGTCGACGAATACCTGCTGAACCTCGAACTGTCGGGCGAGCGCTTCGCGCGCCATTTGAACGCATTGCGCAAATGATGGGCTTCGCATCGCTTGCAACTGCCTGCGCCACGCCGCCTCGCGGAGGCTTGCCATGAGCCGCGGCCGCATGCAGTTTCGCCACGGTGCGCGCGACGAGCCGGAGATCAACCTGATCCCGTTCATCGACGTGCTGCTGGTCATCCTGATCTTCCTGATGCTGTCGACCACCTACAGCAAGTTCACCGAAATGCAGCTTCGGCTGCCGACGGCGGACGTGGATTCGCAGCGCGACTATCCCAAGGAGGTGATCGTGGCGGTCTCCGCCGACGGCCGCTACTCGATCAACAAGAAGCCGGTGGCCGACCGCAACGTGGACACCGTGGCCGCCGCACTGGGCGCGGCCGCCACGGGCGGCAAGGACAGCGTGGTCATCATCAGCGCCGACGCCAGCAGCCCGCACCAGGCTGTGATCACGGTGATGGAAGCCGCTCGCCGCGTGGGACTGGTGCAGATCACGTTCGCAGCCCAGTCTTCGGCGCAGCAAGCAGGGCACTGAGTGCCGTCGCAGGGCCGCAGCACCATCGGCACGACCGGCCCGATCGCTGTGCCGGCCTCGCGGCTGCAGCGCGCCTGGCTGCATCGCGGCGCGCTGGCTTGCCTGCTGTGGCCCCTGTCGCTGCTCTACGCGGCGCTTTTCGGGCTGCGGCGCTGGCTCTACCGGATGGGATGGCGCACGACCGAACGCGTCCCGGTGCCGGTGATCGTGGTTGGCAACGTGGTTGCCGGCGGCGCGGGCAAGACGCCGGTCGTGATGGCGGTCGTGCGGCACCTGCAGGCCCGCGGGCTACAGGTTGGCGTGGTGTCGCGCGGCTACGGCCGCCGCACCGGCGACTGCCGCGAAGTGCTCGCCGAGAGCAACGCCCATGATGTCGGCGATGAACCGCTGCTGATTCGCCGCGCCACCGGCGTACCGGTGTTCGTGGCGCGGCGCCGCATCGAGGCCGCGCGCGCCCTGCTCGCCCGGCACCCGGCCACGCAGGTCATCGTGAGCGACGACGGGCTGCAGCACCTGGCGCTGGCGCGCGACATCGAGATCTGCGTGTTCGACGACCGCGGCGTGGGCAACGGCTGGCGGCTGCCCGCGGGTCCGCTGCGCGAGCGCTGGCCGCGCCCGTGCGACCTGGTGCTCCACAGCGGGGAACGTCCCGCCTTCAAGGGCGGCTACACCGCCACCCGTTCGCTCGCGCGCGACGCCGTGGCGAGCGACGGCAGACGCACGCCACTCGACGCTCTCGCCGGCGAACCGCTGATCGCGCTGGCGGCCATTGCGCGGCCCGAAGCGTTCTTCGGCATGCTGCGGGCACGCGGGCTGACGCTTGCCGAGACGATCGCCCTGCCGGACCACTACGATTTCGAAGGCTGGCAGCGCCCCGCCGGCACCGGGCAGCGCCTCGTCTGCACCGAAAAAGATGCCGTCAAGCTGTGGCCCAGGGCCCCCGACGCGCTGGCGGTGCCGCTGGACTTCGCACCCTCGCCGGAATTCTTCGCGGCGCTCGACGCAAAGCTATCATCGCTCGATGGATACCAAGCTGCTTGAACTGCTCGTCTGCCCCGTCACCAAGGGCCCGCTGACCTGGAACCCGGAGAAGCAGGAGCTCTGCTCGCGCAGCGCACGCCTGGCCTATCCGGTGCGCGACGGCATCCCCGTGCTGCTCGAGAACGAGGCCCGCACCCTGTCCGACGAAGAGCTGGGGCTGTGAGCTTCACCGTCCTGGTGCCGGCCCGGCTGGCTTCGACGCGGCTGCCCAACAAGCCGCTGGCCGACATTGCCGGCCTGCCCATGGTGGTGCGCGTGGCCCGGCGTGCCAGCCAATCCGGCGCCGCGCGCGTGGTGGTGGCGGGCGACGACGCGGCCATCGTCGAGGCCTGCGCAAGGCATGGCGTGGAAGCCATCCTGACCCGCCAGGACCACCCGAGCGGCTCCGACCGCCTGGCCGAAGCCTGCGAGCAACTGGGGCTGGACGGCAGCGACATCATCGTCAATGTCCAGGGCGACGAGCCGCTGATCGACCCTGCGCTCATCGACGCCGTGGCCTCCGCGCTGGCCGCCCACCCGGAAGCCGCCATGAGCACCGCGGCCCACGAGATCGACTCGCTCGACGACTTCCTGAACCCGAACGTGGTGAAGGCGGTGCTCGATGCGCAGGGCAATGCGCTGTACTTCAGCCGCGCGCCCATTCCGTGGTGGCGCGACGGTTCCGCCAACGGTGCGCCGCCTTCCGTGCTGCCCGCACCGGCGCCGCTGCGGCACATCGGCATCTATGGCTACCGCGCCGGCTTCGTGCGCAGCTTTCCTTCGCTGGCACCCGCACCCGTCGAGGCCACCGAAGCGCTCGAACAACTGCGCGCGCTGTGGCACGGGCATCGCATCGCGGTGCACGTCAGCCATGTCGCGCCGGGGCCTGGCGTCGATACTCCCGCAGACCTCGAGCGCGTGCGCGCGGTCTTCGCCGCCGATCCGGCGCGCTGAAAAAGTGCGCTGCTGCGAGGGCGGCAGCGGAAATTCTTCACGCTGTCGCATGCTATCCTCGACGCAATTCCGCCTTGCCCCGCTCCCGGGCTGACGCTGGGCGCGACACAAGATCGAAGAACCCTCCGAGGACACCATGAGACTAATTTTGCTGGGCGCGCCCGGGGCGGGCAAAGGCACGCAAGCAGCCTTCATCTGCCAGAAATACGGCATTCCTCAGATTTCGACCGGCGACATGCTGCGCGCCGCCGTCAAGGCCGGCACCCCGCTCGGGCAGCAGGCCAAGGCCGTCATGGAGTCCGGCGGGCTCGTGAGCGACGACCTGATCATCAACCTTGTGAAGGAACGCATCGCGCAGCCCGATTGCGCCGGCGGTTTCCTGTTCGACGGCTTCCCGCGCACCATTCCGCAGGCCGACGCCATGAAGGCGGCCGGCGTCAAGCTCGACTACGTGCTCGAAATCGACGTGCCGTTCAGCGACATCATCGAACGCATGAGCGGCCGCCGCTCGCATCCTGCGTCGGGCCGTACCTACCACGTCAAGTTCAATCCGCCCAAGGTCGAAGGCAAGGACGACATCACGGGCGAAGACCTGATCCAGCGCAAGGACGACGAGGAAGAAACCGTGCGCAAGCGGCTCGAGGTCTACAGCCAGCAGACGCGTCCGCTGGTCGACTACTACTCGGCCTGGGCCAAGGCCGATCCGGCCTCGGCGCCGAAGTACCGCGCCATCCAGGGCGTGGGCAGCGTCGAAGAGATCAAGCAGCGCGCACTCGCGGCCCTCAGCAGCTGAATCTCGTCGGCTGCGCGCGGCCGCCGTTCAGGCGGCCACCGTTTCCATCAGTTCCAGCATCAGCGCGATGCGCGCCTTGACGGGCGTGAGCGCACCGGCGTCCCGCAGCGGATCGCCGGACTTCGGCAGGATGCGTCCGTTTGCGCAGCGGGTGGCACGCAGCACCGCCACGCCGGCATCCTGAGCCCGCAGCGCCGCAGCCTCCAGCGCATGGTGCACCGTGCCATTGCCGGTCGCGGCCACGACCAGCCCGCGAACCGGCTCGGCAACGCCCGATGCCCGCTCCTGCAGCAGCAGGTCGACGAGCGCGCCGCTTGCACCCGCATGGCTGGTGACGATCTCGACCCGGGGCCAGCGCACCGCCGCGCCTGCCTTTGGCTCAGGAATTTTCGGGACCGCGCCCATCGGCTGCGGCCAGTCGCGCAGGCGCCGCACTGCCCCCTCTTCCACATAGCCGACCGGCCCGGCATCGCCCGATGAAAACGCGTCGGGGCGGTAGGTGTGCACCTTCTGCACATCGAGCGCGCCGTGGATGGCACCCGCGCAGACCACCGTCACGCCGTGCGCCGCCGGCGTGGCCGCCACGGCGATGGCATCGCGCAGGTTCTGCGGACCGTCGGGCGAAAGCGAACTGGCCGGGCGCATGGCGCAGGTCAGCACCACGGGCTTGCCGGCCGCAAGCACCGCCTGGAGGAAGAAAGCCGTTTCCTCGATGGTGTCGGTGCCGTGCGTGATCACCACGCCCGCCACGTCGGCCTCGGCCAGCCAGGAGGCGCAGCGCCTGGCGAGCTGCAGCCAGACGTCGAAAGCCATGTCCTTGCTGTCGAGCTGCGCCACCTGCTCCGCCACGAGCGCCAGCCCTGCGGGCGCATCGATGCCGCCGAGCAGGTCCGCCACACCCACTTCTCCGGCGGTGTAGCCTATGTTGTCGGCACCGCTCGCGGCCCGGCCTGCGATGGTGCCGCCGGTGCCCAGGACCACGATGCGCCGCAGGCCGGAGGAAAGGGAATTAACCATGGGTTGCCAACTTTTAAAAACTGGTTAAAAATACAGGTACTGGATATTCAGCCAGTGCCGCAAGGAACCACATATGCAGTTCGCCGTGAAGCTTACCGCCCGCCAGCAGCAGATCCTGGACTTGATCCAGAGCGCCATCGCCCGTACCGGCGCGCCGCCTACGCGGGCCGAAATCGCCAATGAGCTGGGTTTCAAGTCGGCCAATGCCGCCGAGGAGCACCTGCAGGCCCTGGCCCGCAAGGGCGTGATCGAACTCGTGAGCGGCACTTCGCGCGGCATCCGGCTCAAGGGCGACGCGCTGCGTTCGCTCAACGAGTCGCGCCACCGCGAAGGCGGCCAGTTCTCCCTCTCGCTGCCCGGCATGTCGCAGCTCGCGCTGCCCCTCATCGGCCGTGTGGCGGCGGGCTCGCCAATCCTCGCGCAAGAGCACGTCGACCAGACCTACTACGTCGAGAACACGCTGTTCCAGCGCCAGCCCGACTACCTGCTCAAGGTGCGCGGCATGTCCATGCGCGATGCCGGCATCATGGACGGCGACCTGCTCGCGGTCCAGGCCACCAAGGAGGCGCGCAACGGCCAGATCGTGGTGGCACGCCTGGGCGACGAGGTCACGGTCAAGCGCCTCAAGCGCAACAAGCAGGTCATCGAGCTGCACGCTGAAAACCCCGACTACCCGACCATCGTGGTCCAGCCCGGCGAGCCCTTCGAGATCGAAGGCCTGGCGGTGGGCCTCATCCGCAACACCATGCTGATGTAGGCCGCGCGGCCTGCACCCCATCCGGCCGCAACAGGTGGCGGGCGTATGGCGCTTTGTCGCCATCACCCTGTTGCGTCCATTCAAAGAAATCCTGCCTGTGTTCAACCTCAGACTTTTTTGGAGTTCACATGGGAATCGCCCTCCTCGCCATCGCTGATTTGTGGATGCCGCTGCAATCGCTTGCAAGCCGGCTGCTGCCAGCGCGCCGCCCGGCCCGTCGCGACGCCGCCGGCACATCCGCCGGGTTGCGCTACGTCGCGGTCCGGCCGGCCTGCACGGCCCGCGCGCAGGCGGCAGCGCCCAGCGCAGCGCCGGCGCCCGTGCGGCCGCTGCGCGTCATCCGGGTGGTCGACGGCCGCCAAGGCGACAAACGCAGCACCAACCGCATGGTGATCTCGGGCCGCATGGCCGATGTCTGCGCCGAGCTCGACCGGCTGGCGGCACTCGAGGCGATGGAAGCCATCAGCCCCTCGCCCCGCTCCACCCAGCTGCACTGAACCCGTGCACCCCCGGTGACCGCTACCCGGGGTGGGTATCCAAACGTTCACACGCGCGCCATGCCAATGCTGCGAGGCACAATGGCACGCCATGAACATTGTGATCCTCGACGATTACCAGGACGCCGTGCGCAAGCTGCGCTGCGCCGCCAAGCTGGACGCGTATGCAGCCAAGGTCTACACCAACACGGTCAAGGGCATCGGGCAGCTCTCGGTGCGGCTGAAGGATGCCGACGTGATCGTGCTGATCCGCGAGCGCACCCACATCTCTCGCCAGCTGATCGAAAAGCTCCCCAAGCTCAAGCTCATTTCGCAGACCGGGCGCGTGGGCGGCCATATCGATGTCACGGCCTGCACGGAGCGCGGCGTGGCGGTGGCCGAGGGCACCGGCTCGCCGCAGGCGCCTGCCGAGCTGACCTGGGCACTGATCATGGCGGCCATGCGCCGCCTGCCGCAGTACATCAGCAACCTCAAGCACGGGGCCTGGCAGCAATCGGGGCTCAAGTCGGCCTCCATGCCGCCCAATTTCGGGCTGGGCTCGGTGCTCAAGGGCAAGACGCTCTGCATCTGGGGCTACGGCCGCATCGGCCAGCTGGTGGCGCGCTACGGACAGGCCTTCGGCATGCAGGTGGTGATCTGGGGGCGCGAGGCAAGCTGTGCCAAGGCACGCTCCGACGGCTTCCAGGTGGCGCAGAACCGCCACGAGTTCTTCGCCGCGGCCGACGTGCTGTCGGTGCATCTGCGGCTCAACGAGGAAACCACCGGTCTGGTCAAGCTCGAGGATCTTTCGCGCATGAAGCCGACCGCGCTCTTCGTCAACACCTCGCGCGCCGAACTGGTCGAGGCCGATGCGCTGCTTGCTGCGCTCAACCGCGGCCGGCCCGGACTGGCGGCGGTCGACGTGTTCGAGAGCGAGCCGCCGCTGCAGGGCCATGCGCTGCTGCGGCTGGAGAACTGCATCTGCACGCCGCACATCGGCTATGTCGAGCAGGACAGCTACGAAAGCTATTTCGGCCAGGCTTTCGACAATGTCGTGAGCTTCATCAAGGGCAACCCCACCAACATCGTGAACCCCGGCGCGCTGCAGGTTCGCCGGTGAATCCATGAGCCGCCGGGCCGCGCCCCGGGGCGCACTGTGGGCCTTGCTGGCCGGCAATTTCGTGATCGGCACGGGCGTGATGGTGGTGCCCGGCACGCTCAATGAAATCAGCGCGTCGCTGTCTGTCTCTGTGGCGACTGCGGGCCAGCTGATCACGGTGGCCGCGGTCGTGATGTGCCTGGGCGCGCCGCTGCTGGCGGCAGCTGTCGCAGGCTGGGACCGCCGCCAGCTGCTCGCCCTCACCCTGCTCTGGTACGCGGCCGGGCATGCCATTGCGGCGCTGATGCCGAGCTTCGGTGCCCTGCTGCCGGTGCGCATGCTCACGGTGGTGGCGCCCGCCATCTTCACGCCCCAGGCTGCGGCCTGCGCCGGCATGCTGGTGCCGCCGGAGCATCGCGGCCGCGCCGTGACTTTCGTCTTCCTGGGCTGGTCGCTGGCCTCGGTGCTCGGGCTGCCCATCGGTGCGCTGGTGGGCGGCCATCTCGGCTGGCGCATGGCTTTCGGAGCGATCGCGCTGCTGAGCATCGCCAGTGCGGCATCGATCTGGCTGACCCTGCCGCAGGGCATCCGCCCCGCGGCGCTGACGGCGGCCGCCTGGGCGCGCGTGCTGCGCAGCCCGGTGCTGATGGGCATCGTCTCGGTCACAGCGCTGCAGGGGGCTGGCCAGTTCGTGCTGTTCAGCTATTTCGGGCCGATCCTGAAGCGGGACTTCGGCGCGGACCCCACCATGCTGAGCCTGATGTGGGCGCTGTTCGGCGTGTTCGGCCTTGCGGGCAACATGCTCGTGAGCCGGTTCATCGACCGCGTGGGCGCGGGCCGCATGGTGCTGCTGACGAGTTCGCTGATCGCGCTGAGCCTCTTCCTTTGGCCATGGGCCGGTACGCTGCCGTGGCTGGCGGCGGTGCTCGTGCCCTGGGGGCTGGGCTGCTTCGCGACCAATTCGGCGCAGCAGGCGCGGCTGGTCGGCCTGGCCCCCGCGCTCGCGCCGGGCTCGGTGGCGCTGAACAGTTCCGGCATCTATGTCGGCCAGGCGGTGGGTGCCGGGCTGGGTGGATGGCTGCTTGCCAACGACGCGGTCGCGTGGATGAACTGGGCCGGTTTTGCCCTGCTGCTCGCGGCCATCGGCCTGAGCGTGGCCATCGACCGCAGCCGCCGGCCGGCCTGACCGCGCGGCGGCCCCGCGTAAAACCCGGCATGCCCCTGCGGCCGATGGCTGCAAAATCGAAGGCTGCGCAAACTCCGGGCCCGGTGCCTGCAGGCGGCCCCGGACACCCTCCAACCAGCGAAGATCTTTTCCAATGACAGTCAACTACACCCGGATCGGCGTCGTCGGCGCCGGCGCCATGGGCCGAGGCATCGCACAGATCGCGGCCCAGGCGGGCAGCGAAGTGCTGCTGCTCGACAGTTTTGCAGGTGCCGCCGAACGCGGGCGCGAAGCCCTCGCGGCCCAATGGAACAAGCTGCACGAGAAGGGCAAGATCGACGCCGCGGCGCGCGATGCGCAAATCGCCCGCGTGAAGGCGGTCGACTCGGTCGGGGCACTGGCCCAGTGCGACCTGGTCATCGAAGCGGTGGTCGAAGACCTCGAAGTCAAGCGCAAGCTGTTCCGCGAACTCGAAACAGTGGTCGCGCCCACGACCACGCTGGCCACCAACACCTCGTCGCTGTCGGTCACGGCCATTGCGGCCGGGCTCGCGCATCCGGAGCGCGTGGCGGGCTTTCACTTCTTCAACCCGGTGCCGCTGATGAAGGTGGTCGAGGTGGTGGCCGGCTTCAAGACTTCGGCCGAGGTCTGCAAGCAGCTCGCGGGCTATGCGGTGCAGATGGGCCACAGCGCCGTGCAGGCGCAGGACACGCCGGGCTTCATCGTCAACCACGCGGGCCGCGGCTACGGCACGGAAGCACTGCGCATCGTCGGCGAAGGCGTGGCCGATTTCGCCACCATCGACCGCATCCTGAAGGAGCAGGCCGGCTTTCGCCTGGGCCCCTTCGAGCTGATGGACCTGACCGCGCTCGATGTGTCGCATCCGGTGATGGAATCGATCTACCACCAGTACTACGAGGAGCCGCGCTTCCGTCCGAGCGTGATCACCGCCCAGCGGCTGGCGGCCGGCGTGCTGGGCCGCAAGACCAATGAAGGCTTCTACCGCTACAACGACGGCGTGATGCAGCAGCCCGCCGAGCCGGCGGTGCC
The DNA here is from genome assembly GCF_056399465.1 of Variovorax sp. 01N425. Taxonomy (NCBI): domain Bacteria; kingdom Pseudomonadati; phylum Pseudomonadota; class Betaproteobacteria; order Burkholderiales; family Comamonadaceae; genus Variovorax; species Variovorax sp. 01N425. The sequence goes on along the minus strand of NZ_JBFTRJ010000020.1, from coordinate 108,531 downwards.
GGTGGTGGCGGCGATGCCCTCGGTCTGGGTTTCGCCGCGCGCTGCGCGCCGGGCCGAGCTGCTGCGGCTGGTGAACGCACTGGGCGCGCAGATCGACAGCGGCGCCACGGCGGCGCCCACGTCGCTGATCCTGGTGGCCCCGCTGGGCTTCGACGTGACCACGGTGGCCGCGGTCGAGCGGCTGGACGCCACGCGCACGATGGGCATCGACATGCTGATCGACGATGCCGCCACCAAGCGCCGCGTGCTCGCCACCAACCCCGCCACGCGGCGCGACATCCGCGATGCGGCGCATGCGCTCTTCGCGCGCGATGCAAAGGCGGTGAGCGTGATCCGCGACAGCGGCGGCTTCGTGACGCAGCGCGTGATCGGCACCATCGTGAACATTGCCGCCGACATGTGCCAGCAGCGCGTCTGCTCGCCGGCCGACCTCGAAACCGCGGTCCAGCTGGGCCTGGGCTATCCGCGCGGCCCGCTGGCCATGGGCAACCTGTACGGCCCGACCAACATGCTCGAAGTGCTGTTCAACCTGCAGACCGTCTACGGCGATCCGCGCTACCGCCCCAGCCCCTGGCTGCGCCGCCGCGGTGCGATCGGCCTGAGCCTGCTGCACGAAGAAGAATAAGCAGACCAACACCAAAAAACGAAAGCATCACAGCGATGACCGCCGAACTGAAGAGCACCAGCGAGGGACGCACCATGGTGCTGACGATCGCCAACCCGACCCAGCGCAATGCCCTGGGCCCCGAGATCTACGCCGCAGGCATCGAGGCGCTCAACGGCGCCGAGAGCAGCGATGAGATCCGCAGCGTCGTCATCGTGGGCGAAGCCGCATGGTTCTGCGCCGGCGGCTCGCTGCAGCGGCTGTCCGACAACCGGCAGCGCGATCCTTCGGTGCAGGCCGAAAGCATCGAGGGCCTGCACAACTGGATCGACTCGATCCGCGCCTTCCCCAAGCCCATCATCGCGGCGGTCGAAGGCGCGGCCGCAGGTGCCGGCTTCTCGCTGGCACTGGCCTGCGATTTCGTGGTGGCCGCGCGCGACGCGGTCTTTGCGGCGTCGTACAGCAACGTGGCGCTCTCGCCCGACGGCGGCCTGAGCTGGCAGCTCGCGCGTGCATTGCCGCGCCAGCTGGCCAGCGAGTGGCTGATGTGCGGCGAGCGCATCGGCGCGCCGCGGCTGCATGCGCTCGGGCTGGTCAACGAACTGAGCGAGCACGGCCAGGCGCTTGCAAGCGCCCTGGCGCTGGCGGCCCGGCTCAATGCACGCGCGCCCAATTCGCTGGCCAGCATCAAGGAGCTGCTGAGCGAAGCGCCCGGCGCCACCTTCGCGTCGCAGCTCTCGCAGGAGCGCGACCATTTCGTTCGCAACCTGCACCACCCGAATGCGGGCGTCGGCATTGCCGCGTTCATCGACAAGAAACCACCGCACTACGAGTAGCGGCACGCCGTCGCTCCTGCGACACCCCTCAGTTTTTCAGTCGCCGACAGGACAGACCAATGGACGACCCCATTCTTACCATCGAAGAACGTGAAGCGATCAACAGTGGTCGCTGGTTTTCTTCTCTTTCTCCATCGCTACGGCACGACATCCTCCGATGTGCTTTCGTCAAACGCTTCAAGGACGGCGACCTGATCGCTGCCCGCGGCGACCCTCCCGACCACTGGATCGCCTGCGCCAAGGGCGCGGTGCGCGTCAGCTCGACGGCCGTCTCGGGCAAGCAGGTGACGCTGACCTACGTGGAGCCGGGCATCTGGTTCGGCGACGTGGCGATGTTCGACGGGGACCGGCGCACGCACGATGCCTATGCGCATGGGGACACCACCATCCTGTGCGTGGCGCGGGCCGACTTCCAGAAGATCCTGGCTGCGCACGTGGAGCTGTACGAAGCGCTGATGCGGCTGCAGGCGCGCCGCATCCGCACGCTGTTCGGGCTGGTGGAAGACCTCAACACCCTGCCCCTGCGTGCACGCCTGGCCAAGCAGCTCATCCACCTGGTGCGCAGCTACGGCGTGCCCAACCTGGAAGACGGCAGCCAGATGCGCATCGGCCTGCAGCTGGCGCAGGAAGAACTCGCCCAGCTGCTCGGCGCCTCGCGCCAGCGCGTCAACCAGGAACTCAAGACCATGGAACGCGAGGGCACCATCCGCATCGAGCCGGGCGGCCTGGTCGTATTGGACCGCGCAGCATTGATGCGCGTCTCGGAAGCAGATCATTGACATGAGCCAGGACTTCTCCAACTTCATCGGCACCCGTGCGGTCTCGCAGCAGCATGCCTTCGACGTCGAGGCGCTCGCCGCGTGGCTGGCGAAGAACCTCGACGGCTTCCAGGGACCGCTGACGGTCGAGATGTTCAAGGGCGGGCAATCGAACCCGACCTACAAGCTCGTCACGCCCACGCAGAGCTACGTGATGCGCGCCAAGCCGGGCCCGGTTGCCAAGCTGCTGCCCTCGGCCCATGCGGTGGAGCGTGAATTCAAGGTCATGAGCGGCCTGGCCGGCACCGGCGTGCCCGTGCCGCGCATGCATTGCCTGTGCGAGGACGAAGCCGTGATCGGCCGCGCTTTCTACGTGATGGAGTTCATGCAGGGCCGCGTGCTGTGGGACCAGGCCCTGCCCGGCATGGACAACGCCGGGCGCGCGGCCATCTACGACGAGATGAACCGCGTCATCGCGGCGCTGCACACCGTGAAGTTCGCCGAGCGCGGCCTTGCGGACTACGGCAAGCCCGGCAACTACTTCGAGCGCCAGATCGGCCGCTGGAGCAAGCAGTACAAGGCCTCGGCCGATGGCGCCGGTGAACTGTCGCAGCCGATCGAGGCCATGGAGCGCCTGATCGACTGGCTTCCCGCCCATATGCCGGCGAGCGCGCGCGACGAGACCAAGGTTTCGATCGTCCATGGCGACTACCGCCTGGACAACGTGATGTTCCATGCCACGGAGCCGCGGATCATCGCGGTGCTCGACTGGGAGCTCTCCACGCTGGGCCATCCGCTGGCGGACTTCAGCTACCACTGCATGTCCTGGCACATGCCCCCCACCACGGGCCGCGGCATCGGCGGCGTGGATGTCGCGGCGCTGGGCATACCCACCGAGAGCGAATACATCCGCCGCTACTGCGAGCGCACGCGCATCACCACGCCCGAGGCGCTGGCGCCCGACTGGAATTTCTACCAGGCCTACAACCTGTTCCGCATGGCCGCGATCCTGCAAGGCATTGCCAAGCGGGTCGAGGCAGGCACCGCATCGAGCGAGCAGGCCGTGGCTTCGGCCCGCGGCGCGCGCCCCATGGCCGAAATGGCCTGGCAGTTTGCCCAGAAGGCATAACCGCCCCCACACCCCACCAGGAGACAGACGATGGACTTCGAATACTCGGCAAAAACCAAGGAGCTCCAGAAGCGCGTGAGCGCATTCATGGATGCGCACATCTATCCGGCCGAAGCCGAGTATTCCGCCGAGCTGGCCGCCAACACGGCCGCAGGCAAGCGCTGGACCGCGCTCAAGACCGTCGAGAAGCTCAAGGAAAAGGCCAAGGCCCAGGGCCTGTGGAACCTGTTCCTGCCGGTCGACAGCGCGGCCGCCTCGGGCTACGAAGGCGCCGGCCTCACCAACCAGGAATACGCGCCGCTGGCCGAGATCATGGGCCGCGTGCCATGGGCCTCGGAAGCCTTCAACTGCTCGGCGCCGGACACGGGCAACATGGAGACCATTGCCCGCTACGGCTCCGAAGCCATCAAGGCGCGCTGGCTCAAGCCGCTGCTCGAAGGCCAGATCCGCTCGGCCTTCGCCATGACCGAACCCGATGTCGCCTCCAGCGACGCGACCAACATCTCGACCCGCATCGAGCGCCAGGGCGACGAGTACGTCATCAACGGCCGCAAGTGGTGGATCTCGGGCGCTGCCGATCCGCGCTGCGCCGTCTTCATCACCATGGGCAAGAGCGACCCCGACGCGCCGCGGCATTCGCAGCAGAGCATGATCATCGTGCCGGCCGACGCCAAGGGCATCCGCATCGTGCGGCCGCTCAACGTGATGGGCTACGACGACGCGCCGCACGGCCACGTCGAGATGTACTTCGAGAACGTGCGCGTGCCGGCCGACAACATGCTGCTCGGCGAAGGCCGCGGCTTCGAAATTGCCCAGGGCCGCCTCGGCCCCGGACGCATCCACCACTGCATGCGCCTGATCGGCCTGGCCGAGCGCGCGCTCGAGCTGATGTGCAAGCGCGCCTCCTCGCGCGTGGCCTTCGGCAAGACCGTCGCCTCGCAGACCGTCACGCAGGAGCGCATCGCCGAAGCGCGCTGCAAGATCGACATGGCGCGCCTGCTCACGCTCAAGGCCGCATGGCTGATGGACGTGGCCGGCAACAAGGTCGCCAAGAACGAGATCGCGATGATCAAGGTGGTCGCGCCCAGCATGGCCTGCCAGGTGATCGACTGGGCCATGCAGGTCCACGGCGGCGGCGGCATGTCCGATGACTTCCCGCTCGCCTACGCCTATGCCGGCGCGCGCACGCTGCGCTTCGCGGACGGCCCGGACGAAGTGCACCGCAATGCGATCGCCAAGTGGGAGCTGGGCAAGTACGCGCCGAACAAGGGCGATGCCGACATGCCCGTCACGCGCTTCTGATTTGTGAGGGCCGACGGCGAACCATGCGCCTCGGCCCTTTTCTCTTTCAGAGCTTCTTCTGCAAAAAGACGGCGTGCCCGAACGCCGGATCGAGCTGATAGCCGGCGAAGCCCTCGCGTTCATAGCTGCGCAGCGCCGGCGCATTGCCCGACAGCACCTCGAGCGTGAGCTTGCAGGCGCCGCGCGCGCGGGCCTCCTGCTCCACCCGCGCAAGCATGCGCTGCGCGATGCGCCGGCCGCGATGGCTGGGCAGCACGACCACGTCGTGCACATTGACCAGCGGCTTGCAGGCGAAGGTCGAGAAGCCTTCGATGCAGTTGACCAGGCCCACGGGCGTTGGCCCGTCGTACGCGAGCACGCTGAAGGCTTGCGGCCTCGCGGCCAGCGCCGCAGGCAGCTCGGCCAGCACACCCGCTTCGAGCGGCGTGCCGCCGCCCGCGGGATCGCGTGCGTAGGCGTCGAGCAGGCCGACCAGCGCAGCCGCGTGCGCGGCGTTGCGGTAGTCCGCCAGCACGACCTCGACCATCGTCACCGTGCAGGTTCCAGGGTGGCGGCAAGCCGCTGCGCGCAAGACTGCGCCTGCTTCGCATCGCGCGCCTCGACCATCACGCGCACCAGCGGTTCGGTGCCGCTCGCACGGATCAGCACACGGCCGCTGTCGCCGAGCTCGGCTTCGATGCGGCGCGTTTCGCCGGCCAGCGCATCGTTGTTCTTCCAGTCCTGTCCCGGCGTCAGGCGGACATTGATCAGCACCTGCGGAAACAGCGTGATCTCCGCGAGCAGCTGCGCCACCGTCTTGCCGCTGCGCACGCAGGCCTGCAGCACCTGCAGCGCGCTCACGATGCCGTCCCCGGTGGTGTGGCGGTCGAGCGCCAGCAGGTGGCCCGAGCCCTCGCCGCCCAGGAGCCAGCCGCGCTTTTCGAGTTCCTCGAGCACATAGCGGTCGCCCACCTTGGCGCGCACCAGCTCGATGCCCTGCCCGCGCAGCGCCACCTCGATCGCCTTGTTGGTCATGAGCGTGCCGACCACGCCTGCCGGCTTGTCGCCGCGCGCGATGCGCTCCGCCACCATGAGGTAGAGCAGCTCGTCGCCATTGAACAGCCGCCCGCTGGCGTCGACCAGTTGCAGGCGATCGGCGTCGCCGTCGAGCGCGATGCCGTAGTCGGCCTTCTGCGCCGTGACGGCCTCGACCAGCGCGGCCGGATGGGTCGCGCCGAAGCCCTTGTTGATGTTGAGGCCGTCGGGTGCGCAGCCGATGCTGCTGACCTCGGCACCCAGTTCGTGGAACACATTCGGCGCCACCTGGTAGGCCGCGCCATGCGCCGCATCGACCACGAGCTTCATGCCGCGCAGCGTCAGGTCGTTGGCGAAGGTGCTCTTGCAGAACTCGATGTAGCGGCCCGGCGCGTCGTTGAGGCGGCGTGCCTTGCCGAGATTGGCGGAGTCGACCCACACGGGAGCCTCCTCGAGCGCGGCTTCCACTGCAAGCTCCCATGCATCGTCGAGCTTGGTTCCCTGCGCGCTGAAGAACTTGATGCCGTTATCTGGATAGGCGTTGTGGCTGGCGCTGATCACCACGCCCAGGCTCGCGCGCTGGGCGCGGGTCAGGTAGGCGACGCCGGGCGTCGGCAGCGGCCCCAGCAGCACCACGTCGACCCCCGCGGAGTTGAAGCCCGACTCCAGCGCGGACTCGAGCATGTAGCCCGAGATGCGCGTGTCCTTGCCGATCAGCACCGTGGGGCGCGCCTCGCTCTTCTTGAGCACGCGGCCCACGGCATGCGCGAGGCGCAGCACGAAATCGGGCGTGATGGGCGACTGGCCGACCGTGCCGCGGATGCCGTCGGTGCCAAAGTATTTGCGGGTCATGGATTCGTTCTTGTTCTCGGGTTTTGTTATGGATGTGTCTCTTCGGCCTTCATGGCGCGCCACACGGCGATGGCCGCCACGGTGTCGCGCACGTCGTGCACCCGCACGATGGCCGCGCCGCGGTCCACGGCCAGCACCGCCGCAGTCACGCTGGGCACCAGGCGCTCGGCGGCCGCCGGAATGCCGCTGACCGTGCCGATCGACGATTTGCGCGACCAGCCCAGCAGCAGCGGACAGCCGGCATCGAGCAGTTCGCGCTGGCGCGCCAGCAGCGCAAAATTCTGCGCCACGGTCTTGCCGAAGCCGATGCCCGGGTCCAGCGTGATCCGCGACGGATCGACCTTCAGCGCCTGCAACCGGGCCACCTGCTCCGCCCAGAACGACAGCACCTGGGGCACCACATCGCCCTGCATGGGCGCGGTCTGCATGGTCTGCGGATCCCGATGCATGTGCATCAGGCAGATGCCGCACGAGGGATGCGCCGCCACCGTTTCGCGCGCACCGGGCCGGCGCAGCGCCCAGACGTCGTTGACGATGTCGGCGCCCAGTTCGAGCACCGCGCGCATGACTTCCGGCTTGTAGGTGTCGATGGACAGCGGCACGTTGAGCTTGACGGCTTCCCGGACCACCGGCAACACGCGTGCAAGTTCCGCATCGAGCGGCACGGCCGGGCTGCCGGGGCGGGTCGACTCGCCCCCAATGTCGAGGATGTCGGCGCCCTCCTTCAGCAACTGCTCGCAATGCCGCAGCGCGGCCTCGGTGGAAGCATGCGCGCCGCCGTCGGAGAAGGAGTCGGGGGTGACGTTGACGATGCCCATCACGCGCGGCTGCGCGAGATCGATTGCAAAACGGCCGGCCTGCCAGACCACCGCGGGGGCCATCGTCATGCGGCACCTTCATCATCGAAAACGGGGCCCATGGCCCCGTTGGTGTTGAACACCGGATTCACTTCAGGCCACTGTGGGTGCCGGATCCGGATTGACTGCCGGCGTGCCGCCGCTGCCGCCACTGCCCGAAGGCGGAATGCGCGGCGTCCAGTCCTTGGGCGGGCGCGGTGCGCGGCCGGCCATGATGTCGTCGAGCTGTTCCGTGTCGATGGTTTCCCATTCGAGCAGGGCCTTGGCCATGACGTGCATCTTGTCGCTGTTTTCCTCGATCAGGCGGCGCGCCAGGGCGTACTGCTCGTCGATGATGCGGCGCACTTCGGCGTCGACCTTTTCCATGGTCTGCTCGCTCATGTTGGTGGTCTTGGTGACCGAGCGGCCGAGGAACACTTCGCCTTCGTTCTCGGCATAGACCATCGGTCCCAGCGCGTCGGTCATGCCGTAGCGCGTGACCATGTCGCGGGCGATGGAGGTCGCGCGCTCGAAGTCGTTGCTGGCGCCGGTGGTCATCTGGTGCATGAACACTTCTTCGGCGATGCGGCCGCCGAACAGCATGCTGATCTGGTTCAGCATGTATTCGCGGTCATAGCTGTAGCGGTCCTGCGCCGGCAGGCTCATGGTCACGCCCAGGGCCCGGCCACGCGGGATGATGGTGACCTTGTGGACCGGATCGCACTTGGGCAGCAGCTTGCCGATGAGCGCGTGGCCGGACTCGTGGTAGGCCGTGTTGCGGCGCTCTTCCTCGGGCATGACCATGCTCTTGCGCTCGGGGCCCATGAAGATCTTGTCCTTGGCCTTCTCGAAGTCCTGCATCTCGACCACGCGCGCATTGCGGCGTGCAGCCATCAGTGCGGCTTCGTTGCAGAGGTTGGCCAGGTCGGCGCCGGACATGCCGGGCGTGCCGCGCGCAATGACGCTCGGGTTCACGTCCTGGCCGAGCGGCACCTTGCGCATGTGAACGCCCAGGATCTGCTCGCGGCCGCGGATGTCGGGCAGCGTCACGTACACCTGGCGGTCGAAGCGGCCCGGGCGCAGCAGCGCGGCGTCCAGGATGTCCGGGCGGTTGGTGGCAGCCACCACGATCACGCCCAGGTTAGTTTCGAAGCCGTCCATCTCCACCAGCATCTGGTTCAGCGTTTGCTCGCGCTCGTCGTTGCCGCCACCCAGGCCGGCACCGCGCTGGCGGCCCACCGCATCGATTTCGTCGATGAAGATGATGCAGGGCGCGTTCTTCTTGGCGTTCTCGAACATGTCGCGCACGCGCGCCGCGCCCACGCCGACGAACATTTCGACGAAGTCCGAACCCGAGATCGAGAAGAACGGCACCTTGGCTTCACCTGCAATCGACTTGGCCAGCAAGGTCTTGCCGGTGCCCGGAGGGCCGACCAGCAGCAGGCCGCGCGGAATGCGGCCGCCAAGCTTCTGGAAGCGCTGCGGGTCCTTCAGGAAGTCGACCACCTCGCGGACCTCCTCCTTGGCCTCGTCGCAGCCCGCGACGTCGGCAAAAGTGACCGTGTTGTTGTTCTCGTCCATCATGCGGGCCTTGCTCTTGCCGAAGCTGAACGCCCCGCCCTTGCCGCCGCCCTGCATCTGCCGCATGAAGTAGATCCAGACCCCGATCAGGAGCAGCATCGGCCCCCAGCTCACCAAGAGCGTCATGAGGAGCGAGCCCTCTTCGCGCGGCTTGACGTCGAACTTGACGTTGTGGTCGATCAGGTCGCCCACCAGGCCGCGGTCGAGCACGGTGGCGGTCGTGCGGATCTTGCGATCCTCGTTGGTGACGGCCACGATCTCTCCGCCGCCCGCACCTTCAGGAATGACGGCGCTCTTGATCTGGTTGTTTCGGACCTGATCCAGGAACTCCGAATAGCTCACCGTCCCTGAGCCGACGCCGCCGCGGGTGTCGAACTGCTTGAACACAGTGAACAACACCATGGCAATGACGAGCCATACGGCAACTTTGGAAAACCACTGATTGTTCAAACGAAGCTCCAGTCGAAAGCGCGTGACAAGATTGTGAAAAGAACGCGCTATGGATACGCAATTGCGCCCCATTTTAGGCTTTTCAAGCTGCGAAAAGCGGGCATTTCCCTAAAGCAGCCATAGCCGGACAAGGGTTTGCGCCCCATGGGCACGCTTTGCGGGGCCCGGCGTCAAGGTATCAAAGCGTTTCCTGAGCCTTCAGACCCATGCCGACAAGGAAGGTTTCCGATGATTTGTCACGCGAGGCCTTGGGTTTGAAGGGCTTCACGGTGCGGAAGTTCGCCTTGAACAGCTTCACCAGCTCGTCATAGCCGCTGCCATGGAAGAGCTTGGCCACCAGTGCCCCCTCGGGCTTCAGGTGGTGCTGGGCAAAGTCGATGGCCAGCTCGATCAGGTGCGCCACGCGGGCCGCATCGGCCGAATGGATGCCCGACAGGTTCGGGGCCATGTCGGAAACCACCAGGTCGGCCTTCCGGCCGGCCAGCACGCCCAGCACCTGTTCCAGCAGTTCCGCCTCGCGGAAATCGCCCTGCAGGAAGGTCACGCCCTCGATCGGCTCCATCGGCAGGATGTCCAGCGCAATGATGGTGCCGTTCAGCTCGCCGGCCGCGGCGCCCTCGGGCGACATGCGCCGGCGCAGGTACTGGCTCCAGGCTCCGGGCGTGGAACCCAGGTCGACCACCAGCTGGCCCGGCTTGACCAGCCCGAGCGATTCGTCGATTTCCTTGAGCTTGTAGGCGGCGCGTGCGCGGTATCCCTCGCGCGTGGCCAGTTTCACATACGGGTCGTTGATGTGGTCGTGCAGCCAGGCTTTGTTGACTTTTTTGCTTTTGGCTTTGGTGCTCATGGAGGTCTTTGTAACGCGTCGATAATACGGGGATGCCCGCCATTCAACTTACCCCTGCCGAGCGCAAGGTGCACCGCGCCGAAGCTCACCACCTGGATCCGATCGTCATGGTCGGTGGAGACGGGCTCACCCCTGCCGTGAAGAAAGAAGCCGACGCGGCGCTCAAGGCCCATGGCCTGATCAAGATCCGCGTCTTCTCCGACGACCGCCTGGCCCGCGATGCCATGCTGCAAGAGCTCGCCGACGAGCTCGGTGCCGCCCCCATCCAGCACATCGGCAAGCTGCTGGTGCTGTGGCGCCCCAAGCCCGAGAAGGAGCGCGTGGTCGATGAAGACCGCATGCCCGGCCCGCGCGACATCAAGGTGCTGAAGTACAGCAAGCGCGGCGGCCAGCGGCCCGAGATCAAGACCCTGCGCGTGCTCGGCAACCAGCGCCTCACGCCCGGCGGCACCATCAAGCGCGCCAAGGCCAAGCGGCCGCTCTCGGCCAAGAAACGCAACCAGGCAGACTGAACTTGGTGCCAGCGCAAGGCGCACAGCGCCACATTCTCTGCATGAAGTGGGGCACGAAATACGGCCCCGAGTACGTCAACCGCCTCTACGCGATGGTGCGCCGCAATCTCAGCGGCGACTTCAAGTTCGTGTGCCTGACGGACGACGGCACCGGCATCCGCCCCGAAGTGACCTGCCTGCCGATCCCGCCGCTCAACCTGCAGCTGGCGCCCGGCCAGCGCGATGGCGCCTGGAAGAAGCTCACCACCTTCGAAAAAGACCTGCACGGCCTGCGCGGCACCGCCCTGTTCCTGGATGTGGACGTGGTCGTGGTCGGCAGCCTCGATGCCTTCTTCGAATACCCCGGCGAGTTCCTGATCATCCACGACTACGCGCGCCCCTGGCGGCGCGAGCGGATCACGGGAAACTCGTCGGTCTACCGCTTCGAGCTCGGCGCCCATGCCGACATCCTGGCGTATTTCCGCGACAACATGGACAAGGTCCAGGCCGAGTACCGCAACGAGCAGACGTACCTGTCCGCCATGCTGCACAAGCAAGGCAAGCTGGGCTACTGGCCCGCGGCCTGGTGTCCGAGCTTCAAGTACCACGGCATCCCGATGTGGCCGGCCAACTACTGGGAAGAGCCCTTCGTGCCCGAGGGTGCGCGCATCATGGTGTTCCACGGCGAATGCAATCCGCCCGACGCGCTGGCGGGCCGGCGCAACCGGGCTTTCCGCTACATCCGGCCGGCGAACTGGGTCGCCAGGTTCTGGAAGGAATGAACGGGAGATAGCGGCAGGGACGGTGCAAGTCGTCCTGCCGCCGTAGGCGTTCAGGCCGTGGCAGGCGCCCGGCCGCCCATGCGCCACAGCAGCGCGCCGGTACAGAGCCACTGGACCACGTACATGCCGCTTCCCACGGCGTGCCATAGCTTGAGGTTGTCGCGCGCGAGTATGCGCGGCGCCACGGCATATTGCTGGAGCAAAGCCAGCAGCAGCGCACCCAGGATCAAAAAGATGGCGGCCATCGAGGCGCTGTCGATGCGCTGGTCCATCTTCGTGCGGAAGTGAACCAAAAGCAGCAGGCCGCAGCCAATCGCGATCCAGCTCTGCGCCTCGAACAGCTGGCCCGCGAAATTGCCGGCCACCGCGGGGTTGCCGAGCCGCGCGAAGAGCATCGGCACCACAATGAAACCGATCGTCGTGAGGCTGCCCCACCAGAAGGCGGCCAGCAGCAGCGCGAGGCGGTCTTTCATCCTGCCTGTCAGATGTAGCGCACCGCCACGATCTCGTAGCGCTTGAGGCCGCCGGGCGCCTGCACCTCGGCGGTGTCGCCTTCTTCCTTGCCGATGAGCGCGCGCGCGATCGGGCTGGAGATGTTGATCAGGCCCAGCTTCAGGTCGGCCTCGTCCTCGCCGACGATCTGGTACTTGACGGCCTCGCCCGATTCTTCTTCCTCGAGTTCCACCGTGGAGCCGAACACCACCTTGCCGCCGGCGTCGAGCTCGGCCGGGTCGATGATCTGGGCGGCCGAAAGCTTGCCCTCGACTTCCTGGATGCGGCCCTCGATGAAGCCCTGGCGGTCCTTGGCGACTTCGTATTCGGCGTTCTCGCTCAGGTCGCCCTGCGCGCGGGCTTCGGAGATGGCATTGATGACCCAGGGGCGGTCCACGGTCTTGAGCTGATGCAGCTCGGCGCGCAGCTTCTCGGCACCGCGCTTGGTAATTGGAATGGTGGCCATGTTTGGTTCTCCATAAAGCGAAACCGCCGAACGCTGCCGTTCGGCGGTCGATTGGGGGACAGGATCAGACGAGTGTGCGTCCGGTCAGCCGGCTCAGGATGGCGAGCGGGCTCGAATCAGGATTGTATTGCTTCGACGCGGGCAGATGAAGGGTCTGCTCGAGCATGTACTGGCCCGCCATGACGGCGTGCGAGGTCTGGTCCGAGAAGCACACCCACACCGACCCCGGCGGAAATTCGGCCCTCTCCTGCGGCGAATTCTCCTGGTAGGCCATGTCCGACTTCATGCCATCGTGCAGCTGCAGCATCAGGTGGTCGTATTCGCTGCGAAACGACTTGGTCACGTGCAGCGCCTGCAGCAGCCTGGCCTGCCAGCGCACATAGGGCTTGGCACGCGGCAGGAAGCGCCTGGCGATGTCCTCGAAAGGCTCGCCCACGCGCCACACGCGCGGTGCGCCCTCGGGGTTGACGTTGGTGAAGACGCGCAGGATGCGCTCGCCGTAGTTGGGCCGCGACGGAAAGGCGTCGACGTGCAGGCGCCGGTCGTCGGCGCGCCACGACTGCACGCGCGTCTCGACCTGTGCCGGCCGGTAGCTGGTCGGCGCCAGGCGCAGTGCCGGCGTGTAGTGCGGCAGCAGGCCGTGGATCAGCTGCTGCGCCTGCGCGCGAAACCGCCCTACCATCGCCGCCGCCGTGCGCTGCACCGCCTCGTCGCCGACGGCGCCCTTGAGCTTGCCGTTGGCATCGAGGCTGATGTTGCGCACGTCGGGCGACAGCAGGCTGGGCGTCAGCAGGCTGCGCTCTTCGGGCAGCAGCTCGAAACCCAGGCGCGGAAAATACAGCACCTTGCCCGCTTCCAGCTGCGCGATCCACGCCTCGTTGGGCGTGGCCGCGCGCCAGTCGCTCAGATCCAGTTCGACGAGCTGCGTTTCCATGGCCACGCTCAGGCGGCAGCCAGCTGCGCGTGCATCTCCTGCACCGAGATCACGCCGAGCTCGTCCATGAAGCCCATGCCCTCGACCGCGGCTTCGGCGCCGAAGATCGTGGTGAAGGTGGTCACGCGGGCCAGCAGCGCCGAGGTGCGGATCTGGCGCGAATCGTTGATCGCGTTGCGGCGCTCTTCCACCGTGTTGATGACCAGCGCAATCTCGTTGTTCTTGATCATGTCCACGATGTGCGGGCGGCCCTCGGTCACCTTGTTCACCGTCGCGCATTCAATGCCCGCGGCACCGATGGCGGCGGCCGTGCCCTTGGTCGCGATGATCTCGAAGCCCAGCTTGACCAGGCCGCGCGCCACTTCCACGGCGCGCGCCTTGTCGTTGTTCTTCACCGAGATGAAGACCTTGCCCGACTTCGGCAGCAGCGTGCCGGCACCGAGCTGCGACTTCACGAAGGCCTCGCCGAAGGTCCTGCCCACGCCCATGACTTCGCCGGTCGACTTCATCTCGGGGCCGAGGATGGTGTCCACGCCAGGGAACTTGACGAACGGGAACACGGCTTCCTTCACGCTGAAGTACGGCGGCGTGACTTCCTTGGTCACGCCCTGCGACTTGAGCGACTGGCCGGCCATGCAGCGCGCCGCCACCTTGGCGAGCTGGATGCCGGTGGCCTTGCTCACGTAGGGCACGGTGCGCGAAGCCCGCGGGTTCACTTCGAGCACGTAGATGACGTCCTTGCCGTCCTTCTGCTGGATCGCGAACTGCACGTTCATCAGGCCCACCACGTTGAGCGCGGCGGCCATCGCGGCGCTCTGGCGCTTCAGTTCGGCAATGGTTTCGGCGCTCAGGCTGTAGGGCGGCAGCGAGCAGGCGGAGTCGCCCGAGTGCACGCCGGCCTGTTCGATGTGCTCCATCACGCCGCCGATCAGGGTCTGGCCCTCGGCGTCGCGGATGCAGTCGACGTCGCATTCGACGGCGTCGTTGAGGAAGCGGTCGAGCAGCACCGGCGAATCGTTGCTGACCTTCACCGCCTCGCGCATGTAGCGCTCGAGGTCGCGCTGCTCGTGCACGATTTCCATCGCGCGGCCGCCGAGCACGTAGCTCGGGCGCACCACCAGCGGATAGCCCAGCGCCGCGGCCTTTTCGAGCGCCTCGGGCTCGGTGCGCGCCGTGGCGTTCGGCGGCTGGCGCAGGCCCAGCTCGTGCAGCAGCTTCTGGAAGCGCTCGCGGTCTTCGGCCGCGTCGATCATGTCGGGCGAGGTGCCGATGATCGGCACGCCGTTGGCCTCGAGGTCGAGCGCGAGCTTCAGCGGCGTCTGGCCGCCGTACTGCACGATCACGCCGAGCGGCTTTTCCTTGTCGACGATCTCGAGCACGTCCTCGAGCGTGAGCGGCTCGAAGTACAGGCGGTCGGAGGTGTCGTAGTCGGTCGACACGGTCTCGGGGTTGCAGTTGACCATGATGGTCTCGTAGCCGTCCTCGCGCATCGCGAGCGCGGCATGCACGCAGCAGTAGTCGAACTCGATGCCTTGGCCGATGCGGTTGGGGCCGCCGCCGAGCACCATGATCTTCTTCTTGTCGGTGGGATCGGCTTCGCACTCGTCCTCGTAGGTCGAGTACATGTAGGCCGTGTTGGTCGCGAACTCGGCCGCGCAGGTATCCACGCGCTTGTAGACCGGGCGCACGCCGAGGGCGCGGCGCTTTTCGCGCACGGCCGTGTCGGTGGTCTTGAGCTGCTTGGCGAGTCGGCGGTCCGAGAAGCCCTTCTTCTTGAGCGCGAGCAGCGTGTCGCGGTCGATGTCGGCCAGCGACTTGGTTTCGAGCTCGAGCTCGATCTTCACGATCTCCTCGATCTGCACCAGGAACCACGGGTCGATCTTGGTCAGCGCGAACACTTCATCGACGCTCAGGCCCATGGCGAAGGCATCGCCCACGTACCAGATGCGCTCAGGGCCGGGCTCGCCCAGTTCCTTCTCGAGCACTTCGCGGTCCTGCGTCTTCTCGTTGAGGCCGTCCACGCCCACTTCGAGGCCGCGCAGCGCCTTCTGGAACGACTCCTGGAAGGTGCGGCCCATGGCCATCACCTCGCCCACCGACTTCATCTGCGTGGTCAGGCGCGAATCGGCCTGCGGGAATTTCTCGAAAGCGAAGCGCGGGATCTTGGTGACCACGTAGTCGATCGACGGCTCGAACGACGCGGGCGTGGCGCCGCCCGTGATTTCGTTGCGCAGCTCGTCGAGCGTGTAGCCCACGGCCAGCTTGGCCGCGACCTTGGCGATCGGGAAGCCCGTGGCCTTGGAGGCCAGCGCCGACGAACGCGACACGCGCGGATTCATCTCGATGACGACCATGCGGCCGTCCTTCGGGTTGATCGAGAACTGCACGTTCGAGCCGCCGGTATCGACGCCGATCTCGCGCAGCACGGCCAGCGAGGCGTTGCGCAGGATCTGGTATTCCTTGTCGGAGAGCGTCTGCGCAGGGGCCACGGTGATCGAGTCGCCGGTGTGCACGCCCATGGGGTCGAGGTTCTCGATCGAGCAGACGATGATGCAGTTGTCGGCCTTGTCGCGCACGACTTCCATCTCATACTCTTTCCAGCCGAGCAGCGACTCTTCGATCAGCAGCTCGTTGGTCGGCGAGGCTTCGATGCCGCGCTTGCAGATGGTCTCGAACTCTTCCGGGTTGTAGGCGATGCCGCCGCCGGTGCCGCCGAGCGTGAAGCTGGGGCGGATCACCGTCGGGAAGCCGACCGACTTCTGCACGGCCCAGGCTTCGTCCATCGAGTGGGCGATGCCGGAGCGCGCCGAGCCGAGGCCGATCTTGGTCATCGCGTCCTTGAACTTCAGGCGGTCCTCGGCCTTGTCGATGGCTTCGGGCGTGGCGCCGATCAGTTCGACCGGCTTGTTGGTGGCCGCGCCGGTGTACTTGTCGAGCACGCCGTGACGCCAGAGGTCGAGCGCGCAGTTCAGCGCCGTCTGGCCGCCCATGGTCGGCAGGATCGCGTCGGGGCGCTCCTTGGCGATGATCTTCTCGACCGTCTGCCAGGTGATCGGCTCGATGTAGGTCACGTCGGCCGTGGCCGGGTCGGTCATGATCGTGGCGGGGTTGCTGTTGATCAGGATGACCTTGTAGCCCTCCTCGCGCAGTGCCTTGCAAGCCTGCACGCCGGAGTAGTCGAACTCGCAGGCCTGGCCGATGATGATCGGGCCGGCGCCGATGATGAGAATGGATTGGAGGTCTGAGCGCTTGGGCATCTTATTTGTCCTTGGTGAAACCGATGCCGCGGCCGCTGTAGGCGCCCGGCTTCGGCTCATCCATCAATTGATGGATCGCGTTGAATACATCGCGAAAGTTCTGGTCGTATCGCTGTTCCAGCGCATTCAGCTTGCGCTTGAGATCGGCATGCTCCGACAGCATGCTGCGCAGCTTGACGAAGGTCCGCATGATCTCGATGTTGACGGCCACCGCGCGTTCGCTGCGCAGCACGCTCGACAGCATGGCCACGCCCTGCTCGGTGAAGGCCACGCTGCGGTAGCGCGCGCCGCCGGAGCCGGGCCTCTCGGGTTTTGAGATCACAAGCTGTGATCTCAAAGCCTCGAGGTCGTGGTTCTCGAGGGTGAAGGCGAAGTCCGCCGGAAAACGATCGAGGTTGCGGCGCATGGCCTGCAACAGCACCCGGGTCTCGACGCCGTAGAGCGCGGCAAGGTCCTGCGCCAGCATGACCTTGAGGCCGCGCAGCACATAGATCTTGCCCTCGGCATCGCGCAATGCGGCGATGACCGAGACGTCGAGCACCGCGGGTGCATCAGCCACGTGCCTGCTCCATGAGCGCGGTGAAGCGGTCGAACAGGTAGCCGATGTCGTGCGGGCCGGGCGAGGCTTCCGGGTGGCCCTGGAAGCAGAACGCCGGCTTGTCGGTGCGCGCAAGGCCCTGCAGCGTGTTGTCGAACAGGCTGATGTGGGTCGCGCGCAGGTTGGCGGGCAGCGACTTCTCGTCGACCGCGAAGCCGTGGTTCTGGCTGGTGATGCTCACTCGGCCGTCGTCCAGGTCCTTCACCGGATGGTTCGCGCCATGGTGGCCGAACTTCATCTTGAAGGTCTTTGCGCCCGAGGCCAGCGCCATGATCTGGTGGCCCAGGCAGATGCCGAAGGTGGGAATGCCGGTCTCGATCAGTTCCTTGACCGCGCTGATGGCGTAGTCGCAGGGCTCCGGGTCGCCCGGGCCATTGGCCAGGAAGATGCCGTCGGGCTTGAGCTTGAGCACGTCGGCCGCGGGCGTCTGCGCCGGCACCACGGTGATGCGCGCACCGCGCTGCGCGATCATGCGCAGGATGTTCTTCTTGACGCCGTAGTCGAAGGCCACCACGTGGAACTTGGGCGTGATCTGCACGCCGTAGCCCGCGCCCAGCTTCCATTCGGTCTCGGTCCATTCGTAGGTCTGCGTGACCGACACCACCTTGGCGAGGTCGAGCCCGGCCATGCTGGGCGCGGCCTTGGCGGCGGCAATGGCCTTGTCGACCAGCGCCTGCGTCACGGCCTCGCCCGCGGCCAGGCCCAGGATGCAGCCGTTCTGCGCGCCGTGGGTGCGCAGGTGGCGCGTGAGCTTGCGGGTGTCGATGTTCGCGATGGCCACCGTCTTGCCGGCCACGAGGTATTCGCTCAGCGTGGCGGTCTTGCGGAAGTTGGAGGCGACGAGGGGCAGGTCCTTGATGATCAGGCCCGCGGCATGGATCTTGTCGGCTTCGATGTCTTCCCCGTTGACGCCGTAGTTGCCGATGTGCGGATACGTGAGCGTCACGATCTGCTGGCAGTAACTCGGGTCGGTGAGGATTTCCTGGTAACCGGTCATGGCGGTGTTGAACACCACTTCGCCGGTCGTGGAGCCGGCGGCTCCGATCGAATTGCCTTGAAAGACCGTGCCGTCTGCGAGCGCCAGGATGGCGGGCGGGAAACTTCCCTTGAGAGACAAAAGCACTGGGTTCTCCGGATGGTTACGGTCGCCCGGAGCCCCAGGCGCGTTGCCTGCGGACTGCTGCTTAAGGGGATTTTGGCGTTAAAGGCGGCCGGGCGACGCTATTGCGAGTAAGCCCCCGATTGTAGCCCGGCGGCATCGCCCTCTCGGGCCTCGGGGGCGGAAAACATTCGCGCCTCATGCCTATGCGGCATTCGAGGATCAGGAAGCCGCCTGGACAAGCGCCGCGGCGCCGCTCGCGTGCAGGCAGATCGCCGCCGCAGCCGCCACGTTCAGCGACTCCTCGCCGCCCGGCTGCGCAATCCGGATGTGATGGCTGGCGCGGGCTTCCAGCGCCGCTGAAACGCCCTGCCCTTCGTGCCCCAGCAGCCATGCGCAGGGATGCGGCAGCCTCGCCTCATGCAGCCAGTCGCCCCGGTGGGAACTGGTGGCCACGAGCGGCACCTTGAGTTCGTCGAGCGCATCGGCCTCCACGCCTTCGATCAGCCGCAGCCCGAAATGCGCGCCCATGCCGGCGCGCAGCACCTTCGGCGCCCACAGGGCGGCCGTGCCCTTGAGCGCGATCACCTGCTTGAACCCGAAAGCCGCCGCGCTGCGCAGGATGGAGCCGGCGTTGCCGGCGTCCTGCAGGCGGTCGAGCACCACGCTGGGCGCATCGGGAAGCAGTTCCGGCCGCGCCGGCAGATCGAGCACGAAGCCCATTGGCGCAGGCGACTCCAGGCCGCTGACGGCCCGCAGCAGATCGTCGTCGACAACTACCGTTTTGATAGCAGAACTCGCCCATTCGGCGGGCGCCGACGGCCAGAAGGACTCCGAAAAGACCGCGACCGCAGGCCGGATGCCGCGCGCAAGCGCCGCCCGGCAGAGATGGTCGCCTTCGAGCCAGACCCGGCCGAGCCTGCGGTAGGCGCCCGGGTCCTGGGCCAGCTTGCGCAGCTCCTTGAGCAGGGGGTTGTCGCGCGAACTGATGTGATTCGCGCCGGTGGGACTGGTCATGCTTCGGCTCAAGGCGCGGTGCGCAGGTCGAGGTGCACAGTCTCGGCCGCCGGAAATTCGGCCGGAACCTGCATCGAGGCCTCGAGCACGAGCGCCGCGGCGCCCTCCGCCGTGCGCGCCAGCGCCGCGGCCACCGGGCTGAACGACCTGCGGTGATGAATGCACGCGCCATGGCGCTGCAGCGCCTCCAGGTGCTCCGGCGTGCCGTAGCCCTTGTGGCCGGCAAAGCCGTAGTGCGGAAACTCCAGGTGCAGTTGCTCGCACAGCCGGTCGCGATGGACCTTGGCCAGGATCGAGGCGGCGGAAATCGCCTTGATCCGCGCGTCGCCCTTGACGATGGCCTCGGCCAGCACGTCGAGCGTGGGCAGGCGGTTGCCGTCGACCAGCACCTTGGCGGGCTTCAGGCGCAGGCCCTCGACTGCGCGGCGCATCGCGAGCATGGTGGCCTGCAGGATGTTGTGGGTGTCGATTTCCTCGACCGTGGCCTGGGCCACCGAGCAGCACAGCGCCTTGGCAAGGATCTGGTCGTTCAGGCGTTCGCGCTGCAAGGCCGTGAGCGTCTTGGAATCGGCCAGGCCGCGGATCGGCCGCTGGTCGTCCAGGATGACCGCTGCCGCGACGACCGGGCCGGCCAGTGGCCCGCGGCCCGCCTCGTCGACGCCCGCAACGAGGCCCGGCGCGTCCCACACGAGGGCCGCCTGCTCAGCCTTCAAGAACTTTCTGGATCGCATCGGCGCAAAGTGTGGGCGTATCGCGCTGCAGTTGCACGTGCAGCTCTGAAAATTTTTGTTGCAGCGCCTGCGTTTTCTCGGGCGCGTCGAGCCAGGCGAGCGTGGCGTCGGCCAGCGCCTGCGGCGTGGCGGCCTCCTGCAGCAGCTCGGGCACCACGAATTCACGCGACAGGATGTTGGGCAGGCCGACCCATGGCTGGAGCTGCTTGCGCTGCATCAGGCGCCATGACAGCGCATTCATGTTGTACGCGATGACCATCGGCCGCTTGAACAGCGCCGCCTCGAGCGTGGCGGTGCCGCTGGCGATCAGGGTGGCGTCGCAGGCGGCCAGCGCTGCATGCGACTGGCCGTCGAGCAGTTGCACCCGCCCCGCTGCGCCGCTGGCCTGCAGCAGCGCCTCGACCTCGACGCGCAGCCCCGGCAGGATGGGGGCGACGAAGCGGAGTGCGGGCCGCGCCTTCAGCATCTGCGCCGCGGCGGCGAAGAACCGCGCAGCGAGGTAGCGCACTTCCGAACGGCGGCTGCCCGGCAGCAGGGCCACGACCTGCGCATCCGGCGCAAGGCCGAGGGCCGCGCGCGCCCCGGCGCGGTCGGGCACCATCGGAATCACATTGGCCAGCGGATGGCCGACGTAGCTGCCCTGCACGTCATGTTCGGCCAGCAGTGCCGGCTCGAACGGAAAGATGCACAGCACGTGGTCGGCCGCGGCCCGGATCTTTTCGATGCGGTCGGCGCGCCAGGCCCAGATCGACGGGCAGACGAAGTGCACGGTCTTCATGCCGCGGCTGCGCAGCCCGGCTTCGAGATCGAGATTGAAATCGGGCGCGTCGACGCCGATGAAGAGTTCGGGCCATTCGCGCAGCAGCCGCGCCTTGAGCTGCCGGCGGATGCCCGCGATCTCGGCGTAGTGGCGCAGCACTTCGATGTAGCCGCGCACCGCAAGCTTTTCCTGCGGCCACCAGCTCTGCAGCCCGTGCGCGAGCATGCGGGGCCCGCCGATGCCCATGGTCTGGAGCGAGGGCCAACGCGCCTGCAGGCCGTCGAGAAGAAGGCCTGCGAGCAGGTCGCCGGAAGCTTCTCCCGCGACCAGCGCGAAGCGTCGCTGTTCGTCCTTGCCCATGGCGGCTGTCTCGCTTACTTCAACGCGCGATGCCGCGAGTCGATGTGGCCAGGAACTGCTCCATCAGCGCCACGTCGGCGGCCGCTTCCGGCATTTCGGTGGCCAGGGCGGCGATGCCGGCGCGCGCTTCTTCGAGCGTCTTGCCCTGCCGGTACAGCAGGCGGTGCATCTGCTTGACCGCGGCCAGGCGGGGCGCCGAAAAATCGCGCCGGCGCAGGCCCACCACGTTGAAGCCGCGCACCGCCAGCGGATTGCCGTCGACCAGCATGAAGGGAGGCACGTCCTGCGACACGGCGCTGGCAAAGCCGACCATGGCATGCGCGCCGACCGAGACGAACTGGTGGATGCCCGTCAGCCCGCCGATCGTGACCCAGTCGGCCAGGTGCACGTGGCCGGCCAGCGTGGTGTTGTTGGCCAGCGTGGTGTGGTTGTCGACATGGCAGTCATGCGCAATGTGCGTGTACGCCATGATCCAGTTGTCGTTGCCCACGGTCGTCACGCCCCCCGCCCCCGGCACGCCGAGGTTGAAGGTGCAGAACTCGCGGATGACGTTGCGGTCGCCGATGACCAGCTCGGTGGGCTCACCCGCGTATTTCTTGTCCTGCGGAATGGCGCCGAGCGAGGAAAACTGAAAGATCCGGTTGTCGCGGCCGATGGTGGTGCGCCCTTCGATCACGCAATGCGCACCGATGGTCGTGCCGGCGCCGACCCGCACGTGCGGACCGATCACGGTGTAGGGCCCGACCGAAACGGAGGCGTCCAGCTGTGCCTTCGGGTCGACGAGCGCTGTGGGATGAACCTGCGTCATGCCTTGTCGTAACCGCCGCAGGATCAGTTGATCTGGCGCATCGCGCACATCAGCGTGGCCTCGCAGGCCAGCTCGCTGCCCACCAGCGCGCGGCCCTTGAACTTGGAGATGCCGGCCTTCATGCGCTCGATCTCGACTTCGAGCGTGAGCTGGTCGCCCGGCTCCACGGGGCGCTTGAAGCGCGCGCCGTCGATGGCCGCGAAGTAGTAGA
This sequence comes from Variovorax sp. 01N425, assembly GCF_056399465.1. Taxonomy (NCBI): domain Bacteria; kingdom Pseudomonadati; phylum Pseudomonadota; class Betaproteobacteria; order Burkholderiales; family Comamonadaceae; genus Variovorax; species Variovorax sp. 01N425. The sequence goes on along the minus strand of NZ_JBFTRJ010000020.1, from coordinate 86,316 downwards.
CCGTGTTGTCGTCAGGCACGATGTCCAGCGAATGAAACGACAGCAGCGCGGCCGCCTGCGCCATGGCTTCGAGCATGAGCACGCCCGGCATCACCGGACGGTGCGGGAAGTGGCCGTTGAAGAACGGCTCGTTCATTGTCACGTTCTTGAGCGCCGTGATGCGCTTGCCCTTTTCCATGTCCAGCACGCGATCCACCAGCAGGAACGGGTAGCGGTGGGGCAGCAGCTTGAGGATTTGATGGATATCGAGCGTCGTCGTCGTCATGATTTTCTGTTCCTGCATCGTCTTCACTTTTTCTGAGGGGCCTTTTCGAGCGCCTTGAGTCGTTCGCGCAGGCTGTGCAACTGCTTGAGCGTTGCCGCGTTCTTTTCCCAGTTCGCATTGTCGTCGATGGGGAACATGCCGGTGTACTGGCCGGCCTTGCGGATCGAGCGGGTCACCACGGTGGCCGCGGACACGTGCACCCCGTCGGCCACCGTGAGATGGCCGAGCACGATCGCACCGCCGCCGAAGGTGCAGTGCGCACCGATGGTGGCGCTGCCCGCCACGCCAACGCAGCCGGCCATGGCGGTGTGCTTGCCGACACGCACGTTGTGGCCGATCTGGATCAGGTTGTCGAGCTTGACGCCGTCCTCGATGACGGTGTCGTCGAGCGCGCCGCGGTCGATGCAGGTGTTGGCGCCGATCTCGACGTCGTTGCCGATGCGCACCGCGCCCAGCTGCTCGATCTTGACCCAGGCGCCTTCGTGCGGCGCCAGGCCGAAGCCGTCGGCGCCGATCACCACGCCCGGATGCAGCAGGCAGCGCTCGCCGACCACGCAGTCTTCGCTGATCGTCACGCGCGACTTGAGGACCGTGCCGGCGCCGATGCGCGCGCCCCGCTCCACCACGCACAAGGCGCCGATGCGCGCCGTGGCGTCCACCACGGCCTCGGGATGGATCACCGCGGAGGGATGGATGCGGTCAGCCTCGGGCCGCGCATGATGCGCCTTCCACAGCTGCGTGAGGCGCGCGAAATAAAGGTAGGGATCGGCCGCGACGATGAACGCCCCGCGCGAGGCCGCGGCCTCGCGCATGGCCGGCGCGACGATCACGCAGGCAGCCTTGGAGGCCGCCAGTTCCTGCTGGTATTTGGGATGGCTCAGGAAGCTGAGCGCATCGGGCTGCGCATTCTGCAGCGGCGCAAGCCGTTCGATGGACAGCGCCGGGTCCCCGTGAAGCTCGCCCCCAAGGGCGCTGACGATGGCTCCGAGCTGCAGTCCCACGCCGATTCGCGGCGTTACTTGCCGGCCGAAGGAGCAGCGGTCGAGGCGTTCAGGGCCTTGATCACCTTGTCAGTGATGTCGTGCTTGGGATTGATGTAGATCGCTTCCTGCAGGATGGCGTCGTACTTTTCAGCCTCGGCCACCTGCTTCACGACGCGGTTGGCGCGTTCGTAGACCTGCTGGAGTTCTTCGTTCTTGCGCGCGTTCAGGTCTTCCTGGAACTCGCGGCGGCGGCGCTGGAAATCGCGGTCCTGGTCGACCAGCGCCCGCTGGCGCGCGGTGCGCTGGCTTTCGGACAGGGTGGGCGCTTCGCGCTCGAACCGTTCGGAGGCCGTCTTCAGTGCTTCGCCCTGGGCCGTGAGATCCTTTTCGCGCTTGAGGAATTCAGCCTCGAGCTTGGCTTGCGCAACCTTGGCCGGCTGCGCCTCGCGCAGCACGCGGTCCGGATTCACGAAGCCGATGCGAAAGGTTTCCTGCGCCTGGGCGGCAGGCGCCGCAGCCAGCGCGAAAACGGGGACCAACAACGCGCCAACGGCGGCGCGAATCAAATGCTTCATTTAGAAAGACGTTCCGATCTGGAATTGCAAGCGCTGGATTCTATCCTTCGGGATCACAGTGAGGCCGGTATTCGGATCCAGCACTTCCTTTTGGGACTTGATGGGGAAGGCGTAGGCGATGCGCAGCGGGCCCAGCGGCGAGATCCAGCTGATCCCGAGACCCACCGAGGCGCGCAGCTTCTTCTGCGCCTTGTACTGCTCGTCGGTGAGGCCCGGGGCGCGCGAACCGAACACGTTGCCGACATCGAAGAAGGTGTACAGCCGCAGCGTGCGGTCGTTGCCCGCACCGGGGAACGGCGTGCTGAGCTCGGCGTTGAAGACGGCCTTCTTGGTGCCACCCAGCGCGGCGCCTTCGGTCTGGCCGAGGAGCGGCACGTCGCGCGGGCCGAGCGAGTTCTGCTCGAAGCCGCGGATGGAACCCAGGCCGCCGGCATAGAAGTTCTTGAAGATCGGGTAGACCTTGCCGCCCAGGGGCTTGGCATAGCCCACGTCGGCGTTGATCGCAAAGGTGTACTGCTTGTTGATCGCGAAGAACTGCTGGTACTGGTAGTTCGTCTTGACGTACTTCATGTCGCCGGCGGCGCCCAGTTCCAGGTTGGCACGCTGCAGCCGGCCGGTGGTCGGAACCAGCGCGCTGTCGCGGCTGTCGCGGCCCCAGCCGACAGTGAGCGGCACGCCCCACACGCTCTTCTGGTCGCACCCGGTCACGAACAAGCCGGTCGCATCCTTCGAGCACTGGAAGTAGCGCAGGTAGGACGCCGGCGTGAAGAGTCCCGAGAACGAGGTCGACGTGTTCGGATCGAAGGCGTAGCGCTCGAGCCCGACACCGAAGAAGACCGTGTCGACTTCGCTGAACGGCACGCCGAAGCGGATCGAGGCGCCCTGGTTCACCAGCTTGTAGTCGCCGTCGATGTTGGTCGAATACGGGCGCGTGGTGGTGTGATAGACGCTGATCGTGCGCGAGATGCCGTCCTTCGTGAAGTACGGATCGGTGGTGGTCAGCGACAGCGTGCGGTTGTACTTGCTGGTGTTGACCTGCACGCCCAGGAAGTTGCCCGAACCGAAGACGTTCTCCTGCGAGATGCCGAAGGTGAGAGCCACCTTTTCCGCGCTCGAGTAGCCGGCGCCCAGCTGCAGGCTGCCGGTGGGCTTTTCCGCCACGTTGACGACCAGGTCGACCTGGTCGGGCGAGCCCGGGATTTCCTGGGTTTCGACGTTCACTTCGGTGAAGAAGCCCAGGCGGTCCACGCGGTCGCGCGAGAGCTTGATCTTGTCGCCGTCGTACCACGAGGCCTCGAACTGGCGGAACTCGCGCCGGATCACTTCGTCGCGCGTCTTGGCGTTGCCGCCCACCGCCACGCGGCGCACATAGACGCGGCGCGAGGGCTCGGCTTGCAGGGTCAGGGTGACGCGGTTGTTGACGCGGTCGATTTCCGGGCGTGCCTGCACGCGCGCGAACGCATAGCCGAAGGTGCCGAAATAGTCGGTGAAGGCCTTGGTGGTTTCGGTGACCTGCTCGCCGTTGTAGGGCTCGCCGGGCTTGATGGTCACGAGGGACTTGAACTCCTCGTCGCGGCCGAGATAGTTGCCGTCGAGCTTGACGCCGGCCACCACGAACTTCTCGCCTTCCGTGATGTTGACGGTCACCGACAGGTCCTTGCGGTCCGGCGAGATGGCGACCTGGGTCGAATCGATGCGGAACTCGAGGTAGCCGCGCGTGATGTAGTACGAGCGCAGCGTTTCGAGGTCGGCGTTGAGCTTGGAGCGCGAGTACTGGTTGGACTTGGTGTACCAGCTCATGAAGCCGCCGCTGTCCTGGTCGAACAGGCTCAGGAGCGTCGATTCGCTGAAGGCCTTGTTGCCGACCACGCGCACTTCGCGGATGCGTGCGGAATCGCCTTCGGTGACGGTGAACGTGAGATTGACGCGGTTGCGCTCGATGGGCGTGACCGTGGTCACGACCTGCGCGTTGTAGAGGCTGCGGCTCACGTACTGGCGCTTGAGCTCCTGCTCGGCGCGGTCGGCCAGCGCCTTGTCGTAGGGTCGGCCATCGGCCAGGCCCACTTCGCGCAGCGCCTTCTGGAGCGCGGCTTTGTCGAATTCCTTGGCGCCGACGAAATCGACGTCGGCAATGGTGGGACGCTCCTCGACGATCACCACCAGCACGTTGCCGTTGACGTCGATGCGCACATCCTTGAACAACCCCAGGTCGAACAGCGCACGGATGGCGGCCGATCCGCGCTCGTCGCTGTAGGTATCGCCCACTCGCAGCGGCAGCGATGCGAAGATCGTGCCGGGCTCGACGCGTTGGAGGCCCTCGACGCGAATGTCACGCACCGTGAAGGGCTCGACGGCCCAGGCTGCCGTGGCCGCCAACGCGCTGGCCACCACCGCGGCAACGCTACGCAGGCGAAAGCGACTGAAGTTTGTGTTCATCTGTGAATTGGGCCGGCGCGGAAAGGGCCGGCAGAAAGTTAACCAAAGAGCCGCGTGACGTCGTTGAAGAGCGCAACCGACATCATGACCAGCAGCAAAGCGACACCGCCGCGCTGAAGCCGTTCCATCCAGGCGTCAGAGACGCTCTTGCCGGTCAGGCCCTCCCAAAGATAATACATCAGGTGTCCCCCATCGAGGACCGGCAGCGGCATGAGATTGAGCACGCCAAGGCTCACGCTGATCAGTGCAAGGAACACCAGGTACTGGGTCAGCCCGAGGCTCGCGGACTTGCCGGCGTAGTCGGCAATCGTGAGCGGCCCGCTCAGATTCTTGAGCGAGGCTTCGCCGATCACCATCTTGCCCATCATGCGGACGGTCAGCGCCGACACCTCCCAGGTGCGCACGATGCCGCGCCAGACGCCGTCGATCGGGCCTTGGCGCACCGTCACCATTTCGGGAGGCGCACCGACATAGGCGCCGATGCGGCCGACCTTCGCGGCGCCCTCCTCGCGCAGTTCGGGCCTGACTTCCAATTCGATCGACTGGCTGCCGCGCTGCACCTGCCAGGTCTGCGTGCGCGGCTGGTCGCCATCGATCGAGGTGCGGATCGCCTCGCGCAGCTGCTGTCCATCGACGATGGGCACATTGCCGACGCTGCGGACCACATCGCCGCTGCGAAGGCCCGCGCGTTCTGCCGCGCTGCCGGCCATCACCTGGCCGATCTCGGGGCGCGTCAGCGGTGCGAGCACGCCGATCTTGCGGAACATCTGCGGGTCGGCGTCCTTGGCCTCCATGAGGCCGAGCGGCAGCACGACCTGGCGGCCGGGCCGGCCGCCCTCGCCCGCCACTTCGAGCGTCAGGTCGCGGCCGTCGAGCGCGCCGCGCGTCATGCGCCAGCGCAGGTCCTCGAACGACTGCACGGGCTCCAGCTCGCCTTCGAAGCCGGCGCGCGTGATGTGCTCGCCGCCGCGCAGGCCCGCCGCTTCCGCCAGCGATGCCGCCACCGGACGCGCCAGCTTGGCAACAGGCTCCTCGACCCCGATCCAGTTGACGGCCGTGTAGAGCACCACGGCGAGCAGCAGATTGGCAATGGGCCCGGCAGCGACGATGGCCGCGCGGGAGCGCAGCGGCTGCGTGTTGAAGGCGCGGTGCCGCTCCTCGGGCGCCACCGGCCCCTCGCGCTCGTCGAGCATCTTGACGTAGCCGCCGAAGGGAAACGCGCCGATGACGAACTCGGTTTCCTGCCCCGGATGCTGGCGCCTGGGCTGCCAGCGGTAGAGCGTCTTGCCGAAGCCCACCGAAAACCGCAGCACCTTGACGCCGCAGGCGACGGCAACGCGGTAGTGGCCGTATTCATGCACGGCGATCAGGAGGCCGAGTGCAACCACGAAAGCGATGACGGTAAGCATCCGGATCCTCTGTTGGCGGGAGTGTCAGGCCGCGAAGCGCAGCGCCGCGGCATTGGCCGCCGCCCGGGCGCTGGCGTCGAGCGCCAGCAGGTCGGCCAGCGATGCGGGCTTGGAGGGGCTGACGGTTTCCAAAGTTTCCATGTTGACCGCATGAATGCGGTCGAAGCGCAGGCGCCGATCAAGAAAGGCCTCGACCGCGACTTCATTGGCGGCATTGAGCACCGCCGTGGTCCCCGGCGCCGCGCGCAGCGCATGCCAGGCCAGGCCGAGCCCTGGAAACAGCGCCGCATCGGGCGCGTCGAAGCTCAGCGACGCCATCCGGCGGAAATCCAGCCGCGCCGCGCCGCTCTCGATGCGCTCGGGCCAGGCCAGTCCGACCGCGATGGGCACCCGCATGTCGGGCGTTCCCAGTTGGGCAATGACCGATGCATCGGTGAACTGGACCATCGAATGCACCACGCTCTGGGGATGGATCACCACCTCGATCTGCTCGGGCAGCACGCCGAACAGATGGCGCGCCTCGATCACCTCGAGCGCCTTGTTCATCATGGTGGCGGAATCGACCGAGATCTTGCGGCCCATGACCCAGTTCGGATGCGCGCAGGCCTGCTCGGGCGTGACCGTGCCCAGCGTGTCGGGCGCGCGCGTGCGGAACGGGCCGCCCGATGCCGTGAGAATGATCTTGTCGATGCGGCGCGGCCAGGTCGACGGATCTTCGGGCAGCGACTGGAAGATGGCCGAGTGTTCGCTGTCGATCGGCAGCAGCGTGGCACCGCCTTCGCGCACGGTGCGCATGAAGAGCTCGCCGCCGACCACCAGCGCCTCCTTGTTGGCCAGCAGGAGCCGCTTGCCGGCGCGCGCCGCGGCCAGGCAGGGCCCGAGGCCGGCCGCCCCCACGATGGCCGCCATCACGGCATCGACCTCTTCGTGGGATGCTATTTTTTCAATAGCATCGCCGCCACTCAGGACGGTAGTCTTGAGATTGTTCTGTTCTATCTTTTCGGCCAGCAGCGCCGCATGCGGCGCGCTCGCCATGACCGCATAGCGCGGCGAAAACCGCGCGCACTGCGCCAGCAGCTCGTCGACCTTGGTCGACGCGGAAAGCGCGAAGACCTCGAAACGCTCCGGGTGCCGCGAAATGACATCGAGCGTGCTGACGCCGACCGATCCGGTCGAGCCCAGCACCGTGATGCGTTGTTTGGGTGTGTTCACAGGAAAGCCAGCATCATTGCAATGGGAAGCGCCGGCAAGAGGGCATCCACGCGGTCGAGCACGCCGCCGTGGCCCGGCAGCAGGCTGCTGCTGTCCTTGGCGCCGGCACTGCGCTTGATCAGCGATTCGACGAGGTCGCCCACGACGCTGATGGCGGCGAGAAACAGCACGCCGACCAGCAGCAGCCACCAGCCGCGCTCGTACAGCCGGGTGTAGAGGCTGGCCACCGTCGCGCCGGCGGCCCTGTCGGCCCACACCCACGCAAAGGCCAGCACCACGACGCCCGCCATGCCGCCCCACACGCCTTCCCAGCTCTTGCCGGGGCTGATGGCGGGCGCGAGCTTGCTGCGCGTGAACTTGAGGCCGAAGGCGCGGCCCGCGAAGTACGCGAAGACGTCCGCCACCCAGACCAGCACGAGGATCGACAGCAGGAAGTTGATGCCGACCATGCGCGCCTGCACGGCCGCGAGCCACGCCACCCAGAGTGCCAGCAGCCCGCCCACCAGCCGCAGCCCGCGGGGAATGCGGGGCCAGCCCGGCACGGCCACACGCAGCAGCGCGGCACCGCCGAGCACCCAGGCCGCACTGGCCAGCAGCCACATGAGCAGCAGCGATCGATCGAGCAGCCCGAGCCACCAGGAGAGCGCACACAGCGCCACGGTTTCCACGCCGAGGAAGACCGACAGCCGCTGGCCATAGCCGTTGAGGCGGCCCCACTCCCATGCCCCGGCACCGATCAGCACCAGCATCACGCAGGCAAAGGGAACGTGCGACGGGTAGAAGAGCGCCGGCAGCAGGATCGCCAGCAGGACGATGGCCGTGAGGATGCGTTGTTTGAGCATGCGCTGGAGGGTCGGACCGTGAGGCCCTCAGGCCAACTGGCGATCGGGTGCGGAGCCGCTGCCGGCCGTGAGTTGTGCGGAGGTCTTGCCGAAGCGGCGCTCGCGCGCCTGGAAGGCGGCGATTCCCGCATCCAGTTCGGCCTGGTCGAACTCGGGCCAGAGCTTGTCGCTGAAGAAAAGCTCCGCGTAGGCGCTTTGCCACAGCAGGAAGTTCGACAGGCGCTGCTCGCCGCCGGTGCGGATGAGAAGGTCGGGATCGGGCACGTGCGCGAGAGCCATGGCGCGGTCGAGATTCGCTTCGGTGAGCGCCTCGCCCTGCTCGGCCAGCCTGGCCGCGGCGCGGGCAATGTCCCAGCGGCCACCGTAGTTGAAGCAGACGTTCAGGATCAGCTTGGTGTTCTGCGCGGTGGCGCTCTCGGCGTCGACCAGGCCCTGCACCATTTTCTTGGAGAGCCCGGCGCGCTCGCCGACGAAATGCAGCTGCACGCCGTCGCGGCTCAGCTTGGGCACTTCGCGCGCGAGTGCGCCCACCATGATTTCCATCAGGCCCGAAACTTCTTCGGGCGGACGGTTCCAGTTCTCCGACGAAAAGGCGAAGACCGTGAGAATGCCCACCCCGCGGTCGACACAGGCCTTGACGCAGCGCCTGAGCGACTCGACGCCCTGCTTGTGCCCCGCCACGCGAGGCAGGAATCGCCGCGTGGCCCAGCGTCCGTTGCCATCCATGACGATGGCAATGTGGTGGGGAATCTGCAGCGAAGACGAGGCCATGCGCAGCCTCAAACGGCCATGATCTCCGCTTCCTTGGCCGCGACCAGGCGGTCGATTTCCGCGATGTGGCGGTCCGTGACCTTCTGGATCTCGGCTTCGGCGCGCTTCTGGTCGTCCTCGGAGGCGAGCTTTTCCTTCACCAGCTTCTTGACCGATTCGTTCGCATCGCGGCGCAGGTTGCGCGTGGCGATCTTGGCGCTTTCGCCTTCGTTGCGGACCAGCTTGGTCATTTCCTTGCGGCGCTCCTCGCTCATCGCGGGAAGCGGCACGCGGATCAGGTCGCCCATGGAGGCCGGGTTCAGGCCCAGGTCGCTTTCGCGGATGGCCTTCTCGATCTTGGCGCCCATGCCCTTTTCCCAGGGCTGCACGCTGATCGTGCGCGAGTCGAGCACCGACACATTGGCCACCTGGCTCAGCGGAACCTGCGAGCCGTAGTACTCGACGTGGATCGAGTCGAGCAGCGCCGAATTCGCACGGCCGGTACGGATCTTGGTGAGGTTGTTCTGGAACGCGGCAAGCGACTGATTCATCTTGGCATCGGTCGCACTGCGGATTTCTGCAATGGTGGGGGTCGTCATCTCAAATTACTCCTCAGGCATGCACCAGCGTGCCTTCGTCCTCGCCCATGACGACGCGCTTGAGCGCGCCGTTCTTGAAGATCGAGAACACCTTGATCGGCAGCTTCTGGTCGCGGCACAGCGCAAAGGCCGTGGCGTCCATGATGCCGAGATTCTGCGCGATTGCCTCGTCGAAAGTGAGCGTCGAATAGCGCGTTGCGTCCGGATGGGTCTTCGGATCGGCGGAATATACGCCGTCGACCTTGGTGGCCTTGAGCACCAGCTCGGCACCGATTTCGGCACCGCGCAGCGCGGCGGCCGTGTCGGTGGTGAAGAACGGATTGCCGGTGCCCGCGGCAAACACCACGACCTTGCCCTCTTCGAGGTACTGCAGCGCCTTGGGCCGCACGTAGGGCTCGACCACCTGCTCGATGGCGATGGCGGACATGACGCGCGCCACCAGCCCCTGCTTGTTCATGGCGTCGGCCAGGGCCAGCGAATTCATGACGGTGGCCAGCATGCCCATGTAGTCGGCCGTGGCGCGATCCATGCCCACCGAGCCTCCCGCAACGCCGCGGAAGATGTTGCCGCCGCCGATCACGACGGCGACTTCCACACCCATGTTCACCACTTCGGCCACCTCTTCGACCATGCGGACGATGGTGGCGCGGTTAATACCAAAGGCATCGTCTCCCATCAACGCCTCACCCGACAGCTTCAACAAGATTCGCTTGTGGGCTGGGCGGGGATCAGACATGGGCAATTTCCTTACTTGGGTTGGCGGGGGCGAGTGTAGAACGAGGCGGTGAAAAAGCGGCGGCACACACGCGTGCACCTCCGCTTTGGGGCGTAACAGTTTTTACGCGGCGGCCTTGGCGGCAGCCACCTGGGCTGCAACTTCGGCGGCAAAGTCGTCGACCTTCTTTTCGATGCCTTCGCCGACCACATACAGGGTGAAGCCCTTGATGCTGGTGTTGGCGGCCTTGAGCATCTGCTCGACGGTCTGCTTGTCGTTCTTCACGAACGGCTGGTTGTGCAGCGAGACTTCCTTGAGGTACTTCTGCACGCCGCCTTCGATGCGCTTGGCAACGATCTCGGCCGGCTGCGGCTTCTTGCCTTCGGCTTCGGCCGTCTTGCGGTCTTCCTCGGCCTTGCCGGCGGCCACTGCGCGCTCTTTTTCGATCAGGTCGGCAGGCACGTCCGATGCCTGGATGGCGACCGGCTTCATGGCGGCGATGTGCATCGCCACATCCTTGGCCGAGGTGTCGTCGCCTTCGAACTCGACCATCACGCCGATGCGCGTGCCGTGCAGGTACGAAGCCAGCTTGCCGTTGCCGGCAAAGTGCTTGAAGCGGCGGAAGCTCATGTTCTCGCCGATCTTGCCGATCAGGCCCTTGCGCACGTCCTCGAGCGTGGGGCCGAAGCCGTCCTGCTCATAGGGCAGCGCGCCGAGCGCGGCGATGTCCGCGGGGTTGTGCTTGGCGACCAGCATCGCGGCAGCGTTGGCCATGGCCAGGAAGCTGTCGTTCTTGGTGACGAAGTCGGTTTCGCAATTGATCTCGATCATGCCGCCGGCAGCGCCGTCGACGAACGCCGTGACCACGCCTTCGGCGGTGATGCGGCCCGATGCCTTGCCAGCCTTGTTGCCGAGCTTGATGCGCAGCAGCTCTTCGGCCTTTTCCATGTTGCCGTCGGCCTCGGTCAGGGCCTTCTTGCATTCCATCATCGGCGCGTCGGTCTTTGCGCGCAGTTCGCCGACCATGCTTGCGGTGATTGCAGCCATTGTTCTATCTCCGTGTCCAAAAAATCAGATTAAAAAAAAGGGGCACCAAGCCCCTTCTTCAGGCGCGTGAGAGCACTCGATCAGGCCGAGGCGCCCTCTTCGACTTCGACGAATTCATCGCTGCCTTCGGCAATGGCCTTGACCACGTCGCCGGTGGCGCTGTTGCGGCCTTCGATGATCGCGTCGGCGATGCCGCGGGCGTAGAGCGTGACGGCCTTCGACGAGTCGTCGTTGCCCGGGATCACGTAGTCGATGCCTTCGGGCGAGTGGTTGGAGTCGACCACGCCGATCAGCGGGATGCCCAGCTTCTTGGCTTCGGCCACGGCGATCTTGTGGAAGCCCACGTCGATCACGAAGATGGCGTCGGGCAGCGCGGTCATGTCCTGGATGCCGCCGATGTCTTTCTCGAGCTTCTCGATTTCACGGGTGAAGGTGAGCTGCTCTTTCTTGCTCAGGCTGTCGAGGCCGGCTTCCTGCTGGGCCTTCATGTCCTTCAGGCGCTTGATCGAGGTCTTGACCGTCTTGAAGTTGGTCAGCATGCCGCCGAGCCAGCGGGTGTCGACGAAAGGCACGCCGGCGCGGCGGGCTTCGGCAGCCACGATTTCACGGGCCTGGCGCTTGGTGCCGACCATCAGGATCGTGCCGCGGTTGGCGGTGAGCTGCTTGGCGTACTTCATCGCGTCCTGGAACATCGGGAGCGACTTTTCCAGGTTGATGATGTGAATCTTGTTGCGATGGCCGAAGATGAACGGGGCCATCTTGGGGTTCCAGAAGCGGGTTTGGTGACCGAAGTGGACACCGGCTTCCAGCATTTCGCGCATGGTGGTAGACATTGAAAATTACTCCAAAGGTTGGGTCTAAAATCCAGCCCGTTTTGTGCTTCCTTCGAATGGAATCACAACACCTTGATTGGGCCGGTTTGCGGATGTGTTTGGCTGGGTGCGACGAAAGCCGTCACATGTTCAGCGAAACCCAAAGAGTATAGCACGGCCCTCTCTCGCCCTTTCTCCTTGCCCCACCCCGGAACCGAGCCGTCCGCGCCCTCGCAGCCCACCCATGAACGACCTCCACGCCACCCGTCTGAATCTTCTGGCAGGTGGCACCGATGCATGCACCGAAACGGAGCGCGCCATCGGCATCGCCCAGTCCCCGGCCTGCCGCCACGTGTTCACCCGCACGCTGTTCGACGAAGCCCGCCGGCAGGTCGCCGGTTCGGCGCCGCAAAGCCGGCTCGCCGGGCTCGCCTTCACCGCCAAGGACCTGTTCGACATCGAGGGGCAGCCGACCCCGGCGGGCTCCATGGTGCTCTCGCATGCGCCGGCCGCCAAGGCCGATGCCGTGGCTGTGGCGCGACTGCGCGCCGCGGGCGGCGTGCTGGCGGGCCGCACCAACATGACGGAATTCGCCTTTTCCGGCGTGGGCGTCAACCCGCACCACGGCACGCCGGCCAACGCCAGCGATGCGACCACGCCGCGCATCCCGGGCGGTTCGTCCTCCGGCGCCGCCGTGTCGGTCGCCACCGGGGCGGCCTTCATCGGCCTGGGCTCCGACACCGGCGGCTCGATCCGCATTCCGGCCGCGCTGAACGGGATCGTGGGTTTCAAGAGCACCGCCCGGCTGGTGCCGGCCCAGGGCGCGCTGCCGCTGTCGACCACGCTCGACACCGTCTGCGCCATGACGCGCTCGGTGCGGGATGCCATCACCGCGCATGAAGTCCTCGCGGCACGCCGCGTGACCGCCGGTGCGGCCTTGCTGGGCGCATACCGGCTTGCCGTCGTGAAGAACGTGTTCCTGGACGGCATCGAGCCCGCGGTGGCCCGCGCCTTCGAAGATGCGCTGCAAACACTGCGCGATGGCGGTGCCCGGATCGAGGAAATCGAGCTGCCGGAACTCGCGCAGTTGCAGGCCATCAACGCCACGGGCGGTTTCTCGGCGGCCGAGTCCTACGCCTGGCACCGGCTGCTGCTCGAGCGCAGCGGCGCCGGCTACGATCCTCGCGTGGTGCAGCGCATCCTCAAGGGTGCCACCATGAAGGCGCACGAATACATCGATCTCGTGCACGCCCGCCATGACTGGATCACCCGCGTCGAGGCGGCGCTGTCGCCCTTCGATGCGGTGCTGTCGCCCACCGTGCCGATCACCGCGCCCGCCATTGCGAGCGTTGCGCCGGGCGCCGAGCGCGACGACGAATTCTTCCGCATCAATGCGCTCTTGCTGCGCAACCCGTCGATCGTCAACATGCTCGACGGCTGCGCCATCTCGCTGCCCTGCCATGCCGCCGGCGAACTGCCGGTGGGCCTGATGCTGTGGCATGCCGCGCTGCATGACGACGCCGTCCTGGCGGTCGCCCTGCAAGCAGAAAAAGCGCTGCAAAAACAATAGCCTCGCGCACCGATCGACGGGCGGCGGCCATCTCTTCTTACTCAAAAATTCAATGAAAATCGCGATCGTGGGCGCCGGCATCATCGGCGTCACAACCGCCTGGGAACTGGTTTCGGACGGCCATGAAGTTTCCGTGTTCGAGCGCCGCGGCGCCGCCGCCGAAGAATCCAGTTTTGCGAATGCGGGGGTGGTCGCGCCGGGCTACGTCACGCCCTGGGCGGCGCCGGGCATGCGCGCCAAGGTGCTGCGCTCGCTGCTGTCGCCGCACGGCGCCATCAAGCTGCGCTGGCCGCTCAATTCGCGCGACCTCGGCTGGATGTCGCGCTGGCAGAAGGCCTGCAAGCTCGAAACCTACCTGGCCAACCGCGCCCGCATGCAGCGCCTCGCGTTCTACAGCCGCACCCGGCTGCACGAAGTGACCGAAGCACGCGAACTGAGCTACGAACGCAGCGACGGCTACCTCGTGCTGCTGCGCTCCAAGCGCGAGAAAAAACTGGTCCAGCCGGGCCTCGAGGTGCTGCGCGCGACCGGCAGCGTCTTCAAGGAGGTCGATGCCGACGAGGCCCGCCGGATCGAACCCGCGCTCAACACCGACACGGAGCTCGCAGGCGCCATCCACCTGCCCGAGGACGAAGTGGCCAACTGCCGCCAGTTCGCGCTGCTTCTCAAGTGGGAAGCCGAAGCGCTCGGCGCCCAGTTCCATTTCAATTGCGACATCGCGCCGATCCACCGCGCGGCGCCCACCTCCATTTCGCTCGCGAGCGGCTCGCAGCCGCTGCGCTTCGATGCGGTGGTGGTGTGCGCCGGTCTTGCCTCGGCCACGCTGCTGCGGCCGCTCGGCTTGCGGATTCCGCTGGCGCCGGTGTACGGCCATTCGATCAGCGCGCCAATCCGCGAATCGCTCAACGCGCCGCGCAGCGCCGTGATGGACGAACGCTACAAGGTTGCGATCTCGCGCCTGGGCCAGCGCGTGCGCGTGGCCGGCGGCGCCGAGATCGGCGGCTCCCTGAGCTCCATGAATGCGTCCGCCGTGCAAACGCTCTACAAGGTGCTGCACGACTGGTTTCCGGGCGCCGCAACGCTGCAGTCGGGCGTGCAGCAATGGAAGGGCGCGCGCCCGATGCTGCCCGACGGTCCGCCGGTGCTTGGTGCCAGCGGCGTGCCGGGCGTCTGGCTCAATCTGGGCCACGGCTCGAGCGGATGGGCGCTGTCGTGCGGCAGCGCACGCGTGGTGGCCGACCTGATCGGCGGCCGCGACGCGGGCGTCGACCTCGAAGGCCTCGGCGTCGAGCGGCTCGTCCAGTAGGCACGACGGCGGCTGCGCAGCCGCAGCTTCAGGCGGGCAGAATCGGCCCATGCAACGCATCACGCCTGCCACCGCCTGCGGCCTGTTCGACATTGCGGCAACACGTCGCATCGAACAGAAAGCGGCCGCCGCCCTGCCTCCTCATGCGCTGATGCAGCGCGCGGGCCTGGCCGTGGCGCGCCTCGCGATGGCGCTGGCGCCGCATGCGCGGACGATCTGGATCGCCTGCGGACCGGGCAACAACGGCGGCGACGGCTTCGAAGCTGCTGCGCAGCTGCAGCAGCGCGGCTTCCTGCCGATCGTGACCTTCGCGGGCGATGAAAACCGGCTGCCGCCGGATGCCGGCGCCTCGCTGCAACGGGCCCGCGATGCCGGCGTGATCTTCGCGCCGGAGCCGCCTGCGGGCTGCGAGCTGGCGATCGACGCGCTGCTCGGCATCGGGTCGAGCCGACCGCCCGCGAATGCCATGGCCGATTGGTTGCGGCGGATGCATGCGATGGCCGCGCCGGTACTCAGCGTCGATGTGCCCTCCGGCCTGAATGCCGACACCGGCGTTTCGAGCGCCGCGCCTCATCCGGGTGCTCTTTCGTCCCGCTTCTGCCTGAGCTTCCTGACCCTCAAGCCCGGCCTGTTCACGGCGCAGGGCCGCGATGCGGCGGGCACGGTCTGGTTCGACGACCTGGGCTGCAGCAGCGCCGGTGAGCCGCCGGTCGCGCGCCTGGCGGGCGCACCGGCGGATACCCCGCGCAGCCACGCCTCGCACAAGGGCAGCTATGGCGATGTCGCGGTGATCGGCGGCGCATCCGGCATGGCGGGCGCCGCGCTGCTGGCCGGCTCCGCCGCGCTGCATGCGGGCGCGGGCCGCGTGTTCGTCGGCCTGCTCGACGCGAGCGCGGCCCCGGTCGACCTGGCGCAACCCGAGCTGATGCTGCGTGACGCCAGGTCGCTCGATCTCTCGGGCATGACGGCGGTCTGCGGATGCGGCGGCGGCACGGACATCCGCGCGGTGCTGCCGCGCGTGCTGGCGACGGCGGCCGCGCTGGTGCTCGACGCCGATGCATTGAACGCCATCGCAGTCGACGGCGCGCTGCAGGCCCAGTTGGCATCGCGTGCGCGGCGCGGCAGGCCGACGGTGATCACTCCGCATCCGCTCGAGGCCGCGCGTCTGCTGGACTGCGCGGCGGCCGACATCCAGGCCGACAGGCTCGCAGCCGCCCGCAAGCTCGCATCGCGCTACGGCGTGGTCGCCGTGCTCAAGGGATCGGGAACGGTGATTGCCGAAGGCGGCGGCACGCCGCCGGTGCTCAACCTGACCGGCAACGCGAAGCTCGCAACCGCCGGCACCGGCGACGTGCTCGCGGGAATGATCGGCGCCGCACTGGCGGCGCAGCGGCCGCCGTTCGAGGCGGCGCGCGAAGCCGTCTGGCGCCACGGCCGCATGGCCGACGCCTGGCCGGCCGGCGCGCCGCCGCTGACGGCCGGCGCACTGGCGCGCCAGGCGCCCTGCTGACGGGTTCTAGCCGCGCCCGACGAAGGGCATCTTCGTCGCCATGACCGTATGGAACAGCACGTTGGCCTCCAGTGGCAGGTTCGCCATGTAGAGCACCGACTGGCCCACGATCTTCACGTCCATCAGCGGCTCGATCGCGAGCTCGCCGTTGGCTTGCGGCACGCCCTTGGCCATGCGCGCGGCCAGTTCCGTCATGGCGTTGCCCACGTCGATCTGGCCGACCGCGATGTCGTACTTGCGCCCGTCGAGCGAAGCGGTCTTGGTGAGGCCCTCGACCGCATGCTTGGTCGCGGTGTAGGCCGCGGAATTGGGCCGCGGCGCGGTGGCCGAGATGGAGCCGTTGTTGATGATGCGGCCGCCGCGCGGCGTTTGCGCCTTCATCGTGCGGAACGCCTGCTGGATGCAGAAGAACATGCCGCTCAGGTTGATGTCGACCACGCCGCGCCACTGCTCGGGCGTCCAGTCTTCGAACGGCCCCGGCGGATTGCCCACGCCGGCGTTGTTGAACAGCAGGTCGACCCGGCCGAAGCGCTCCACCGCGGCGGCGAACAGCGCCTGCACCGATTGCGCATTGGCCACGTCGGTGGGCACTGCGAAGGCGCGCGCACCGGCGCCGGACTCTTCCGCCACCTGTTCCAGCGGCTCGAGGCGGCGCCCCGCCAGGGTCACGCTCCAGCCGTCGGCCAGCAGCGCCAGCGCCGCAGCGCGGCCGATGCCGGTGCCGGCGCCCGTGACGATCGCAATGCGGCCCTTGTTGTTTTCCACGCTCATGCTCGTTGTCTCCTTCTCGGTTTGTCTGTATGGATGGGATGCAATGCTGCGGCGCGCATCATGCGCGCCGCGGCTTGCGGCCCTTCATCTTGTTGGCGGCCTTCTTGACGGCCGACTTGAAAGCCTGCATTGCCGACTGGGGGCCCGCCGCCGCGACGGTCGCGCTGCGCTCGACGCGCTGCTCGGACACGGCTTCGGCCTTGTGGCGCGAACTGCGCTTGGCCGATGCCTTGACCGGCACGCCGGCCGGGGCTGCGCCCTTGTCCTTCATGGCGCGCGTGGTGAGGTCTTCGCCCTCGCGCACCAGGCGGAAATCGATCTTGCGCCCGTCCAGGTCGACACGGCTCACCTGCACCCGCACGCGGGTGCCGATGGCGTAGCGAATGCCGGTGCGCTCGCCGCGCAGTTCCTGGCGCATCTCGTCGAACTTGAAGTATTCGCCGCCGAGTTCGGTGATGTGCACCAGCCCCTCGACGTACATCGCATCGAGCGTCACGAAGATGCCGAATGTGGTGGCCGCGGTGACGACGCCGCCGTACTCTTCGCCAAGGTGCTCGCGCATGTACTTGCACTTGAGCCAGGCTTCGACGTCGCGGCTGGCTTCGTCGGCGCGGCGCTCGTTGGCGCTGCAATGCAGGCCGGCCGCTTCCCAGGCCAGCACTTCCTTGGTCGGCGCGACGGTGGCTTTCTGCGGCTTGGTGGTCGGCGCCTTCACGCGCGAAGCCAGCCGCTTGGCGAGCTTGGCATGCGCCTCGCCCGGCGTCGGCAGCATCGGCAGCTGGTAGCGCGTCTTGCCAAGAATGGCCTTGATCACGCGGTGCACCAGCAGGTCGGGGTAGCGCCGGATCGGGCTCGTGAAGTGCGTGTAGGCCTCGTACGCCAGGCCGAAATGGCCGCTGTTGATGGGCGTGTAGATCGCCTGCTGCATCGAGCGCAGCAGCATGGTGTGGATCTGCTGCGCGTCGGGGCGCTCCTTGGTGGCTTCGGCAATCGCCTGGAACTCGCCGGGACGCGGATCGTCGGTGATGCTCAAGCCCACGCCCATGGCCTTCAGGTAGCCGCGCAGGATTTCCTTCTTCTCGGGCGTCGGGCCTTCGTGCACGCGGAACAGGCCCGGGTGCTTGCCTTCGGCGATGAAGTCGGCGCTGCACACGTTGGCCGCGAGCATGGCTTCTTCGATGAGGCGGTGCGCCTCGTTGCGCGTGCGGGGCACGATCTTCTCGATGCGGCCCGCGTCGTCGCAGATGATCTGCGTCTCGGTGGTTTCGAAGTCGACCGCGCCGCGCTTGCCGCGCTGCTTGAGCAGCGCCTTGTAGACGTCGGCCAGGTTCAGCAGGTCCTTGACGCGGTCCTTGCGCTTGGCAGCCTCGGGGCCGCGCGTGTTGCCAAGAATGGCGGCCACTTCGGTGTACGTGAAGCGCGCATGGCTGAACATCACGGCCGGGTAGAACTGGTAGGCGTAGATCTCGCCGTCGGCGGCCACGAGCATGTCGCACACCATGCACAGGCGCTCGACCTCGGGGTTGAGCGAGCACAGGCCGTTCGAGAGCTTCTCGGGCAGCATCGGAATCACGCGGCGCGGAAAGTAGACGCTGGTCGCGCGGTCGTAGGCATCGATGTCGATGGCCGAGCCGGTCTGCACATAGGCGCTGACGTCGGCAATGGCCACCAGCAGGCGCCACCCCTTGCCGCGGCCGACCTTGGCGGGCTCGCAGTACACGGCGTCGTCGAAGTCGCGCGCGTCCTCGCCGTCGATGGTGACCAGCGGAACGTCGGTCAGGTCGATGCGCCCCTTCTTGTCGGCGGGGCGAACCTTCTCGGGCAGCGCCTTGGCTTCGGCGAGGCAGGCCTCGGAAAACTCGTGCGGCACGCCGTACTTGCGCACCGCAATCTCGATCTCCATGCCGGGGTCGTCGATCTCGCCCAGCACTTCCTTCACGCGCCCGACCGGCTGGCCGAACAGCGCCGGCGGCTCGGTGAGCTGCACCACGACCACCTGCCCCACCTTGGCGGGGCCGGTGGCGCCCTTTGGAATCAGGACGTCCTGTCCGTAGCGCTTGTCTTCGGGCGCGACGAGCCAGACGCCGCCTTCATGCAGCAGGCGGCCGATGATCGGCTGCTCGGGGCGCTCGACGATTTCGACCACCCGCCCCTCGGGACGTCCGCGCCGATCCTGCCGCACCACGCGCGCCTTGACACGGTCCTTGTGCAGCACTGCACGCATCTCGTTCGGGGGCAGATAGATGTCGGCTTCGCCGTCGTCGCGCTGCACGAAACCGTGTCCGTCGCGATGCCCTTGAACAGTTCCTTCAAATTCATCCAGCAGACCGCTGGAAGTGCCATTATTTTTGATATGATTCTCTCTTTCCTGAAATTCAAAACATAACTGCTTCGGCAGCTATGTGGGCCCAGATGGCGGAATTGGTAGACGCACTAGTTTCAGGTACTAGCGAGTAACATCGTGGAGGTTCGAGTCCTCTTCTGGGCACCACCCCTACCAAGCTGAAACCCCTGTGAATCATCGATTTACAGGGGTTTTTTCTTTTCCCTGGGAACATGATCGAGGGATGTTCTCCCTCACGGATGCCGATCGCGGCCAAGCTTGGCCGCACCGACGGTTGTGTGCCGCGTTCGCGCACGGCGTCGTGATCCTGAAGCGGAACATTCTGCGAAGCGCTTGTCGGCGGCACGGATTCGAACAAATGGAACGGGCTTCGTCTCATGGAATGATGCAGCAACCCGCTCCTGAAGAAGCGGCTTTCCACCATTCTGACGCAGTACATCGACGAATGATCGCGCAGAGTCTCGAGAAGCAGAGCAACCGAATCAATAACACCGTGTTGGCAGTAGAGGTGAACCGCACAACCCAAGCCGATGAGCGCGGTATGGGCTCGCAGCAGTGGATCGCCGGCGGATCTGCGTGGGTTGCGACGGCTTTGAAGCCGAGGTGCACCTTAACACGCGAAGCAATGCACCGGTTCGACAGCGTGTGAGCATGGCCATTTTCCAACGCATCAGGCAATGGGCGTCGCGCATCAAGCGCGATGGCGTGACCCTGTGGTTCGCCTACCGCCATCCGGGCACGCCCTGGTTCGCCAAGCTGCTCGCGGCCTTCGTCGTCGCCTATGCGCTGAGCCCGATCGACCTCATCCCGGATTTCATTCCCGTTCTGGGCTACCTCGACGACGCCTTGCTGCTGCCCGGCCTGATCTGGCTGAACATCCGGCTCATTCCGGCCGATGTACTCGAGGAATGCCGCCAGCGCGCCGACCTGTGGATGAAGGAGCAGGGCGCGAAGCCCCGAAGCATTGCGGGGGCCGTGCTCGTCCTGGCGGTCTGGATCGGTGCTGGTGCTGCGCTCTGGGCCTGGTTCGGCAGGCAAAAGTAGGCCGTCAATGGCGGCAACAACTCTCGACATCGTGAATTTTACTGTATATTTGTACAGTCTTTTCACAAAGGATAACCGCCATGTCGAGATCCGAACCCATCACCTCCCCTGCTCGCAACCATGCGCTGGCCGAAGCACTGGCATGGATTTCAAAGTTCGCACATGCATGGAAGGCCATCGAGCCGGCACCTCATTCGCTGAGCATCGATGGATTCATCATCTGGGGCCCTGTGCTCTATGAGAAACACCGCAACGAGGACCCCGTGGAACTCGCGGCACGGCTGTACGGCCAGTCGGGCGAGTATTCCAGGTACCTGTATCCAGGCCATCCGCCCAAGAGCAAGGATGCACTGCCGACTTTCGGCTCCGACGTGTAGCAAAAGTCACACTTTCACGTCAAAAACGATTCAAAAGGTAACTTGAATGCGTACACAAGGTTACGTTTGATTTGAAAATATCAAATTTAGCGGAGACCATTGTGATCACAGCATTCACCTTGTTAGTCGGCATGTTCCTCGGGGCGTTGTTCATGAGCCTCCTGGTCGTTTCTCGCTCGGATGACTGAGAAGAAGAACGGCCGGGCCCTTGCAGCCCTGTCCATGCCCATCGAAAAGCCCGCTCGCAGCGGGCTTTTCCTTTTCTTGAACTACGTCAGCAGGTTCGACTTGGGCCTGCGATTGCTCTCGATCGAATAGATCGCCGGCTTGTCCTGCTCGGTCTTCGTAGCCGCCGCCTCGCTGCTGGGAGCTGGTAGCGGATAGACCTCGCCGGAAAGGCGCTTCACACGCTCCGCATACATCTTGGCCAGGGCCGCGTGATGCTCCGCTGCAGCCTGGTGCTCGAGACGCGCCATCTGGGCTTCGTGAAGCAGCGTGGCAGCCCTTTTGAGATGAAGGCTGGATCCGGATTGAAAGAGCTGGAAGAACATGGGACCTCCTGGAGAACACAAGCCGCCACGTTCAAATGCCCGGGTGCATGCGTCTGTAGGCGTACAACTTTTTCGCCTGTCGCTCAGTCCGTGGTTCGCAAGTCGGCGATCGCCGCCTTGCTCTCTCTTGCTCTCGCCAGGATGGCGACGGTTCAGATCGGCAGCGCGATCAGGTCGTGGCCCTCGGCGCCCACGATGCGGGCCCGCGTGAATTCACCCACCTTGAGCGTCTTGCTGATCTTCTCGGGCGGCAGCAGGCGCACGGTGCCGTCGATCTCGGGGGCGTCGGCGTAGGTGCGGCCCACGCCGCCCTTGCGCCCCATGCCGGGTGCCGAGTCCACCAGCACCTGCATGGTTGCACCGATGCGCTGGCGCAGCTTGGCGATCGACACCGCTTCGGCCACTTCCATGAAGCGGGCGCGGCGCGCTTCACGCTCCGCCGGCGGCAGCATGCCGGGGATGTCGTTGGCGGTGGCGCCTGCCACAGGGCTGTAGGCGAAGCATCCGGCGCGGTCGATCTGCGCCTCGCGGATGAAGTCGAGCAAGTGCTCGAACTCCTGCTCGGTTTCGCCAGGGAAGCCCGCGATGAAGGTGCTGCGGATCACCAGCTCGGGGCAGACCTCGCGCCACCGCGCCAGGCGCTCCAGGTTCTTCTCGCCGCTGGCCGGCCGCTTCATGCGCTTGAGCACGTCGGGGTGGCTGTGCTGCAGCGGCACATCGAGGTAAGGCAGCACCTGGCCGCTGGCCATCAGCGGAATGATCTCGTCCACGCTCGGATACGGATACACATAGTGGAGCCGGACCCAGGCGCCATAAGGCTCGGCAATTTCGCCCAGCGTGCGCACCAGTTCGAGCATGCGCGTCTTGACCGGCTTGCCGTCCCAGAAGCCGGTGCGGTACTTGACGTCCACGCCATAGGCCGAGGTGTCCTGGCTGATCACCAGCAGTTCCTTCACGCCGCCTTCGAACAGGGCCTTGGCCTCGCCGAGCACGTCGCCGACCGGCCGCGACACCAGGTCGCCGCGCATCGAGGGAATGATGCAGAAGGTGCAGCGGTGGTTGCAGCCTTCGCTGATCTTCAGATAGGCATAGTGCCGCGGCGTGAGCTTGAGGCCCGCGATGCCGAAGGTGTTGGGCACCAGGTCGACGAACGGGTCGTGCGGCTTCGGCAGGTTGGCGTGGACCGCGTCCATCACTTCCTGCGTGGCATGCGGACCGGTCACGGCCAGCACGCTCGGATGCATTTGCCGCACCAGGTTGCCGCCCTGGTCGCCGGTCTTGGCGCCCAGGCAGCCCGTGACGATCACGCGGCCGTTTTCCGCCAGCGCCTCGCCGATGGTGTCCAGGCTTTCCTTCACGGCATCGTCGATGAAGCCGCAGGTGTTGACGATCACCAGGTCGGCGCCCTCGAAGGTCTTGGCCGTTTGGTAGCCCTCGGCGCTCAGCTGGGTCAGGATCAGTTCGGAATCGGTCAGGGCCTTGGGGCAGCCCAGGCTCACAAAGCCGACTTTGGGGGCGGCCGTCGTGGCGGCACGTTCGGGGGAGGCAACTTCGCTCATATATGCCCCTATTGTCCCAGCTATCGGCCGCGGACGGGATTTCAGGGGCGTTTGATGCCGAATGCGCCCAGGACCTGCTCGGTATTTTTCTGCATCTGCTCCTGCATCTGCAGGAACACGTTCTTGGACTGCTCGACGTAGTTGCCCATGAGTCCCTGGAGCATGGGCGACTGCATGGTCATGAAGCGCGACCACATCTCGGGCGTGAGGCCTTCGGCCTTTTCGGTGAGCTGGGCCTGTACCTCGGTCATGGCCTGGATGTTCTTCTCGAGATAGGGACCCATGTAGCCCTGCATCGCCTGACCGTAGAAGCGGATGATGTTGGCCAGCACCTGCTCGGTGAACATGGGCGCACCGCCCGCCTCTTCCTCGAGGATGATCTGCAGCAGGATGCTGCGCGTGAGGTCGTCGCCGGTCTTGGCATCGCGCACCACGAACTGGGCATTCTGTATGACCAGCTGCTTCACCTCGGTGAGCGTGATGTACGTGGATGTCTCGGTGTCGTAGAGCCTTCGGTTGGGGTACTTCTTGATTACACGTTGCACCGGCTTGACCCCGGACTTCTTGCTCTGCACTGCGGACTCCTTCACATGGATGCCCATGTCATCCGATGATTCTAGGTAGCGGTTTTGCTGCATCGCGACAAGGTTTACCCTGACCGTGCCTGCGCCGCTTCAACCGAGCGTTGTCGCGTACTCGGCGCTGCAGGCGCTGCAGGTGGCGGTCTCGGGGCGTTCTTCGGTGGCTTCCCTGAAACGCAGCGGACTCTTGTGGCCATAGACCACCCAGCAGCGCGGACAGTGCTCCTGGCCTGCCGTGGGCAAGTAGGCGCGCGAGCGCTGCTCGGCGCGCTCCTGCGTCACGGGCGTGCCCTGCCGGATGGCGCGGGCTATTTCGCGTGCCGCCATGGTGTCGGTGCGGCCGCTTGCGTGGTCGTTGATGCCATAGACCGCGCGCGCAAATTCGATGGGAGCCTGCCTGAGCAATGCGGCCAGGCGCATGTCGGCATGAGCCCGATCAACCAGCGTTGATCGCGTATTCATCAGATCGCTTGTCAAGAAATTTGAAAAAGGTTTGCAGAGCGGCCAAGGTAGCACAACAACATGGCCATGGTCTTTGTCTGCTTCACCGCTAGGACGATTGGATCACCGGGGAACCCGGTGAAAGCTCTGTTCGACAGACCCGGTGGTTGGCCGGAAGTCGAAACAGAAATTGGTAGGCGCGATTGGACTCGAACCAACGACCCCCACCATGTCAAGGTGGTGCTCTAACCAGCTGAGCTACGCGCCTAAGGATGTGTCCGAGAAGCAGCTATTGTAGCAGGAGAAAACGCGCTTTTTCAGCGCCGACGTGCAGATCGCACACCGGCAACCGCCGTCACCACGCCCAGCACCTGCGTGAGCCGCGCCGCATCGGAGATTTCCACGGTGAAGGTCATCCATGCCGTGCCCTTGACCGATTGGGTCTGCACGCCGATCACGTTCATCTTCTCGCGTGCGAACACATCGGAGATGTCGCGCAGCAGGCCCTGGCGGTCGGCCGCCTCGACGGACACGTCGACTGCATAGACCGGCGCTTCGCCGCCCTTCGCGGCGCCCCATTCGACATCGATCACGCGCTCGCTGTCGCGCGAGGCCATCATGCGGAAGTTGCTGCAGTCGACGCGGTGCACGCTCACGCCGTGGCCGCGCGTCACGAAGCCGCGGATGGCATCGGGCGGCGCGGGCTTGCAGCACTTGGCGAGCTGCGTCATCAGCGAAGACACGCCCACCACCAGCACACCGCCCTTGCCGGACTTCTCGCTCGCGCGCGGCTTCTTGATCTGCACGCCGTCGTCGGGGTTGGGCGCGGGCTCGGGCGGACGCAGCAGCACCTCGATGTTGCGCAGCGAGAACTCGTCCTTGCCGACCACTTCGAACAAGTGGTCCGCCGACTTGAAGCCCAGCTGAGAAGCCAGGTCCTCGAGGCGCGTGGAGGTCTTGCCTTCGCGCTGCAGCAGCTTCTCGACCGCCTCGCGCCCGCGCGCCACGGTTTCGTGCGTGATCTGCGCGTTGAACCATGCGCGCACCTTGGCGCGCGCGCGGTGGCTTGCAAGGTAGCCGAGCTCGGCATTGAGCCAGTCGCGCGAAGGCCCGCCCTCCTTGGCCGCGATGATCTCCACCGTCTGGCCGTTCGACAGCGGCGTGTTGAGCGGCACCATGGCCCCATCGACGCGCGCTCCGCGGCAGCGGTGGCCCAGCGTGGTGTGCACGGTGTAGGCAAAGTCGACCGGCGTTGCGCCCTGCGGCAGTTCGACGATGGCCGCGTCGGGCGTGAGCACGTAGATGCGGTCGTCGAAAAGCCCCTGGCCCTGCGAGCCGCCCGAAAGGTCGCGCTCCCATGCCAGCAGTTGCCGCAGCACGGCGATCTTCGCGTCGTATTCGCCGCTCGCCCACACGCCCGCATAGCCCTTGTGCCCGGCCTCCTTGTAGGCCCAGTGCGCCGCCACGCCGTGCTCGGCATGGTCGTGCATTTCTTCGGTGCGGATCTGGATCTCGATCGGCTTGCCGGGCTTGCCGTCGACCATCTCGCGCACCACTGTGTGCAGCGACTGGTAGCCGTTGGGCTTGGGCCGCGCGATGTAGTCGTCGAACTCTTCGTCGATCGGCAGGAAGTGCGAGTGCACCCAGGCCAGCGCCGCGTAGCAGTCCTTCACGTCGGGCACCACCACGCGCAGCGCGAGGATGTCGAACACCTGCGCAAAGTCGAGCGACTTGCCGCGCATCTTCTTGACGATGCTGTAGATGTTCTTGGGCCGCCCCTGCACCGTGGCGCGCACGCCCTCGGCCTGCAGCTCGCGTTCGAGCTGTGAGCGCAGCTGCTCGACGTGGCCTTCGCGCTCGACACGCTTCTCGTCGAGCAGGCGCGCAATCAGCTTGTAGGTCTCGGGCTCCAGGAAGCGGAACGAGAGGTCTTCGATCTCCCACTTCACCTGCCAGATGCCGAGCCGGTTGGCGAGCGGCGCGAACACCTGCAGCGACTCGCGCGCCACGCTTTCGGGCGCCGGCTGCTTGCTGGCGGCGGCGTGCCGCAGGGTCTGCAGCCGCGATGCGAGGCGCAGCATGACCACGCGCAGGTCGCGCGAGAACGCGAGCAGCATCTTGCGCACGTTCTCGGTCTGCGCACCCGCTGCGCCTTCGGCCAGGTGATGGCCCTGCGAAGCCGAGCGGGCCTGCTCCTGCACGCGCACCAGCTTGGTGGTTTCGACCGCCAGCGCCGCGAAGTTGTCGCCGAACACCTTGGCGATCACCTCCTGCGGGCGGTTGAGGTGCTGGCAGGCGTAGACCAGGTAGCTCGCAGCCTGCATGGCCTCGGAGCCACCCATCTTGGCGACGATGGCGGCGACGGCATCGGCATGCGCCAGCGTGTTCTCGCCGGTGTCGAGCTTTTCGTCGGCGATCAGCGGCTCGGCGAAAGCGCGTGCACGGGCGAGCATGTTCTCCATGACCGGCGTGCGGTCGGCCGTGGCAGCGGACAAGGGATAGTCCACCACCGCCGTATCGGAGGCGTGCGCCGTTTGAAGACTCGAAGACTCGCGCTTCACGTTGGCCTCAATCGAACAGGAAGTTGGTGACGGCGCCCACCTGCACGGGGTCGACGAAGGTGGGCGCATGGCCCACGCCTTCGAACTCGACCAGCGCCGCGCGCGGACCGCGCTGCGTCATGGCCAGGGCCGTTTCGCGCGAGAGCAGGTCCGACTGCGCGCCGCGCGTCACGAGCGTGCGCGCATCGATGGCGTCGTAGAGGCTCCACATCACGGCACCGCCCTGGACCGCAGCCTCGGGCGTGATGGCGCGCAGCGCAACGGCAATGGCCGGGTCGTAGTGAAGCAGCCAGGGACCGGCTGCGTCGCCATGGGATTCGCTGGCCTCCACCTTGCCGGCGCCATCGGGCGTGCGCTGCGACGCAGGCACCACCATGTGCTGCGACAGCGAAAGCCACTGGTCCGGTGTATGGGGGCCGAAGCTGGTCGAGATCGTCCACATGGCATCGGCCGCCGATTGCACGCTGTCGTAGCGGCCGCCCTGCCCCACGTAGGCGCCAATGCGCTGCAGCGCGGCGGCCTCGATCGTCGGGCCCACGTCGTTCACGACGAAGCGGCGGATCGGCCGGGCCAGCGGCAGCTGCTTGTGCCCCGCCAGCACGAAGCCGATCAGCCCGCCCATGCTGGTGCCCAGGTAGTCGAGCGTGTTGATCGGTCGTTCGCGGTGCAGCTGCGCAACCAGCGCCAGCATGTCGGCCGCATAGACCGGCACCTGGTAGAGGGCCGGGTCGCGCAGCCAGTCGCTCTGGCCGCGCCCCGCCACGTCGGGGCAGACCACGCGCACGTCGCCGGCGGCGCGTGCCACGAGGGCCTCGGCGAGCACGTCGAAGTCGCGTCCCTGCCGCGTGAGGCCGTGCACGCAGACCACCACGCGCGCACTGCGCGCGTCGCCCCATTGCCAGTAGGCCATGCGGTGACCGCCCTGGGCGTCATCGCACGCCACGTAATGAAGCGTCGGTTCTGTCATGAAAACGAAGTCGTCCTGGTGCGGATAATGGTCTCGTCGCATCCTAATTCATCCGGAGATTGATCTTCATGCTCAAACGCAAAACCGCGCTTGTCACGGGGTCCACCAGCGGCATTGGCTTGGCCATTGCCAAGTCGCTTGCACAACAAGGCGCAAACATCGTGCTCAACGGTTTCGGCGACGCCGAAACCCCCAAGTCCCAGATCGAGGCGCTCGGCGTGCGCGCCGAATACCACGGCGCCGACATGAGCCAGCCCGCTCAGATCGAGGACATGATGAAGTTCGCCGCGTCCAGATTCGGGCGCGTCGACATCCTCGTGAACAACGCCGGCATCCAGCACGTGGCAAAGGTCGAGGACTTCCCGCCGGAACGCTGGGACGCCATCATCGCCATCAACCTCACGAGCGCATTCCACACGACCCGGCTCGCCATACCCGCGATGCGCGAGGCCAACTGGGGCCGCATCATCAACGTGGCATCGGCCCACGGCCTGGTGGCCTCGGCGCAGAAGTCGGCCTACGTGGCGGCCAAGCACGGCATCGTGGGCTTCACCAAGTCGGTGGCGCTCGAAACCGCAACCACCGGCATCACGAGCAATGCAATCTGCCCAGGCTGGGTGCTGACGCAGCTGGTGCAAAAGCAGATCGACGACCGCGCGGCGCGCGAAGGCATCTCGGCCACGCAGGCGCAGAACGAGCTGCTCGGGGAAAAGCAGCCTTCGCTGCAGTTCACCACGGTCGAGCAGCTCGGCGGCCTGGCGGTGTTCCTGTGCTCGCCGGCCGCCGACCAGGTGCGCGGCGTCGCCTGGCAGATGGACGGCGGCTGGACCGCTCAATAAGAGAAGAAGCTATTTGAGCTGCACCGATCCCGAGACGTTGACGACCACGCTGGCCTTGCCGGCTTCCACCGGCACCGGCGCATCGGCCGCAAAGGACTTGGCCGCCGCCGCCATGACGCGCGGCCGGATCGGGCCGCTGTCGTTCGCGTTCACCGAGACTTCGCGCAGCGTGTAGCCGCCGAAGCCGAAGCCCTTGGCCAGTTCGGTGGCCTTCTGCTTGAAGTTCTCGATGGCGATGGTCTGGGCCTCGGTCTCGCTCTTGGCGCGCTGCTCGCGGCTGAGCGCGAAGCCCACGTTGCCGACGTTCAGCGTGGTGATGCGGCCTGCGGTCTGCGTGATGCGCGCGAAGTCGCGGCCCTCGAGCACCATTTCGGCGGAGCCCTGCCAGCCGTTGATCTTGCCTTCGCGGGTGTAGCGCGGCGACAGGCTGAAATTGCCGGTGCGCACGTCGAGCTGGCCGCGCTGGGCGTTTTTCTTGGCCTCGGCCAGGGCCGCGTCCACCGCGGCCTTGAGCTGCGACTGGACCGTGGCGGCATCGGCTGCGTCGCGCGTGGTGGTGAGCGTCATGCTGAGCATGTCCTGCTGCACTTCCACTGTGCCGGAGGCCGTGAGCTGCAGCACGTTCTGCGGCGGCGGGACCATGTTCTGGGCCATGGCGGTGCCGGCGGTGCCAGCCGCAGCCAGTGC
The DNA here is from genome assembly GCF_056399465.1 of Variovorax sp. 01N425. Classification (NCBI taxonomy): domain Bacteria; kingdom Pseudomonadati; phylum Pseudomonadota; class Betaproteobacteria; order Burkholderiales; family Comamonadaceae; genus Variovorax; species Variovorax sp. 01N425. The sequence goes on along the minus strand of NZ_JBFTRJ010000020.1, from coordinate 57,563 downwards.
GGCAAAGGCGGCGATCAAACTGATTTTTTTCAAGACGAGCTAACTCCCCTGGGTTGGTATTCGAGAACGCGAGAGCACACAGCCCTCGCCGCTTCAGCGGCGCTGGCTGCGGGGCAAGGTCAGGGCGCGCGCGGCCGACATCGGCTCCGGCACCATTCGCTCGGCCGGCTGCGATTCTGCCGAATTCAGCACGTGGGGTGTGCCGGGCGGCGTCCATTGCCTTCGCACCTGCTGGCGCAGTTCGAAGAGTTCGGCCGCCGTGAGGCGCCTGCCGGCCACGGCCTCCTCCCGCCGGATTTCGTCGCGCTGCGCGGCACGGTGGGCCGCTACCGCCTCGCGTACCTCGCTGCGGCGCGAATCACCGACCCTGAGAAACTCGCCGGCGTTTGCCAAGGCAGGGCCGCAGCTGCAAGCAACTAGGATCGGCAGGACGGGAAGAAGGGTTCTCATTGAACAAAAGTCATAGCACTGGGCGGACTTTGCCACCGCCGGGCGAACGTCGGATGACTAGACAGCGAGCGACCGCAAGTTTTGTAACTTAGTGTCAAACCATAAGTAAAACCGGCTCAACGGGGGCTCAACGCCTTCAGAATCGGCGCTGTTACAAATTCAACGTTGTAGAAATGACTCAAGTTCCCGCCCGCACTGACAAGATCGTGATCGTCGACGACGACGCCCGCATCCGCGACCTGCTTCGCCGCTACCTGACCCAGGAAGGTTTCGAAGTGATCGTGGCCGAGGACGGCAAGGCGCTCAACCGCATCCTGTTGCGCGACACGGTCGACCTGATCGTGCTCGACCTGATGATGCCCGGCGAAGACGGCCTGTCGGTCTGCCGCCGCCTGCGTGCCGCCAACGACCGCACGCCGATCATCATGCTCACCGCCAAGGGCGAGGACGTCGACCGCATCGTCGGCCTCGAGGTCGGCGCGGACGACTACCTGGGCAAGCCGTTCAACCCCCGCGAACTGCTGGCGCGCGTGCATGCGGTGCTGCGCCGCCGTCCGCCACTCGAAGCGCCCGGCGCCCCTTCCACCGAGAACGAGACCGTCACCTTCGGGCCCTTTGCCTTCGACCTGGGTTCGCGCACGCTCAAGAAGGACGGCGAGGAACTCTCCCTGACCACCGGCGAATTCGCGATGCTGAAGGCGCTGGTGCGCCATCCACGCCAGCCGCTGTCGCGCGAGAAGCTGGCCCAACTGGCCCGCGGCCGCGAGTTCGAGCCCTTCGACCGCAGCCTCGACGTGCAGATCTCGCGCCTGCGCAAGCTGGTCGAGGCCGATGCGGCGGCGCCCCGCTACATCCAGACCGTGTGGGGCGTGGGCTACGTGTTCGTGCCGGACGGCACGGCCTGAACGACACCCTGAGGTGGCCATCGGCCTGCAATCCGCCAGACCCAGCCCAGCCCAGGAGGACGGCGCGCAGGTCACCATGCCAAGCCCCCTGGAGGGCAGCGGCCAGCGTGACCGGCGACCGGGCCTGAAGCTCGGCTTCAGCCTTTTCTGGCGCACATTCTTCCTGCTCGCGCTGCTGCTGATCGGCTGTACGGTCGCCTGGCTGCAGACCTTCCGCTCGCTCGAATACGAGCCGCGCGCCATCCAGACGGCACACCAGATCGCCTCGCTCGTGAACCTCACGCGCGCGGCGCTGGTGTATTCGGATGCGATCACGCGGGTGTCGCTGATCAAGACGCTGGCCGACCAGGAGGGCGTGCGCATCCTGCCGCGCGAGCCCAACGACCGCTTCCAGCCCTACACCAGCGGCGCGCTCGACCAGCGCGTGACCGAGGAGCTGATCGACCAGCTCGGCGAAGGCACCACGGTGGCCAGCCGCGTCAACGACGAGCCGGGCCTGTGGATCGGCTTCACCATCGAGAGCGACACCTACTGGCTGCTGCTCGACCCGACCCGCTTCAGCCGCGTGGGCGGACGCACCTGGCTGGTCTGGCTCAGCACCGCCATGGCGCTGTCGCTGGCCGGCGCGGCGCTGATCACGCGGCTCATCAACCTGCCGCTCAAGCAGCTGTCGCGCGCCACCATGCAGGTGCGCGAAGGCGAATACGAGGCGCACCGGCTCGACGAGAGCGCCCGCACCAACGAGATCCGCGCGGTCAACATCGGCTTCAACCGCATGGCCGACCAGCTCGCCAAGATCGAGCAGGACCGCGCCATCATGCTGGCCGGCATCTCGCACGACCTGCGCACGCCGCTCGCGCGGCTGCGGCTCGAAACCGAGATGAGCGTGTCCGACGAGGACGCGCGCGACCACATGGCGGCCGACATCGCCCAGCTCGACGCCATCATCGACAAGTTCCTCGACTACGCGCGCCCCGACCATGTCGACCCCAAGCCCGTGCTGCTGCGCGACGTGGTCGATGCCTGCACCTACGCCGTGCAGGACTACGAAGAAATGAACATCCGCGTCGACGTGCCGCCCGACCTGCGCGTGCTGGGCGACGAGGTCGAGCTCACGCGCGTGATCTCCAACCTGGTGGAGAACGCGCGGCGCTACGGCAAGACACCCTCCACCGGCATTGCCGACGTGGTGATCCAGGCGCAATCGAACAACGACGCGGTGCTGATCAAGGTGCGCGACCACGGCGCGGGCGTCGAGCCCGCCCTGCTCTCGCAGCTGACCAAGCCCTTCTTCCGCGGCGACGTGGCGCGCACCTCCGCGGCCGGCGCCGGGCTCGGCCTGTCGATCGTGGCAAAGAACATCGAGCGCATGGGCGGCACCTTTGCGCTCACCAGCACGCCCGGGCGCGGCCTGGCGGCGCACATCCGCATGCCGCGCGCCATGCCCGAGCCGAGGCCGGCGGCGGAAGCGCAGCAGGGCCGGCGGGCCTGAGTCGATCAGCCCTGGCGGTGCAGCAGCACCACCGCGCGCGCTTCCATCGCGCGGCCTTCGCCGACCGGGCCGAGCTTTTCGGCCGTCTTGGCCTTCACGTTGACCTGCTCGGGCGCGAGGCCCAGCACCTGGGCGATGCGCCGGCACATGGCCGGGATGTGCGGCGCCAGCTTGGGCGCCTGCGCAATCACCGTGCTGTCGACGTTGCCGATCTCCCAGCCCGCAGCGCGCACGCGGCGTGCCGCTTCGCCGAGCAGCACGGCCGAATCGGCGCCGCGAAACTGCGCGTCGGTGTCGGGAAAATGCCGGCCGATGTCGCCCAGGCCCGCCGCACCGAACAAGGCGTCGGTGATGGCATGCAGCAGCACGTCGGCATCCGAATGCCCCAGCAGGCCGGTGGTGTGCGGAACCTCCACGCCGCCGAGAATCAGCTTGCGTCCCGCCACCAGCTGGTGAACGTCCCAGCCCTCGCCCACGCGGAGGTTGAACGCGGCCGTCATGCGATGGCCTTTCGGCGGCCGAGCAGCACCGCCTCGGCCAGGGCGAAGTCCTCGGGAAAGGTCACCTTGAAGTTCTGCGCGCTGCCCGGCACCAGCAAGGGCGACAGGCCGATGGCCTCGATGGCGCCGGCCTCGTCGGTCACCGCGTCGCCCGCCCGCTCCAGCGCATCGAGCAGCATGCCGATGCGGAACATCTGCGGCGTCTGGGCCAGCCACTTGTCGGCCCGCGAAAGAGTCTGGGAGACGCGGCTGTCGGCCGAGGAGGCCTTCAGCGTGTCGGCCAGCCGCTGCGCCAGCAGCCCGCCGACGGCGTCGTGCTCGCAGGCCGCGATCAGCGCCTCGATCTGGCTCGAGGTGACGAGGCAGCGCGCCGCATCGTGCACCAGCACCCAGTCATGCGCCCCGGCACCCTTCTGGCGCAGCGCCGCGAGACCGTTGCGCACCGTGGCGGCGCGCGTGACGCCCCCCACGCGCAGCAGGAATTCGTTGTCGGCCGGAAAGCGCGGCAGCGCCGTCTGCACCTCGCGGTCGTCCGGCGACACCACCACCGCCAGCCCGGCAAAGCGCCCCGCCAGCGCGCGGAACGCAGCCACCGTGTGGGCCACCATCGACGATCCCGCCAGCCGCTGGTATTGCTTGGGCTGGGCGCCACCTGCACGGTGGCCGAAGCCGGCGCAGGGAATCAGCACGAAAAATCGGGAAGAAGACATGGGGTGCGGCACGGCCGGCGGCCGGCAAGCGGATAAAGGGCCGCCATTCTAGAATCGACCGTCTCATACACCCCTCGCCCTCAGCGCGGGGTGTTCTGCATTTTCTAAGCGTTCCATGGACCTCCCCCACCTCACGGCGGGCAAGCGATTCACGCTGCCGCGTCCTCCTTTGTCGGCCGATGCGCTGCTGCTGGCGCAGCTGGGCATGCGCGAGAAGGCCGCGGGCCGCGCCACCGCGATGTTCACGGCCGACGCCAACGACGCGCAGCGGCTGATCGACGAGATCGCCTTCTTCGCGCCCGAGCTGCGCTGCGCCCTGTTCCCCGACTGGGAAACGCTGCCCTACGACAGCTTTTCCCCGCACCAGGACCTGATCAGCGAGCGCCTGGCCACGCTCTGGCGCATCAGCCAGAAAGAGGCCGACGTGGTGCTGGTGCCCGCCACCACCGCGCTCTACCGGCTCGCGCCGCCGGCCTTCCTGGCCGGCTACACCTTCCACTTCAAGGCCAAGCAGAAGCTCGAGGAATCCAAGCTCAAGGCCCAGCTCACGCTGGCCGGCTACAGCCACGTGACACAGGTGGTGAGCCCGGGCGAATACGCGGTGCGCGGCGGCCTGATCGACCTCTTTCCGATGGGCTCGCTGGTGCCGTTTCGCGTCGACCTGTTCGACGACGAGATCGACTCGATCCGCACCTTCGACCCCGACACCCAGCGCAGCCTCTATCCGGTGCCCGAGGTGCGGCTGCTGCCCGGCCGCGAGTTCCCGATGGACGACGACGCCCGCGCGCGCTTCCGCAGCCGCTGGCGCGAACTGCTCGAAGGCGACCCGACCAAGAGCCGCATCTACAAGGACATGGGCAACGGCGTGGCCACCGCCGGCATCGAGTACTACCTGCCGCTGTTCTTCGACGAGACGGCCACGGTGTTCGACTACCTGGGTGCGGACGCCACCGTGGTGCTGCACGGCGACCTGGAGCCCGCGTTCCAGCATTTCTGGCAGGACACGAGCGAGCGCTACCGCCTGGTGCGCGGCGACCCCGAACGCCCGGCGCTGCCGCCCGAGGCGCTGTTCCTGAGTGCCGAGCAGTTCTACCAGCGCGCCAAGCCGCATGCGCAGCTCGCGATCCGCGGAAACGCGGGCGGCGGAGACATTGCTGCCGAGACGCCCTACGCCGAGTTCGACAGGCTGCCGCCCTTTGCCGTGGTGCGCGGCGCGGAGGACCCGCTGGTCGGCCTCAAGGCCCATATCAAGGCCACGCCGCACCGCGTGCTGCTGATCGCCGAAAGCGAAGGCCGGCGCGAAAGCCTGCTCGACTTCCTGCGCGCCAGCGGCGTGAGCCCGCCGGCCTTCGATTCGCTGGCCGAGTTCGAAGCCTCGGCCGACGAGAAGATCGGCATCGCCACCGCCGCGCTCGCCTCGGGCTTTGCCTGGCGCGAGCAGGGCATCGACTTCGTCACCGAGACCGAGCTCTTCGCCACCGCGCCCACCACGCGCCGGCGCAACAAGAAGCAGGAACAGGTCAGCGACGTCGAGGCGCTGATCAAGGACCTGTCCGAGCTCAACGTGGGCGACCCGGTGGTCCACACCGCGCACGGCATCGGACGCTACCGCGGCCTGATCCACATGGACCTGGGCCAGGGCACCGATGCCGAAGGCAAGCCGCTCTTGCAGGAAATGCTGCACCTGGAGTACGCCGACAAGGCGACGCTCTACGTGCCGGTCTCGCAGCTGCACCAGATCAGCCGCTACACCGGCGTCAGCGCCGACGAGGCGCCGCTGCACAAGCTGGGCTCCGGCCAGTGGGAAAAGGCCAAGCGCAAGGCCGCCGAGCAGGTGCGCGACTCGGCCGCCGAGCTGCTCAACATCTACGCCCGCCGCGCCGCGCGGCAGGGCCATGCCTTCCGCTACTCGGCCGCCGACTACGAAGTGTTCGCCAACGACTTCGGCTTCCAGGAAACCGCCGACCAGAAGGCCGCGATCCACGCCGTGGTGCAGGACATGATCTCGCCCCAGCCGATGGACCGCCTGGTCTGCGGCGACGTGGGCTTCGGCAAGACCGAGGTGGCGCTGCGCGCCGCCTTCATCGCGATCACCGGCGGCAAGCAGGTGGCCTTCCTCGCGCCTACCACGCTCCTGGCCGAGCAGCACTACCAGACGCTGGTCGACCGCTTCGCCAAGTGGCCGGTCAAGGTGGCCGAGATGAGCCGCTTCCGCTCGGCCAAGGAGATCACCGCGGCGGCCAAGGGCCTGGCCGAAGGCACGGTCGACATCGTGGTCGGCACGCACAAGCTGCTCTCGCAGTCGGTCAAGTTCAAGAACCTGGGCCTGCTCATCATCGACGAGGAGCACCGCTTCGGCGTGCGCCACAAGGAGGCGATGAAGGCCATGCGCGCCGAGGTCGACGTGCTCACGCTCACCGCCACGCCGATTCCGCGCACGCTGGGCATGGCGCTCGAGGGCTTGCGCGACCTGAGCGTGATCGCGACCGCGCCGCAGCGGCGCCTCGCCATCAAGACCTTCGTGCGCAACGAGGGCACGGGCGTGATCCGCGAAGCCGTGCTGCGCGAACTGAAGCGCGGCGGGCAGGTGTACTTCCTGCACAACGAGGTCGAGACCATCGAGAACCGGCGCCAAAAGCTCGAGGAGATATTGCCCGAGGCCCGCATCGCCGTGGCCCACGGCCAGATGCCCGAGCGCGAGCTCGAGCGCGTGATGCGCGACTTCGTGGCGCAGCGCTACAACCTCCTGCTGTGCTCGACCATCATCGAGACCGGCATCGACGTGCCGACCGCCAACACCATCGTGATGAGCCGCGCCGACAAGTTCGGCCTCGCGCAGCTGCACCAGCTGCGCGGCCGTGTCGGGCGCTCGCACCACCAGGCCTATGCCTACCTGATGGTGCCGGACACCGAGGGCCTGACCAAGCAGGCGGCGCAGCGGCTCGACGCCATCCAGCAGATGGAAGAACTGGGTTCGGGCTTCTATCTTGCGATGCACGACCTGGAGATCCGCGGCACGGGCGAAGTGCTGGGCGAGAACCAGAGCGGCAACATGATGGAGATCGGCTTCCAGCTCTACAACGAGATGCTGAGCGAGGCGGTGCGCGCGCTCAAGGCCGGGCAGGAGCCCGACCTGCTCGCGCCGCTGTCGGTCACCACCGAGATCAATTTGCACGCCCCCGCCCTCTTGCCCGACGACTACTGCGGCGACGTGCACCTGCGCCTGTCGTTCTACAAGAAGCTGGCCACCGCGAAGACGCCCGAGCAGATCGACACCTTGCTCGAAGAAATCGTCGACCGCTTCGGCAAGCTGCCGCCGCAGGCGCAGACGCTGATCGACACGCACCGGCTGCGCGTGCTCGCACGGCCGTACGGCGTGGTGAAGGTGGATGCGGCGCCGGGCGTGATCCACATCACGTTCAAGAAGGATCCGCCGGTCGACTCGATGGCCATCATCCACCTGATCCAGAAGAACAAGCACATCAAGCTCGCGGGCAACGAGAAGCTGCGCATCGAGCGCGAGCTGAAGGAGCCCAAGGAGCGTGCGCAAATGGTGCGCGACGTGCTGCGCAGCCTCGGACAACCGATCGTCAAGGAACCCGCCCCCGCATGAGCGCAATCACAGAAATCTCCCCCGGCCTCGTCATCCAGCGCATGAAGCCGCCGCTGAAGCTGGCCGACTTCAAGCTGATCGCGTTCGACATGGACTCGACGCTGATCAACATCGAATGCATCGACGAAATCGCCGACGCGGTCGGCAAGAAAGCCGAGGTGGCCGCGATCACCGAAGCCACGATGCGCGGCGAGATCAAGGACTTCAAGGAAAGCCTGCGGCGGCGCGTGGCGCTGCTCAAGGGCGTGCCGGTCGAGGCGCTGCAGCAGGTCTACGACGAGCGGCTGAAGCTCAATCCGGGCGCGGCGGAACTGGTGGCGGCCTGCAAGGCGGCCGGGCTCAAGGTGCTGCTGGTGTCGGGCGGCTTCACCTTCTTTGCGAACCGCGTGAAGGACCGCCTGGGCATTGACTTCGCACGCTCCAACCTGCTCGACGAGGCCGATGGCAAGCTCACCGGCCAGGTGGTGCAGCAAAGCTGGGGCGACATCTGCGACGGCGCCGAGAAGCGCCGCACGCTGCTCGAGGTTGCATCCCTGCTGGGCATTTCTCCGCAGGAAGCCATTGCCGTGGGCGATGGCGCGAACGACCTGCCGATGATGGGCGAAGCCGGCCTCTCCGTGGCCTACCACGCCAAGCCGAAGGTGCGCGAGCAGGCCATGGTGGCGATCAACGAAGGCGGGCTTGAGCGGCTGTTGGAGCTTCTGGAGTGACTCTTTGCCTCGCGTTGTGCTTGACGTGATTTGTTCAGGGCGCTGGTTGATCAGCGGCACACCGGCAGCGTGCCCTGGTGCACAGGGCATCGGGTGCTCCCCGCAGCGAAATCAAGGAGGAGGCCGAAGGCCGGGGGACATTCGCGGAGGGGAGTACCCGGTGGCCTGTGCACGCGCCCTGAACAAGAGCGCCCTGAACAACAGCGCCCTGAAACAAAACCACCCGAACCAGCACACAAATCACAAGCACCCCTCGCAGCAATCAGCTTGATGGAGACATGACATGACCGACACCACCGCCCCCCTCTACCGCGCCGAGGCGCTCAAGGATTACGCCGGCGCCCTGCTGCAGAAGGCCGGCCTCGCCGCTCCGATGGCCGACAGCGTCGCCCGCACCCTCGTCGAAGGCGACCTGCTGGGCCACGACACGCACGGTCTCGCGCTGCTGGCCGGCTACGTGAAGGAACTCGAGTCCGGCGGCATGACGCGGGAAGGCGCGCCCGAGGTGCTGTCGGACCGCCCGGCCGCCGTGCTCTGGGACGGCAAGCGCCTGCCCGGCCCCTGGCTCATGGACCAGGGCATGGACCTGCTGGTTCCGCGCGCCCGCGAACTCGGCACCGCCTCGCTCGTGATCCGCCGCAGCCACCACATCGCCTGCCTCGCCGTCTACATGCTGCGCGCGCTCGAGGAAGACATGCTGATGCTGCTCGCCTGCTCCGACCCCAACACCGCCAGCGTCGCGCCCTTCGGCGGCACGCAGGCGGTGTTCACGCCGAATCCGCTGGCCATGGGCTTTCCGCTCTCGCAAGGCGGCGTGATGGTCGACATCTCGGCCTCCATCACCACCAACGGCATGAGCAACCGCAAGCGCGCCGCCGGCGAAACCTTTGCGGAGGAATGGCTGATCGACGCCGCCGGCAAGCCGTCGAACAACCCGCAGGTGCTGTTCGACCAGCCGCCCGGCACGCTGCTGCCCGTGGGCGGATTGAGCCATGGGCACAAGGGCTACGGCATGGCGCTGCTGGTCGAGACGCTGACCGCCGGCCTCGCGGGCCATGGCCGCGCCGACCCGCCCGAAGGCTGGGGCGCGACGGTGCACGTCACGCTGCACGATCTGCATGCCTTTGGCGGCAAGGAAGCTTTCCTGCGCCAGATGGACCATGTGGCTGCGCAGTGCCGCAACAACAGGCCGATCGATCCGGCAAGGCCCGTGCGGATGCCAGGCGAAGGCGGCTTGAAGCGCCGCGATGCGCAGTCGAAGAACGGGGTGCGCCTGCACCCGTCGATCGCGCGGTCGCTGCAGGATGCGGAGCAGCGCCACGGCCTGCGCCTTGCGCAGGCGCTGCTCTGAGATAGCTGGCTAGATTTCTTCGGGCGGCTCTTCTTGCGCCGGCTCCCCGGCTGCGCGCGGCTTGCGCTTGCCGGGCTTGGCGACGACCTCGACGTAGAACTGCTTGCCGCCTTCCTTGGCGATGCCGTCGATCAGGCCCGTGATGGCCGACAGGTGCACGGCCTCGGCGGTTTCTTCGGAGGTGCCGAACCTGCAGTCGAAGTCCCAGAAGTCTGCGCCTTCGGGCAGGACGCGGCGCCGCTCGCGCTTGATGTACTTGCGGATCTCGTGCTTGATGGCTTCGAGGAGTCGGTCGGGGTGCTTGCCCTCGACCTGAAGCTGAAAGGTTTTTCTCATGGTCGATCCTAACCCGCGGCCTGTGTACAGTCGGCGGTGGTTCAAACGAAAGCAGGTGAAGACATGGCGCGCGCAAACGACTGGGCAAGCAAGGTGATGGCATTGGTCAACGGCGGCAACGCATCGGCGGCCATCGCGCAGATCAAGGTCGCACCCTCGGTCAAGGACCTGAAGGCGCTGCAGACCATCATGACGCTATCGAAAATGAAAGGCCGCTATCCGAACGTGGATGCGGCCATTGCGGACAACCTCGCGCTGCTGGCGGCGCCGCGCCTGCACCGCTCGCCCTGAGTCGGGAGGCCTACAGGGCCTGGCCCAGGCGCTTCACGCCCTCTTCGATCTTGGCCACGTCGGCCGTCGCAAAGCTCAGGCGCAGCGTTGCGACATCGGGCTTCTCCGCAAAGAACGGCGCTCCGGGCACGAAGGCCACGAGCTTCTCGATGGCCCGCTTGGCCAATTCGTTGGCATCGGCCAGCTTGCCGTTGGCGCCCGTGAGGCGGGCCCAGAAGAACAGGCCGCCCTGCGGCTGCGTGAAGCTCACCGCATCGCCCAGTTCGCGCTCGAGCGCCGCGCCCATGGCCTGCGCGCGCTGCCCGTAGACCTCGCGCACATGCGCCAGCGTGGCCGGCATGCGGCCGCTCTTGAGGTACTGCGCGGCCGTGGCCTGCGAGAAGGTGCTGGTGTGCGCATCGCTGAACTGCTTGCACATCGTGGCCTTGGCGAGCAGTTCGGCCGGCGCGATCATCCAGCCGATGCGCAGGCCCGGGCTCAGCACCTTGCTCAGGCTGCCGCAGTGCGCGAGCAGCTCGCGGCTGCCCGGCACGTCCTTGGCCAAAGCCAGGATCGAAGGCGGCGGCGCTTCGCCGAAGTAGAGGTCGCCGTAGGGGTCGTCCTCGACGATCAGCGTCTGGTACTTGACCGCCAGCTCGAGCACCTTCTTGCGGCGCTCCAGACTCAGCATGGCGCCGCTCGGGTTGCCGAAGGTGGGAATCAGGTAGACGAACTTGGGCTTGTGCTCGGCGATGAGCTTTTCGAGCTCGTCGGTCTTCACGCCGTTGGCGTCGATGGGCGCGCTGATGAGCTGCGCGCCGTAGAGGCGGAAGCACTGGATGGTGGCCAGGAAGGTCGGGCCCTCGACGATCACCTTGTCGCCGGGCGAGATCATGGTCTTGCCGAGCAGGTCGAGCGCCTGCTGGCTGCCGGTGGTGACGATCAGGCCGCTCGGGTCCACGTCGACGCCCTTGGTCTTCATGAAGGCAGAAAGCTGCGTGCGCAGCGGCTCGTAGCCTTCGGTGGCGCCGTACTGCAGCGCGCCGCCGGGCTCCTCGGTCAGCGCCTTCTGGCTCGCCTCCTTCAGGCCCTCCACGTCGAACATGGCGCTGTCGGGGAAGCCGCCCGCAAAGCTGATGATGCCGGGCTTGCCCAGCAGCTTGAAGAGTTCGCGGATGGCGGAGGTTTCGACGTTGTCGAGGCGGGAAGCGAATTGCATGGGAAGTCTCACTTTCTGGGTCGCTATTGTGGCGAAAGTGCGGCGGCGTGCGCCGCGGTCGGCTTTGGGCCGCGGGCGATATATTGGGCGCCTTGCCCGGAACCCCATGAAAAAAGACAACATCCCCCTCTTCTTCGCCACCCTGCAGGCGGCCAACCCCACCCCCGAAACCGAGCTCGAATACGCCACGCCATTCGAACTGCTGGCCGCCGTGCTGCTCTCGGCGCAGGCGACCGACGTGGGCGTGAACAAGGCCACGCGCAAGCTGTTTCCGGTGGCGAACACGCCGCAGGCGATCCTCAGGCTGGGCGTGGAGGGCCTGGAGGACTACATCAAGACCATCGGGCTGTACCGCAGCAAGGCCAAGCACCTGATCGAGACCTGCCGCATCCTGGTGGAAAAGCACGGCGGCGAAGTGCCCCGTACGCGCGCCGAGCTCGAGGCGCTGCCGGGCGTCGGCCGCAAGACCGCCAACGTGGTGCTCAACGTGGCGTTCGGCGAAGCGACGATCGCGGTCGACACGCACATCTTCCGCGTCAGCAACCGCACCGGGCTCGCGCCGGGCAAGACGCCGCTCGAAGTGGAGCTCAAGCTGGAGAAACGCGTGCCGTTCGAATTCCGGCTGCATGCGCACCACTGGCTCATCCTGCATGGGCGCTACATCTGCGTGGCACGCACGCCGAAGTGCTGGGAATGCGCGGTGGCACCCTTTTGCGACTACAAGCCGAAGACGCCGCGGCCCAAGTCGGCCTGAGGCCGTACTGAGCCCGGCCTGTTCCCCAGCTACAGCTCGAATGCCTCGACCTGCCGGCCGTCGATGTCGGTGAAGCCGTATTCGCGCGCCAGGTCGGCCACGCGATGCACGCCGCCGCTTTTCTCGAGCACCCGCGCATCGCCCGCGAGCGCAGCCACCGCGCGGCCGAGATAGCGCGGCGACTCGGTCCGCGCCAAGGCCGGGTGCTCGCGCCAATGCGCCTCGTCGGTCTTGTGGGCCGCCAGCACGAACTCGGTGCGCATCCAGCCCGGCGACACGGCCAGCGAAGCGACGCCGTCCGGACGAAGCTCCTGCGCCATGCCGAAGGCCAGCCGGGTCATGGCCGATTTGGCGAGGTCGTAGAACAGGTTCCCGCGCAGGTAGTTGCCGCGGTCCCAGAAGGTGGTGGTCACGATCAGCCCGCTCTTTTGCGCCACCATCAGCGGCGCGGCGAAGCGGCTGGCCAGCAGGTGATTGCGCACGCCGCGGTCGAACATCGAGTCCCAGTTGGAAAGCGGATGCTCCCAGAACGGCGCCTCGAAGACGCCGGTGAAAGTTTCGTGGCCGCCCCAGGCGTTGTTGACCAGCAGGTCCACGCGGCCTTGCTCGCGCTGCACCTGCGCAAAGAGCTGCTTCACCTCGTCTTCCTGCGTGTGGTCGCAGCGCACCGCGATGCCGCGTCCGCCCAGCCGTGTGACCTCGTCGGCGGTTTCGTCGATGCTGCCCGGCAGGGCTTCGAGCTCCGAGAGCGCGAGCAGCTGGCCATAGGTATTTGCCGGCTGCCCGCGCGTGCTTCGCCCGGTGACGTACACGGTGGCGCCCGCGGCGCCCAGTTCCAGCGCAATGCCGCGGCCGGCGCCGCGGCTCGCTCCGGTCACCACGGCCACGCGGCCCTTCAGTTGTCGCTCCCTGCATTCAGCTGGCATCGTCCTGTCCTTTCGTTGCGAGTGAGAGACGACGACGGTAAGGCCGCGTCAATCCGCCGTCTTGGAAGAACCCGAAATCGCGCGACCCAGAAACTCCGTCGGCGTGAGGCCGCAAAGCGCCTGGAACTCGTTGATGAGGTGCGATTGGTCATAGAAGCCGCCATCCAGCGCAAGGCTGGCCCAGGCGGGCTCGCGCTGCAGGCGCAAGGCGCGCACGCAGGCATGCAGCCGCGCGAGCCGGCTCCAGGCCCGCGGCGACAGGCCCACCTGCTGCCGAAAGACCTGTTGCAGCCGCCGCTCGCCAAGCCCGACGGCCTGCGCCACCTCGCGCAGCGGACGCCGTCCGCCCGACGTGGCGATGAGTTGCGCCGCGCGCATGGCCGCCACGTGGACGGCGCCGTCGCCATCGGCCAGCCGGCGCTGCAGGGCCGCGCACAGCACCGACACGCGCGACGCGTCGTCCGGCTGCAGCGCGATGCGCTCCAGCAGTTCGGCACCACGGCCGCGCCACAGTTCGTCCAGGTGCACGGCAGTGCCTGCGATCTCGCTGGCCGGCCTTCCGAGCAGCGCCGCGGCCGCGCCGGGGCGCAGGGTCACCGACAGCCCTTCCATCTTCCGGCAGAGGCGCACGAGGGCCGGCGCCGCCGACGCGCCGATGGCCTCGACCGCATGTCCGGCGCTCTCGCCCGCCGAGGGCGCATCGCCCAGGTTGAAGACCAGCCGCACCGCCCCATCGGGCAGCACGCGCTCCAGCACCTCGCGGCCCTCGGGCAGCGTTTCCCTGTAGAGAAGAATGTGCGCAACGTGCATCCGCAGCGGCTCGGCGACCGAAAAGGCGCGCAGCGTGTCCGCGGGCATGCCGGCCTCCGGCCCGTGCAAGGGGTCGTCGTCGAGGCGCAGGTACAAGCGTTCGTTCTTGGGCAGTGTCGGCATCGCGTTGGCGGACCGTGGCGCGCGGCAGCGGGTGCCGCCGTGCATCAGCTGCATTCGATCAGCTGGCACGCCCCATAGTCAATGGGCGCCGACGGCCACTGCGCGGCATCGTCGACGCGCCGCACGCCGCGATGCAGCAGCTCCACCGCCCGCATCACGCCCGCATGCGTGACCCACACCGCGTCCTGCCCCGACGCGCGCCATTCATCGAAGGCCGTGCCGATGCGCTGCATGAAGCGGGCCGTGCTTTCGCCATGCCCACCCGGGCACCCTTCGGCGAAATTGCAGGTCCACGCCTCGAACTCGGCGCGGGCAATCGACGACCAGGGCCGGCCTTCCCAGGCGCCGAAATCCATCTCGGCGAGGCGCGGATCGGCGCGCGTGGCAAGGTCCGGACGCAGCCTGCCGATGGTCTGCGCGAGTTCGGCGCAGCGCCGCAGGGGCGAGTGCGCCAGCGCCAGGTCCGCGGGCAGGCGCGAAGCCACCGCATGCGCCACCGCCAGCGTCGCCTCGGCCGGCACGCCCACATCCGTGCGGCCGTAGCAAAGGCCCGGCGCGGCGTCTGTCTGCGCATGGCGCACCAGCCACAGCTTCATGCCTGCCACGCCAGCGCCAGGTAGATGGCGAGCTCGCACAGCTGCTGCGTCGCGCCGAGCCCGTCGCCGGTGAATCCCTGCAGCCGGCGCCGGAACATGCGCGCCATGACCAGCGCCGCCAGGGCGCATGCCACCGCCATGGCGATCGTTCGTGCGGGGCCCTGCGTCGCCAGCATCAGCAGGGCAGCGGGCACCGACCAGAGCACGCCGACCAGCAAGGCACCGCCGCCGATCGCATCGGCCAAGGGCTTGGCCTTGCTCGCGCCGCTGTCGCCCACGTAGGGCAGCCAGCGGATCAGGAACAGCGGCGCCAGGCGCGACAGCACATGCGCGCCGACGATGGCACCGGCCACCGCCTGCGCGCCCTGCCCCGCCATCGACGCGAGCAGCGCGGCCTTGAGGCCGAGCGCCAGCACCAGCGCAATGGCGCCGAAGGCACCGATGCGCGAGTCCTTCATGATCTCGAGCGCGCGGCTGCGGTCGGCCGATCCGCCCAGGCCGTCGGCCACGTCGGCGAGCCCGTCTTCATGAAAGGCGCCGGTCAGCAGCACCGTTGCCGCCATGCTCAGCAGCGCCGCGGCCAGCGCGCCGGCCACGCCGGGCAAACCCTGCAGCGCGAGCACGAAAACAGCTGCGCCCACGCCACCCACGAGCCAGCCCACGCCCGGAAAATGCGCCGCGCTTGCGCGCAGCATCTGCGGGCTGAAGCCGATCCATTCGGCGAGCCGGCCGGTCACCGGTACGCGCGTGAAGAACTGCAGCGCCAGCAGGTAGTGGCGGACACCGTTCATGGGTTCAACTGTCCTTGCGCGACACGCCGGCGGCTTCGAAGCTGGCCATCTCGCGCAGGATGCGGCAAGCCGATTCGAGCAGCGGCCAGGCCAGCGCACCGCCCGAGCCTTCGCCAAGGCGCAGGTCCAGGTTCAGCAAGGGCTCCAGGCCGAGGTGCTTCAGCAGCAGCGCATGCCCGGGTTCCGCCGAGCTGTGCGCGGCCACGCAGCGCTGCGCCACATGCGGCTGCAGCGCCTGCGCCACCAGCACCGCGGCGCTCGCGATGAAGCCATCGATCACGATCACGCGCCGCTCCTGCGCCGCCTGCAGCACCGCGCCGACCAGCGTGGCAATCTCGAAGCCGCCGAACGCCGCGAGTGCATCGAGCGGCTCGCTCGCAGCCGCATGCAGCGCCAGCACGTCGCGCAGCACCTCCCGCTTGCGCGCGAGCCCCGCGGCGTCGAGGCCGGTGCCGGAGCCGGTGCAGCCATCGATGTCCAGCCCCGCGAGGCGCGCCAGCAGCAGCGCTGCGGCCGAGCTGTTGCCGATGCCCATTTCGCCGAGCAGCAAGGCATTGCCCGGCAGCGCGCGCACCACCTCGCGCCCGTTGGCGATGGCTTGCGCGCATTGCTCCGCGGTCATGGCGGGCCCGGCCGACGCATCGGCGGTACCGGCGGCGATCCGGCGCGAGACCAGCCCGGGGCGGGCCTGGAAGTCGCGCCGCACGCCGCAGTCGACCACGGTGAGCGCGAGGCCGTGCTGGCGCGCCAGCACGCTGACGGCCGCGCCGCCGGCCAGGAAGTTCTCGACCATTTGCCAGGTCACGTCGCTCGGAAAGGCCGAGACGCCGCGCGCCGCCAGGCCATGGTCGGCCGCGCACACCAGCATCTGCGGTGCTTCGAGCACCGGCGTTTCACTGCCCAGGACGAGGCCGATCCGCAAGGCCAGGCTCTCGAGCCGGCCGAGCGCGCCGAGCGGCTTGGTCTTGTTGTCGAGCGCGCTTTGCAGGCGCGCCGCAAGAGCGCCGTCATGAATGTCGGAGATGGAAGGAATGGTCTGGTTGCTGTCGGTCATGCGATCAGGCCCTGCAGTACGCCGGCCTCGAAGTGGTTGTCGATGAAATCGGCCAGGCCGTCGAAGGTGGCGTCGAGCGTGGGTGCCGCGGCACCGAAGAGTGCGTGGAGCGCGGCCGCGTCCTCGAACAGGCCGTGCAGATAGAGGCCCAGCACGTTGCCGCGCGCGTTCTGCCAGGCCAGGCCCTCGGGCATCACGGCATGGCCGTCCTGCGCCATCTGGGGGTGGATGGCGGTTTGGCCGTGATGGATTTCGTAGCCCGCCACCGGCACGTTCGAGAGCGACGCCCATGCGCCGCCCAGTTGGCCGAAGACGGCCGCCCGGTGGCGCACGGTCTTTTCGCGCTCGAACACCGTCACCAGCGGCAGCAGGCCCAGGCCGGGCGCATTGCCGTCGATGCCGTGCGGATCGACCAGCGCCTCGCCCAGCATCTGCAGGCCGCCGCAGACGCCCAGCACGGCGCCGCCGCGGGCCGCGTGCGCCGCGATGGCGCGGTCCAGCCCCTGCGCGCGCAGCCACGCGAGATCGCCGCTGGTGTGCTTGGAGCCGGGCAGCACGATCCAGTCGGCGCCGGCCAGCTCCGCCGGCGTGCGCGCCCAGGCCAGGCGGACGCCGGGCACGTTCTTGAGCGGCTG
Source organism: Variovorax sp. 01N425 (assembly GCF_056399465.1). Classification (NCBI taxonomy): domain Bacteria; kingdom Pseudomonadati; phylum Pseudomonadota; class Betaproteobacteria; order Burkholderiales; family Comamonadaceae; genus Variovorax; species Variovorax sp. 01N425. The sequence goes on along the minus strand of NZ_JBFTRJ010000020.1, from coordinate 40,318 downwards.
GAATTCGTCGAGGTTGCTGATGCGCGGGTAGGCCACGACCGCAACGGTGCGGGTCACCGCACCGCTCGCATGGCTTCGGTCATCGAACACGCCGTCTTCTTCCGGCAGGCCGTGCTCCCGCCACATCGGCAGCGTGGCGACGGTGGCGATGCCGGTCAGCGCCTGCAGCTGCTGCGGCGCCGGCGCCAGGAGCGAAGCATCTCCGCGGAACTTGTTGAGCACGAAGCCGCGCAGCAGCGCGCGGTCGCTTTCGGGCATCAATGCCCAGGTGCCGTACAGATGCGCGAAGGCGCCACCACGGTCGATGTCGGTCACCAGCAGGCAGCGCGCATCCGCATGGCGGGCCACGCGCAGGTTGACGATGTCGCTGGCCATCAGGTTGATCTCGGCCGGCGAGCCGGCGCCTTCGATCACGACCACGTCGTTCTCGGCACGCAGCGCGTCGAGCGCCTGCGCGATCTGCGGCCACACGCGCTCGCTGCGTCCGCGCCAGGGCATGGCCGTGAGCTCCGCGCTCACCTGCCCCATCAGCACCACCTGGCTGTGGGTGTCGCGCTCGGGCTTGAGCAGCAGCGGGTTCATGCGCACGTCGGGCACGGCACGCGCGGCCAGTGCCTGGAAATACTGCGCGCTGCCGATCTCGCCGCCGCCCACCACGCGGGCGTTGTTGCTCATGTTCTGCGCCTTGAAGGGCGCCACCTTGAGGCCCTGGCGCGCGTACCAGCGGCACAGCGCGGCGGTCAGCCAGCTCTTGCCGGCGCCACTGGTCGTGCCGAGAACCATCACGCATCGGGTTGTCATGCGGCTATTGTCCGTTGTCGCCGCAGCCCTCTTGCGGCAGCCGCGAAGAGGCAAAGAAAAAGGGGCTTGCGCCCCTTGGTTTTTCTTTCAGCGCGCCGCGGTCTGTACCGCGGCTGCCCCGTCCTGGGGCGGCGCCTTTGCGGTGGCCGCCGGCACCTCCCAGCCGCCGCCGATGGCGCGGATCAGCCCCACGGCCGCCTGGTACTGCGCCGACTTCACCTGCAGCGCCTGGCGCCGGTTGCGCAATTCGCTGCGGCGGGCGTCGAGCAGGTCGAGCTGGCTGATGTAGCCGTTGCGGTAGCGCGTGTCCGACAGGCTGGTCGCGCGCTGCGCCGAGGTGACGGCCTGCGCCTGCACCGCCGACTGCTCCTGCAGGATGCGGATCGCGGACAGCTGGTCTTCGACCTCCTGGAACGCCACCAGCACCTGGTTGCGGTAGTTCGCGAGCGCGCCGTCGAGCTGGGCATTGGCACCCTGCACGCCGGCTTCGCGGCGGCCGCCGTCGAAGATCGGCAGCGAGAGCAGCGCACCCACGCCCCACGAGCGGGCCGACCACTTGAACAGGTCGCCGATCTCGGGCGATGCATAGCCGGCCGCGCCGGTCAGCGAGATGTCCGGGAACCACGCCGCCTGCGCCACGCCCACGCGGGCCTGCGCCGCGAGCACCGCGTTCTGCGCGGCCGAGACGTCGGGGCGGCGCGTGAGCACCGTGGCCGGCACGCCGGGCGGCACGGACGGCAGCGCGGTGGCCCAGTCGTCGGTGCGCAGGCCGAAGCTCGAGGCCGAGTCGCCCACCAGCACCGCGAGCGCATGCTCGACCTGGGCGCGCTGCCGGTCGAGCGCGAGCGCGTCCGACTCGGTGGACGAGACCTCGGTCTGCACGCGCGCCACGTCGAGCTCGGCGATGTCGCCGGCCTGCTGGCGGCGCTGCGAGAGGCGCAGCGTGTCGCGGTAGGCCTCGACCTGCTCGCGCACCAGCGCGCGCTCGGCGTCGAGCGCACGCAGCTGCAGGTAGGTCTGGGCCACTTCGGCCTGCACCGCGAGGCGCGTGCTCTGCAGCAGGGCCTCGCGGCTCTGCGCATCGAGCTTGGCCGCATTGCTCGCGCCCGAGAGGCGGCCGAACAGGTCGACCTCGTACGAGAAGGTGGCGCCGATGTTGGTCATGGTGGCCGGCCGGGTGCTGGCCGTGGCCTTGTCGAGGCCGGCGCCGCGGTTGGCGCCCGCGCCCAGGCCGATCTGCGGCATGCGGTCGGCATTGGCGCTGCGCGCCAGCGCGCGGGCCTCGGCCAGCCGCGCCGCCGCGGCCTGGATGTTGTTGTTGCTGACGTCGGCCTTCTCGACCAGCGCATTGAGCACCGGGTCGTTGAACGCCAGCCACCAGGCGCCGCGCGCCTGCGCTTCGGAGGGCACGGCACGCGTCCAGCCCGCGGGCGGGGCGGCGCCCTGCTCCTTGAACTCGGCAGTGGTCTGGATCTCGGGCACGCCCGAGGGCACGCTCGCGCAGCCGGCCAGCGCCAGGGCTGCGACCAGCGGCAGCAAGGCAGTGCGGGCCCAGGGTTGAAATGCGAATTTCATGATGATGAACTTTCTTCTTGATCGACCAGGCGATCAGTCATGCGAAGGACGCGGCGAGGCCGGCACCGGGTGCAGCCCGCCGCCGCCCGAACCACCGTGCGACGAGGGTGCCGCAGCGACCGGATGGCCCGCCGAGACAAACTCCTCGCCATGCGGCACTTCGCCATGCAGCTTGAGCGCGCGGTTGCCCGCCAGGCGGCGCAGCAGCACATAGAACACCGGCGTCAGGAACAGGCCGAAGGCCGTCACGCCGATCATCCCGGCGAACACCGCCACGCCCATGGCCTTGCGCATCTCCGAGCCCGCGCCGGTCGACAGCACGAGGGGCAGCACACCCATCACGAAGGCCAGCGAGGTCATGAGGATCGGGCGCAGGCGCAGGCGGCTGGCTTCGATCGCCGCTTGTATGGGCGTTCTGCCGGCAAACTCGAGCTCGCGCGCAAACTCCACGATCAAAATCGCGTTCTTCGCACTCAGCCCCACCAGCACGATCAAGCCGATCTGCGTGAAGACGTTGTTGTCACCCCCCGATATCCATACGCCGGTCATCGCGGCCAGGATGCCCATGGGCACGATCAGGATGATGGCGATCGGCAGCGTCAGGCTCTCGTACTGCGCGGCCAGCACCAGGAACACCAGCAGGATGGCCAGCGGGAACACCAGGAAGGCGGAGTTGCCGGCCAGGATTTCCTGGTAGGTCAGCTCGGTCCACTCGAAGCTCACGCCCTTGGGCAGCGTCTCGGCCGCGATCTTGGTGATCGCGTCCTGCGCCTGGCCCGACGAATAGCCGGGGGCCGGGCCGCCGTTGATGTCGGCCGCCAGGTAGCCGTTGTAGCGCATGGCGCGTTCCGGCCCGAAGGTCGAATTGACCTTCATCAGCGCCGACAGCGGCACCATCTCGCCCGTGGTCGAGCGCACCTTCAGCATGCCCACGTCTTCGGCGCGGGCGCGGTACGGCGCATCGGCCTGCACGCGCACGCTGTAGGTGCGGCCGAACTTGTTGAAGTCGTTCGCATACAGGCTGCCGAGGTAGATCTGCATGGTGTCGAAGATGTCCGTCACCGGCACGCCGAGCTGGCGCGCCTTGGTGCGGTCGATGTCCGCATACAGCTGCGGCACGTTGACCTGCCAGCTCGTGAACATGCCCGTGAGCTCCGGCGCGGCATAGGCCTTGGCCATGAAGGCCTTCACCGCCGCGTCCATCTGGTCGTAGCCGACCGAGGCGCGGTCTTCGATCTGCAGCTTGAAGCCGCCCGTGGTGCCCAGGCCCGCCACCGGCGGCGGCGGGAACATCACGATGAAGGCGTCCTGGATGCTGGCGAAGGCGCCGTTGAGCTGCCCGGCCACCGCACCGCCGCTCTGGTCGGCGCGCTTGCGCTGGTCGAAGGGCTTGAGCGTGGCAAACACGATGCCCGAGTTCGAGCTGTTGGTGAAGCCGTTGATCGACAGGCCCGGGAAGGCGATGGCGTCTTCCACGTTCGGGTTCTTCTTCATGATCTCGCCCATGCGCTGGATCACTTCGTCGGTGCGGTCGAGCGTGGCGCCGTCGGGCAGTTGGGCAAAGCCGATCAGGTACTGCTTGTCCTGCGCCGGCACGAAGCCGCTGGGCACGGCCTTGAACAGGCCGAAGGTCACGCCGATCAGCGCGAGGTAGATCACCAGCATCAGCGTCTTGCGCGAGATCACGCCCTTGACGCCGCCGCTGTAGGCTTCCGCGCCACGGCTGAAGAGCTTGTTGAAGCCGCGGAACAGCCAGCCGAAGGCCTTGTCCATGCCGCGCGTCAATGCGTCCTTGGGCTGGTCATGGCCGCGCAGCAGCAAGGCGGCGAGCGCGGGCGACAGCGTGAGCGAGTTGATCGCCGAGATCACCGTCGAGATCGCAATCGTCACCGCGAACTGGCGGTAGAACTGCCCCGTGAGGCCGCTGATGAAGGCCAGCGGCACGAACACGGCCACCAGCACCAGCGCGATAGCGATGATGGGGCCGGACACTTCGCGCATCGCACGGTAGGTGGCTTCACGCGGCGTGAGCCCCGCCTCGATGTTGCGCTCGACGTTCTCCACCACCACGATGGCGTCGTCCACCACGATGCCGATCGCCAGCACCAGCCCGAACAGGCTCAGCGCATTGATCGAGAAGCCCAGGACATGCAGCACCGCGAAGGTGCCGATCACCGACACCGGCACGGCCAAAAGCGGAATGATCGACGCGCGCCAGGTCTGCAGGAACAGGATCACGACCAGCACCACCAGCAGGATGGCTTCGAGCAGCGTGTGGATCACCGATTCGATCGATGCGCGCACGAACTGCGTCGGGTCGTAGGCGATGCGGTACTCCAGCCCTTCGGGCATGTTCTTGTTGAGCTCGGCCATCGTCTTGCGCACGTTCGACGAAATATCGAGCGCGTTGGAGCCCGGTGCCTGGAACACGCCCATGCCGACGGCCGGGTCGTTGTTCAGGAGCGAACGCAGCGAGTAGTCGGCGGCGCCCATCTCGAGGCGGCCGATGTCGCGCAGGCGCGTCACGGCGCCGTCGGTGCCGCTCTTGACGATGATGTCGCCAAACTCTTCCTCGCTCTGCAGGCGCCCTTGCGCATTGATCGAGAGCTGCATGTCCACGCCCGACAGGCCCGGCGAAGCGCCGACCACGCCGGCCGCGGCCTGCACGTTCTGGCCGCGGATGGCAGCCACCACGTCGCTCGCCGAGAGGCCGCGCTGCGCGACCTTCTGCGGGTCGAGCCAGACGCGCATCGAGTAGTCGCCGCCGCCGAAGATCTGCACCTGGCCCACGCCTTCGATGCGCGCGAGCGGGTCTTTCACGTTCAACACAGCGTAGTTGCGCAGGTAGTTGATGTCGTAGCGGTTGTTCGGCGAGACGAGGTGGACCACCATCGTCAGGTCGGGCGCGCTCTTGACGGTCGTGATGCCGAGGCGGCGCACTTCCTCCGGCAGGCGCGGCTCGGCTTGCGAGACGCGGTTCTGCACCAGCTGCTGCGCCTTGTCCGGGTCGGTACCGAGGCGGAAGGTGACGGTGAGCGTCAGCACGCCGTCGGTGGTGGCCTGGCTGCCCATGTAGAGCATGCCCTCGACGCCGTTGATCTGCTCTTCGAGCGGCGTGGCCACGGTTTCGGCGATCACCTTCGGGTTGGCGCCCGGGTACTGGGCGCGCACCACCACCGAGGGCGGCGCAACTTCCGGGTACTCCGAGATCGGCAGCCCGCGCAGCGCGATCAGGCCGGCTATCAGGATCAATAGCGACAGCACGCCGGCAAAGATCGGCCGGTCGATGAAGAATTTAGAGAGATTCATGTTGTTTCTCCGGCGAGCGCAAATGCGCTCCCCACCGAGTTCAGGACTTCGCGGCTTCCGCGACGCGTTCCGGTTGTTGTTGCTTGGTGTCGGCCTTGGCGTCCATCGTCACGGTCTGCGGCACCACCAGCGCACCGGGGCGGATGTGCTGCAGGCCGTTGACCACCACGCGGTCGCCGGCCTTCAGGCCCTTGCTCACCACGCGCAGCCCGTTGATCGATGCGCCGAGCGTGACTTCGCGGTACGTGGCCTTGTTGTCCTCGCCCACCACCATCACGAACTTCTTGTTCTGGTCGGTGCCGATGGCGCGCTCGCTCACCAGCAGGGCCGAGTCGCTGCGCGCCTGGCCCATGCGGATGCGGGCGAACTGGCCCGGAATGAGGGCGCCGTCCTTGTTGTCGAACGAGGCCCGCACACGCACTGTGCCGCTGCGCGCATCGACCTGGTTGTCGATCAGCTGCAGCTTGCCGGTGAAGGGCGTGCCTTCGAGGCCGGCGGTGCCCATCTGCACGGGAATGCTCTCGATCTGGCCGCGGGCGCTGGCGCCGCTCGGCAGGTCCTTCAGGGCCCGCGTGATCACCTGCTCGTCGGCATCGAAGCTCGCGTAGATCGGGCTCACCGACACCAGCGTGGTCAGCACCGGCGCGCCGGGGCCGGCGGCCACCAGGTTGCCCATCGTCACTTCGAGCTTGCCGATGCGGCCCGCCACCGGCGCCCGCACCTGGGTGTAGCCCAGGTTCAGCCGCGCCGACTGCAGCGACGCTTGCGCGGCGCGCAGGTTGGCTTCGGCTTCACGGGCGGCGTTCACGCGCTCGTCGTATTCGCGCTGGGCGATGGCCTGCTGGTCCCACAGGCGCTTGGCGCGCTCCTGCTCGCTGCGGCTGAAGGCCTGGCGGGCCTGGGCCGAGGCCACCTGCGCTTCGGCGCGCTCCACCTCGGCCGCGTACGGCGCGGGGTCGATGGTGATCAGCAGGTCGCCCTGCTTCACCAGCGCGCCTTCGCGGAAGTGCACCGACTGCACGGCTCCCGCCACGCGGGAGCGCACGTCGACGCGCTGCACCGCCTCGAGCCGGCCCGAGAACTCGTCCCAGGCATTGATCTCGCTCGAAGCCACGGTGGCCACCGAGACCGGCGTGCCCTGCTGCGCCGCGGCCGGTGCCGTGGCCTCCGCCTTGAAGCTGTGCATGCCGAGCACCGCGGCGGCCACCGCCAGCAGTGCGGTGAGGCCGGTCACTGCGGGCCACAGGCCCTTGCGGGCGGCGGAAGAAAGGTTTTGCTTGTTGTTCGACATGATGGTTCGTCCTTCTCGATGACTTCTTGGGATGCAACAGGCCATCCCGGCGCTTTTGGCGCCAGGAGGCGGAACTCGAAAATGACCGGGGTTACCGGTGGGCCGAGGGGCGGCGTCGCGTCGTCAGCAGAGGGCTGCCGCGACCGGCCCGCCTAGCTGGGCTTGGGTGCTACCGGGGGCGGCGTGGTGGCACTGAAAAATTCGCGGAAGTGCTGCTGCACGCTGGCTTCGCAGGCCTTGCAGCCCGAGGGCTCGGGGTCGTACAGCGCCCTGGGCCAGTTGGCGGCGCCGGGCAGCACGCTGCTGGTGACGTCGATGCCGGCCGCGCGCAGGCGCCCGGCAAAGGTCATTGCCTCGTCGCGCATGGCGTCGTCGGGGCCCACCAGCACCAGGGCCGGCGCCAGGGACGACAGCCGCAGCGACCCGCTCGGCACCGCATACGGGTGCATCGCGTTCGACGGGCAGCTCAGGTACTTTTCCCAGCCCGTGGCCCAGCGGCATTCGGCCGAGTCGTTGGTGGCCTTGCGCAGCGACGCGGTGCCCGCGCACGGGTCGAGCATGGGCGACAGCAGGATCTGCCCGGCCAGCGGCGGATGCGCCCGGTCGCGGGCGATCAGCGCCACCCCGGCGGCCAGGTTGCCGCCGGCCTCTTCGCCGGCCAGGTACACCTGGGCGCCCTTGCCGCCGAGCTTCACGCGCTGCTTGTAGAGCCATTCGAGCGCGGCATAGCCCACTTCGATGGGCTCGGGGAAAGGCGACTCGGGCGCCAGCGGATAGTCCACCGACACCACCACCGCGCCCGCGCCGGCCAGCAGCCGGGCCACGTTGCGCCCGTTGTCCAGGTTGCCGCAGATGAAGGTGCCGCCATGGAAGTGCAGCACCAGCGGCACCGTCTCGCCGCGCGGGCGCTGTCCGTAGACCCGGGCGCCCACGGGCTCGCGGCCGGGCAGCTCGATCGACAGATCGGCTTCCACGCCTTGCGCCGCGGCGAGAGCAGCGGCTTCGGCAGAGCGGGACGATGGGCGCGGTGACATGGGGGCAACCTCAGGAGGATTGGCGATAGTCGAAATATAAGGCGGCCAGTGTGGCGTTAAACAGGCAAGCTGCCCCTACTCTGTTTCCAAACAGCTAACAATCCAGGAAACGCCGGGGATTGTCACCTTGTGTGAGAATCCGCGTCCTCCCGGCAATGGCCGGGCTCCCAGGAACAGTCATCAATGGATCAAATCCAGGCAATGCGGATCTTTGTCCGCGTGGTGGAAGCGGGCACGTTCACCCGGGCGGCGGACTCGCTCGCCCTGCCCAAGGGGACGGTCACCAAGCAGATCCAGGCGCTGGAATCGCGCCTGCGGGTGAAGCTGCTCAACCGCACCACGCGGCGAGTGACCGTGACGCCGGACGGCGCGGCCTACTACGAACGCGCCGCGCGCCTCTTGAACGACTTCGACGACATCGAAGCCAGCATGACCAATGCGCAGGCCAACCCGACGGGGCGGCTGCGCATCGACGTCGGCACCTCGGTGGCGCGGCAGATCATCCTGCCCGCGCTGGCCACCTTCTGCGACCGCTACCCCGAGATCCAGGTCGACCTGGGCGTGAGCGACCGCACGGTCGACCTCATCAGCGACAACGTCGACTGCGTGATCCGCGCCGGCGAACTGAGCGACCAGTCGCTGGTGGCCCGGCGCATCGGCACGCTGCACTTCGTGACCGTGGCATCGCCCGCCTACGTCAAGCGCTACGGCATTCCGCAGCATCCGAACGACATCGAGAAGCGCCACCACGTGGTGAGCTATTTTTCGGGCACCACGCGGCGCATCTATCCGCACGAGTTCAGGAAGGGCGACGAATACATCGAGCTCAACGGGCCCTACCGCGTGTCGGTCAACGAGAGCAACGCCCACATGGCGGCGGTGCTCGGCGGCTTCGGTATTTCGCAGTGCATCACCTTCATGGCCGAGCCGCTGCTCGCAAGCGGCGAGCTGATCGAGGTGCTGCCCGACTGGCAGCGCGAGCCGCTTCCGATCCACGTGGTCTATCCGCCCAACCGCCACCTGAGCGCGAAGGTGCGGGCCTTCGTGGACTGGGCGGCGGAGCTGTTCGCGAAGAACCCGCGGCTGCAGCGGCGCTGAACTGCGCCTGACGCGCCTCAACCGGCCGGAGCGAACACCGGCTCGCAGCGCACCTCGGTCTTCACCGAGTTGGCGATGAAGCACTCTTCGTGCGCGCGGTGGTGCATGTGCTCGACCTGCTCGCGCGTGGGCAGGTTCTCGCCCGAGAACGTGACCTCGGGACGCAGCGTGACCACGTTCATCGCGAGCTTGCCCTCGGCGTTCTTTTCCATGACGCCGCTCGCCGCATCGAAGTAGCGGTCGACAATGAACTTGCGCTTCACCGCCATGGTGAGGAACCACAGCATGTGGCAGCTCGAGAGCGACGCGACAAAGGCCTCTTCAGGATCGACCGCCGCCGCATCGGAAAACGGCAGCGGCACCACGTGCGGCGACGAGGAGCCCGGCACTTCCGCGCCGCCATCGAAGCGCAGCGAATGCCTTCTGCTGTAGCTGTTGCCGAGGAAGTCCTGCTCGCCTCGCTGCCAGAGGATTCCTGCGGTGTACTGGGCCATGCCTTGCTCTCCAGAGCCAAAAGAGGAGGCGCCATTCTGCGTCAGAAGAAGCCGGCGAGCCTGATCAAAAGCGGCACCAGCAGCGCCGTCGCGATGCCATTCAGCCCCAGCGCCAGCGCGGAGAAGGCGCCTGCCGTTTCGTTCACCTGGATGGCCCGCGCGGTGCCGATGCCGTGCGCCGCCATGCCCACGGCAAAGCCGCGCACCGCGGGCTCCTTGATGCGCAGCAGGTTCAGGAGACCCGTGGCCATGATCGCGCCCGAGATGCCCGCCACGGCGGCCGCCACCGCGGCCAGCGACGGCAGCCCGCCGATCTTCTCGGCCACGCCCATCGCGATCGGCATGGTGGCCGACTTGGGCGCGAGCGACATCAGCAGCTCGTGCGATCCGCCCAGCGCCCAGGCAATGCCGATGGCCGACACGATGGCCGCCGCCGAGCCCACCAGCAGCGCCACGCCGATCGGCAGCCAGAGGCGCCGCAGCCGACCGAGCTGGCCATACAGCGGCACGGCCAGTGCCACGGTGGCCGGCCCGATCAGGAAGTGCACGAACTTGGCGCCTTCGAAATATGTGTCGTAGGGCGTGCGCGTGGCGAGCAGCACGCCCACGATGACAACCACCGACACCAGCACCGGATTGACCGCCGGGTTGGCGCCGCTGCGCCGGTGCAGCCACAGCGCGCCCAGGTAGGCCAGCAGCGTGAGCGACAGCCACAGCAGCGGCGACTGCGCCAGGAAGACCCAGATCTCGGACAGCTTGGCGGGCGGGGTCATTCGGCATCCTTGCCGGTGATGCGGATCATCCAGCGCAAGGTGAGCGCGGTCACGGCCATGGTGAAGGCCGCGCCCACGATGCCCGCCGCAAGGAACGGAAGCCATTCGCGCCCCACCCGTTCGAAATGCAGCATGACGCCGGTCACCGCGGGAATGAACAGCAGCATGAGGTTGCGCAGCAGATGGCCCGAGGTCTCGTTCAGCGCCTCGGGCACGCCGCCGCGCACGAGCAGCACGATGAACAGCAGCAGCATGCCGATCAGCGGGCCGGGAATCGGCAAGCCCAGCCACTGCACGAGCAGTTCGCCGGCCAGTTGGCAAAGAAAGAGCGTGGTGATGGCGTAGAGCATGCGGATGTCCTGGCTTTCAAGGTTCGGCCGAAGCCGCGGCGCGCGTCCAGGCTTCTTTCAGCGCCTGCTGGCTCTGCGGCGGCAGCACGCCGAGCCGCACATGGCCCGGCAGGCCGAATGATGCACAGTCTCGCAGCTTGATGCCTTCGGCGCGCAGCCGGGCGGCCCGCTGCGGATAAGGCGCATCGGTGCGCGCGCAAAAGAAGTTGGCCTCGCTCGGCAGGCACTGCCATCCCATCGATTCGCAAAGGGCGCGCTGCTGCGCCTTCCATTCGCGCAGGGTGCGCAGGCTTCGGGCAAGCCAGGCTTGGGCGGGCTCGCCGATCCAGGTTTCGAGCAGCGCCACGCCATGCGCGCCCACCGGCCACGAGGGGGCCAGCCGCTCGAGGCGCTGCTTCAGCAATGCGGCGGCATCGCCTTCGGGCGCAATGGCATAGGCGGCGCGGATGCCGGTCAGGCCCATGGCCTTGTTGGGCGTCCACAGCTGCCAGACACGGTTGCGCTGCGCCGCGTCGAGCGATGCCGCGCCTTCGAGGCGCAGCGCTTCGTAGGCCAGGTCGAGCACGCAGGGGCCGCCGGCCGCGGCGTGCAGCGCGAGATTGGCCTCGGCCTGGCCCAGCGGGCTCGACGGCTCGCAGCACCAGCGCAGCGCTGCTCCGTCATGCGGCGCTGGCGGCCGCAGCACCTGCAAACCCCAGGCCGATGCCGCGCGCTCGTAGTCGCCATAGCTGTGCGCCGGCAGCACCACCTGCCGGCCGCCGCCCTGCGCAAAAGCGGCGCTGATGCGGTGGATGAATTCGCTGGCACTGGCCGCGATCACGATGCGTTCGGCGGCCACGCCGTGAAAGCCTGCCAATGCGCGGCGCAGCGCCGTGTAGCCCGGGTCCGGGTAGTGCGCCGCATCGGCTGCACGCAGTGCGGTAAGCACAGCGGGGCATGAGCCCGTGGCATTGCCGTTGGTCGAGAAATCGTGCCAGGCGGTGCCGATGGCGTCGGGCCCGCCATGCAACAGGCCGGTGGATGTCGTGTGTTCCGGTGTCATGCCCAGTCGGTTGCCGCGAAGAAGATGGCCAATGATGCACAAGCGGCCGTGGCCAGCACCGCCCTGCCGCCCCATCGCGCGGCCTGCTGCGTATCGGCCGCATCGGCGGGCCGTCCTTCGGCATTCAAGGCATAGACGCCGGGCTTGGCAAGCCGCACGCCGAGCAGCAGTGCCATCGCCGCCATCGGCCAGCCGCTGTTGGGCGACGGCGTGCGGCGCGCCTCGCCTGCCACGCCGCGCGGCCAGCGCCATGCCGCAAGCGCAAGCAGCAGCGCCGTGAGCCGCGCCGGCAGCCACGAGAGCAGGTCGTCAGCGCGCGCGGCCCACTTGCCGAACCAGCTCCACTCGCGGCCATTGCGTTCGCCGCGGTAGCCCCACATCGCATCGGCCGTGTTGGCGAAGCGGTAGACCGCCGCGCCCGGCAAGCCCAGTAGCACGAACCAGAACAGCGGCGCCACGAGCGAATCGTTAAGGTTCTCGGCCAATGATTCGATGGCGCTTTCGCGCACCTCGCGCTCGCTGAGCGCGCAGACATCGCGGCTGACGAGCCGGCCCAGCTGCGCGCGCCCCGCATCGAGCGAAACGCCCAGCGCCGCCTCGACCGCGAGCACTTCGTCGTGCAGCATGCGCCACGCGAAAAGCGGTTTCAGCGCAAAGGCCATCGCCACCGCCAGCGCCCATGCGGGCAGCCATTGCACCATCGCAGCCTGCACGCCGGCGGCGACCACCCCCACGCACATCGCGCCCACGCACCACGCCAGCGCCCCGATCAAGAAGAGCGGCAGGTCGCGCGGCTTCGCCTTGGCCGCCGGCGGTGCGATGCGCGAGCCGATCCAGCCGAGGTACTGCCCCATCCACACCACCGGATGCCAGCACGCAGCGGGCTCGCCCAGCCAGCAGTCGATGGCAAGCGCAAGCCACAGCGCGGCAACGACGGCCAGGGCGTGTTCGAGGGGAAAGGGGGGCATGGGAGCCGTCATTCTCGCGAAGACGGGGTGGGAAACAGGTCCGACGGCTGGCCCCAGCGTTCGTCGAACACCAGCGCCGACAAGGGCTCGCGCCGGGCCCAGCGTTCGCGTTGCAGCATCGGCTCTTCGTAGAAATCGTGCACCGGGCCCAGGCACAGCAGCGCGATCGGCTCCGCCCCCTCGGGCAGGCCCAGCAGGGCCGACACCTCGGCGGGATCGAACAGCGAGACCCAGCCCATGCCCAGCCCTTCGGCACGCGCCGCAAGCCAGAGGTTCTGGATGGCGCAGGACGCCGAGGCCAGGTCCATCTGCGGCAAGGTGCGTCGGCCGAACACATGCCGCTCACGGCCGTCGGCCAGCGACACGGCCAGCAGTTCGGCCGCATCGAGCACGCCCTGCACCTTGAGCCGCATGAACGCGTCTTCGCGCTCGCCGAGGGCGCGGGCCGTCAGCACGCGTTCGCGCTCGATCACATCGTGCAGACGCTGACGCAAGGCACCGTCGCGAACGCGAATGAACCGCCACGGCTGCATGAATCCGACACTGGGCGCGTGGTGCGCCCCTTCCAGCAGCCGGCGCAGCAACTCGGGCGCCACCTGCCCCCCTGCGAAGTGACGCATGTCCCGCCGCTCATGGATGGCGCGGTACACCGCCCTCACCTCGTCGGCCGCGAAGGCTTGCGACATCGAAATCAGTCCTCGATGCCGCGCTGCGCCGGAATGCCGGCCTTGAATGCGTGCTTGACCATGGCCATCTCGGTCACGGTGTCGGCCAGCTCGACGATTTCGGGCGGGCAGCGCCGGCCCGTGAGCACCACGTGCACGTGCTTGGGCCGCGTGCGCAGCGTTTCGAGCACGCCCTCGAGCGGCAGCCAGCCGTAGATCAGCGGATAGGTGATCTCGTCGAGCACCACCAGGAAGAACTCGCCCGAAAGAATGGCCGCCCTGGCTTTCTCCCAGCCATCGCGCGCGAGCTGGGCCGAGTGTTCGAGGTCCTGGCTCTTCCAGCTGAAGCCGTCGCCCAGCCCCTCGATCGGAATGCCGATCTGCTCGAACATGCGGTGCTCGCCGAAGCGCGCCGAAGGCACCTTCATGAACTGGTAGATCTTCACCGCCTTGCCGCGGCCGTGCGCGCGCAGCGCGAGGCCGAAGGCCGCGGTGCTCTTGCCCTTGCCGTCGCCGGTGTTGACGATGACGATGCCGCGGCGTTCGCCTTCGGCCTTGTCGTACGGCTTCTCGCTGGGGGGAGTTTCGATTTGCATGAGACGGGCTCCGTGTTGATGGGGGGCGGTCAGTTCGGCAGCGCGATCCACTGCTCGGCCACGCGGTGCACGCGGATGCGGTGGTCGAACACCTGTTCGAGCGCGGCGTGGGTGGCCGGGTCGCTGCTGCCGCCGCGGTGCACCACGCGGCCGTGGTTCATTACCACCAGCTCGTCGGCGGCCAGCGCCATCGGCAGTTCGTGCAGCACGCTGACCACGGTGCGGCCTTCGGCCACCAGGGCGCGCGTGGTCTGCATCCAGTCGGCCTGGTGCGGCGGGTCGAGGTTGGCGAGCGGCTCGTCCATCAGCAGCAGCTCGGCCTCGACCGCAAGCGCGCGCGCCAGCAGCACGCGCTGGCGCTCGCCGCCCGAGAGCTGTCCGAGCGGCCGTTCGCGCCAGTCCCACGCTTGGGTGCTGCGCAAGGCACGCTCCACCGCCGCGCGGTCGGCCGGGCTCGGCGCCGCGAGCCAGCGCTGGTGCGGCAGGCGGCCGAGCATGGCGATGTCGTAGACCATCAGGTCGTCGGCACTGCCCTCGCCCGCCGCGCCGCTCTGGCCCAGCCACGACAGGCGCTGCGCGCGAAGGCGGCCCGGCACCCTGGCCGACGGTTCGCCAAAAAGAAAGACTTCGCCGCGGTGCGCGAGCAGGCCCGCGAGCGCCTTGAGCAGGGTCGACTTGCCCGCCCCGTTCGGCCCGACCACGCTGGTCCAGCGCGCCGCGCCGAGCTTCAGGTCGATGCCGTGCAGCACCTCGGTGTTGCCGAGCGTGGCGCCCAGGCCGCGGGCTTCGAGTGCGGGGATCTCCTGGCTCATGCCACCCCGCCCCGCGCGCTGCGCCTGTGCATCAGCCACAGCAGGTAGCTGCCGCCGAGCACCGCCGTGAGCACGCCCACGGGCAGTTCCTGCGGCGCGATGAGCCAGCGCGCCAGCAGGTCGGCCGCCATCAGCAGCAGGCCGCCCATCGCGGCCGACAGCACGATCAACCCGGCATGCGTGGTCTTGACCACCGAGCGCACGAGGTGCGGCGCGGCCAGGCCGACGAAGGCGATGAGCCCGGTCTGCGCCACCGCTGCGCCGGTGCCCAGCGCGAGCACCACCACCAGCGTGGCGCGCATCGCGCCCAGCGGCAGGCCGAGGCTGCGGGCCGTCGCTTCGCCGAGCGCAAGGCCGTCGAGCACCGGCGCGAGCGCCCAGCCCAGCAGCAGGCACACCGCACCGACCGCGGCCATCACCGCGCATGCGCTCCAGCCGACCAGGCCTGTGCTGCCGAGGATGAAGCCCTGGATGGCCTGCAGGATGTCGGCCGAGGCGATGGTGATCAGGTCCTTGGCGGCGCCGAGCACCACGCCGACGATCACGCCCGCGAGCAGCAGCCGCAGCGTCTGCTGCACGCCGCGCGCGAGCACCAGCGTGAGCATCACCGCGAGCACCGCGCCCACGAAGGCCGCGCCCGTGAGCCCCAGGCGCATCGCCCATTGCGTGCTGGCGGCCGAGCCGCCGAACAGCAGCAGCGCCACCGCCACGCCGAGCGAAGCCCCCGAGGCGCTGCCCAGCAGATAAGGATCGGCCAGCGGATTGCGGAACAGCCCCTGCGCCACCGAGCCCGCGAGCCCGAGCAGTGCGCCCGCGAGCCACGCGCCCAGCGTGCGCGGCAGCCGGATGTCCCAGACGATGCGCAGCGCCACCGGATCGCGCCATGCCGCGCGCAGGCTTTCGAAGCCGGTACTGCCGATGCCCAGGCCGAGCACCGCCAGCGCGCCGCCCAGCACCAGCAAGGCGATGCCGAAGAGCCAGACGCGGCGCTGATGGCGGGTGTGCATGAAGTCCACCCGCGCTCAGCCGGCCTTCTCGGCGATGCAGCGCGCCATCAGCCGTGCGGCTTCGTCCATGCGCGGGCCGGGACGCACGAGCACGTCCGACTGCGCGGCGTCGAAGCGGCAGATGCGCCCCTCGCGCACCGCGCGGATGCCGCCCCAGCCCGGGCGCTGCTCCATGCCCGCCGCGCTGCGCACGCTGACCATGATGAGATCGGGATTGGCGCGCACCACGTATTCGGGGTTGAGCTTGGGAAAGGGCCCGAGCGAAGCCGGCACGATGTTCTTCATGCCCAGGCGCGCGAGCGTCTCGCCGATGAAAGACGACTCGCCGGCCGCATAGGGCGCGCTGTTGACCTCGAAGTAGACGCGCTGGCCCCTCGCCCCGGCCGGCAGCGACTGCGCGGCGGCCGACACGCCCGCATCGATCGCGCGCCAGATGTTCGGCGCCTCGCGGGTGCCGAGCACCTGGTCGAGCTTGTCGAGCACGCGCCGCACGTCGGCATGGCTCTTGGGTTCGAGCACCAGCACCTTGAGGCCCAGCGCCTCGAGCCGCTGCGTCACGCGCGAGGACTTGGCGAGCAGCACCGCATCGGGCCGCAGCGCCACGATGGCTTCGACGTTCGGGTCGAGCCCGCCGCCCAGCTGCGGCAAGGCGCGCACCGCGTCGGGCGAATTGGAATAGTTGTCGACGCCCACCAGCCGCGAACACGCACCCAGCGCGCAGACGCCTTCGGTCAGCGACGGCAGCAGCGTGACGATGCGCTGCGGCGGCTGCGGCAGGCTCACCGTCACGCCGCGCTCGTCGACCACGTCGATGGCATGCGCGGCCAGCGCGAAGAGGCCGAGGCCAAGCGCCGCGGACAAGCACCGAATCCAGCGGGCGGTCATGCGGGTGCCTTCAGGGTCAGCGGCAAGCCGGCCGCCATCAGCGTGACGCGGTCGCAGGCGGCCGCCACGTCCTGGTTCATGCGGCCCAGCGCATCGACGAAGGCGCGCGTTTCGCGGCCGAGCGGAATCACGCCCAGCCCGATCTCGTTGCCGACCAGCACCACCGGCCCGCGCGCTTCGCGCAGCGCCATCAGCAGCATCGCGGCATGCGCCGCCGGCGTGCGCGTGACCGGCTGCGCGGTCTCGCAGCGCAGCGGCATCAGCAGGTTGGTGAGCCAGAGCGTGAGGCAGTCGACCACCACCAGCGTGTCGGGCGAACTCTGCGTGACGATGGCGCGCGCCAGTTCGACGGGTTCTTCCACGGTTCGCATGGCGGGCACGCGGCGGGCGCGGTCGGCCTGGTGGCGCACGATGCGCTCCTGCATCTCTTCGTCATGCGCCTGGGCGGTGGCAATCAGCACGGCGCGCCGCATGGCGGGCGCCTCGGCCAGCCAGTCGGCGGCGCGCTGCTCGGCGCGGCGCGACTTGCCGCTCTTCTGGCCGCCGAGGATGAATTCATGTTCAACGCGCATGCGCATCGGCCTCCGGGGTTTCGTGTTCGAGCTCGATCGGCATCGCGCCGAACAGCCTGGCCGTGGCTTCGGGGCTGGACGCGAACCACGCATGAAAATAGCTCGCCCGCACCGGGCCGTGCACATAGAAGGCCTCTCCCGCGCGGGCGTCCGCGCCGGGCCTGCCGGTGAAGGCCGCCGGCACCAGCGGCGTTTCGCAGCTCGAATAGTGAAAGGTGTGGCCGCGCAGCGTGTGGGCACCCAGTGTGAGCTGCTGCGGCCCGAGGCCGGACAGCCGCTTGTGCATCGCGACCCGGCCCGGCAGCAGCCCCCAGAGCGCGTGCGATGCGCCATCGGCCGTTTCCAGTTGCTCGAACAGCGACATCATGCCGCCGCACTCGGCCCATACCGGCTTGCCCGCGGCGGCGTGCGCGGCCAGCGACGCGCGCAGGGATTCGCTGGCGGACAGCGCCTTCGCATGCAGCTCGGGGTAGCCGCCGGGCAGCCAGAGCGCATCGCATGCGGGCAACGCATCGCCGGCGAGCGGAGAGAAGAACACGACCCGCGCGCCCAGCGCCGCAAGCACGTCGAGGTTGGCCGGATAGATGAAGGCAAAGGCCGCATCGCGCGCGACCGCGATGGTGCGCCCCTGCAGCAGCGGATCGATGCGCGCCGGCGGCTCGGCCGCGGCAGCCTCGAAGCGCACCTGCGGCCAATCGGAAAGCGGCCGCTTGCCCAGGGGCGTGGCGGCCATCGCGTCGGCCGCCGCATCGAGCCGCGCCGTCGCGTCGCCGAGTTCATGCGCAGCGACCAGCCCCAGGTGCCGCTCGGGCAGTTCGAAACCGGCGCCGCGCGGCAGGCTGCCGAGCCACTGCGCCGGTTCGCGCAAGGCCTCCTTCAGCATGCCGGCATGCCGCTCGCCGGCCACGCGGTTGGCCAGCACGCCGGCCCAGGGCAGCGCGGGACGGAAGTTCTGCAGGCCGTAGGCCAGCGCGCCGAAGGTGCCGGCCATGGCCTGCGCATCGATCACGGCCAGCACCGGCAGGCCGAAGCGCTCGGCCAGGTCCGCCGCGCTGGGGCTGCCGTCGAACAGGCCCATGACGCCCTCGACGATCAGCAGGTCGGCCTCGGCCGCGGCCGCATGCAGCCGCCGGCGGCAGTCGGCCTCGCCGGTCATCCAGAGGTCGAGCGAATGCACCGGCGCGCCGCTGGCAAGCGCCAGCCAGTACGGGTCGAGAAAGTCGGGCCCGCACTTGAAGACCCGCACGCGCCGGCCCTGGCGCGCGTGCAGGCGCGCCAGCGCGGCCGCGACGGTGGTCTTGCCCTGCCCCGAAGCCGGTGCCGCCACCAGCACGGCGGCGCAGCTGTGCGCGGCGATCGGTTCGCCGTTGTTGCGGGGCTGGCTTATTGCGGTGTCCACTTCAGGCCGATGTATGCGTTGCGGCCGCCGGTGGCGTAGCCGCGTGCAAGCGTGTAGTCCTTGTCGCCCACATTGTCGACGCGGGCCACCAGGCCGATGTCGCGCGTGATCTGCGTGCTGGCCACCAGGTTCAGCACGGTGTAGCCGCCCAGCGTGCGGGTGTTGGCCGCGTCGTCGAAGCGCTTGCTCGACGATTGCAGCTCGGCGCCCAGCGTCCAGCCGGCAATGCGCCAGTCGGCGCCCAGCGTGCCGTGGCGGCGCGCGCGGCGGGCCAGCAGGTGGTCGGTGTCGAGGTCGCGCGGGTCCTGGAAGTCGAGCGATGCGCGCAGGCTCACGTCACCGATGCGGTGCCCGCCCGACAGCGTCACGCCCTGGTAGCGGGCGCGCGCGGTGCTGGCATAGCAGCCGAAGCCGGAGCGGCAGTTGGTGGCCGAACCGTCGAACACGATCAGGTTCTCGACGCGGTTCTGGTAGACGACGATGCCCGCATGCGTGCCGCCGTCGGTGTACTGCAGGCCGAGTTCGACGTTGCGGCTCGACTCGGGCTTGAGGCTGGCCACGCCGTATTCGCTGAAGCGCTGGTAGAGCGTGGGCGCGCGGAAGGCGGTGCCGGCCGAGACGGTGGCGCGCAGGCGCGGCGTGATCGCGTAGCCGTAGGCGGCGCTGCCGGTGGCCTTGCCGCCGAATTCGCTGTCGTCGTCATGGCGCACATGCAGCTGGAGCGAATGCGCGCCCTGCACGAAGCCATAGCCGAGCGAGACCGCGTCCTGCGAGCGCTTGCTCGAGAGCAGGCCGCTGCTGATGGTGGGCGCATTCTCGAGCGCGTCTTCGCGGCGCTCGAGCGTGGCCGTCACCAGGTGCGGGCCGAAGCGGAATTCGTTCTGGAACAGGTAGCCGCGCAGATTGGTTTCGGTGCGGTAGAACGAAGGCTGGGTCTTGTAGACCGACTGCGAATCGGTGACCTGCACGCGCGTGCTGTAGATGTCGTTCCACTTGGCCGACCACGAGAGCCCGGCCGTGCGCAGCGTGTTGTTCGAGATGTCGTTCCGGAAGAGGATCGGCGGCTTGGTCCTGAAGCTCACCGGCGGGTCGTAGCCGGCTTCCATGTCGCTGTACAGCAGCGTGGCTTCCAGCCGCTGGTTCGGCGTGAGCTGGTAGCCCAGGCGCAGGTTGCCGGAATTGCTGCGGTAGCCGTCGCGGTCGGGGCTGGTGAAGCCGTCCTTGGAGGGCGTGCGCTTGTCCATCGGCAGCACGTTGAAGCCCCGGCTTTCCTCGTGCGCCGCGCCCAGCGAATAGTCGAAGGCGCCCGACTTGCCGCTCACGCCCGCCTCCGCCTTGCGCAGGCCGTGGCTGCCGAAGCCGATGCCCGCGTAAGGCGCCACGCCTTCTTCGCCGCGCCTGGTGAAGAGCTGGATCACGCCGCCCACGGCATCGGAGCCGTACACCGCGGCGGCCGGGCCGCGCAGCACTTCGATGCGGTCGATCTGCGAGAGCGGAATGCTTTCCCAGCCGGCACCGCCGGTCGATTGCGAATCGACGCGCACGCCGTCGACGTAGACGGCCGTGAAGCGGGTCTCGGCGCCGCGGATGTACAGGCTGGTGGTGTTGCCCACGCTGCCGTTGCGCGTGATCTCGATGCCGGGCAGGCGCGCCAGCACGTCGGCCACGCCGACCGCGCCGCTGCGCTCGATGGTCTGGCGGTCGACCACGGACACGTCGCCCACGAGGTCCGACAGCGGCTGCGGCGTGCGGTTGGCGGTGACCACGGTTTCGCCGAGTGCCGGCGCATCCTGCTGGGCATGCGCGACGGCCGGCAGTTGAAGCAGCGCCATGCCGCCGAAAGCAGAGGCCAGCGCGAGCGGCAGGCAGGCAAGGCGGCGGCGCGCAGGCGCACGGCCGAGGGAAAGGAAACCACAGGAAGTCATGAATGGAGCGAACGAACGTCTATGCCCGTCGCCGGCTTCCCCGCCGGCGCTTGGGCGCAATGGCTGCCTTGCGCGCCGAATCGAAAATCGATCGCGCATGCGGCAGCCGCCTTGTTGGCCGGTATCCGGGCTGGCAGTGCGACCCCACCGCCTTCCCAGGCGCCTGTTTCAGGGCACCCAGTGGCTTGATGGATGAGGTTGACGCTTGCGGCGTCGACTGCTTGACCGTTGCGGGGGCAGCGCAGGCGGCTTCGGCCCTGTTCCGTTTCCGGGGGCGTTCACTCCTGCTTCCCGTTGAACCGCGGCGTGTGAACCACGCCGCAGGCACCAACGCGCAGGATTTTAGGGCCTCGGCCAGCGCAGTAAGCCAAAAGTTGCGCCGCCTGCCGTCCGCCGGGGAAACTACAATCGCCAACCATGCCCGCCTCCAGCCCCATCGACCAGATCGCCGAGCGTGTGGAACGCCTGCTCGTGCGTCATGAAGAGGTGCAGCGCACCAATGCGCTGCTGCAGGAGCAGGTCGAAGCGCTCACGCGCGAGCGCGACGCGTTGAAGTCGCGGCTGGCCGCGGCCCGCACGCGCCTCGATGCGCTGCTCGAGCGGCTGCCGGCCGAACCACCTTCCCAAGATTCCCCCGCATGAAGCAGATTGAAGTTCAGATCATGGGCCAGAGCTATCTGCTCGGCTGCCCCGAAGGCGGCGAGGCGCAGCTGCGCGAAGCCGTCGAGCGCGTGGACGCGGCCATGTGCAAGATCCGCGATGCGGGCAAGGTGAAGGCGCGCGACCGCATCGCGGTGCTCGCTTCGCTGAACCTGGCTTTCGACCTGGCGGCCCAGCAGGCGGCCGCCGCGGCCGCGCCGCCTCCCCTGGCCGCGGCCTCCTCGGCAGAGGGCGGCGACGCCGATGCCAAGGCCGCCCAGCTCATTCAGAAACTCGATCAAGCCCTCGCGGGCGATGACCATTTACTCTGAGCGGAAGCACCCGGCCCGTCCGGGGCGTAAAATCCGAACTGTCTGCGGTGCGCGTCGGGCTTAATATTTCCTTGTTCCAATGCTCTCCGGAGCCGGGCTTGGTACATCGCTTGACGGGTGTGATCATCTCGCGTCAGATGAACCCGAAGTCTTGCTGCCCTCGCCCACCTGAACCCTGGTTCAGGATGCGGGTTCGGCGCCCACTTGCAGACACCTTTTTCCGTTCATACGGCCCCTGCATGCGCTGCACGGGGCCGTTGCTTTTTTTCAAGGCTCCGCTGCGTGACTTCCCTGCTCGACCCCCTCCTGATCGCCGAATTGGCCGCGCTCGGCCTGGGCACCGGTTTCCTGGCGGGCCTGCTGGGCATCGGCGGAGGGATGCTCATGGTGCCGTTCATCACGATCATCATGGGGCACCGCGGGGTGGCCTCCGATCTTGCCGTGAAGATGGCGATCGCCACCTCGATGGCCACGATCATCTTCACCTCGGTGTCCAGCGTGCGCGCCCATCACAAGCGCGGCGCGGTGCGCTGGGACATCGTGCGGCGCCTGGCGCCCGGCATCGTCATCGGCAGCCTGCTGGGCAGCCTGGGCGTGTTCGCGCTGCTCAAGGGCACGGTGCTGGCCATCGTCTTTGCGCTGTTCGTGGGCTTCTCGGCCACGCAGATGTTCCTCGACCGCAAGCCCAAGCCCACGCGCCAGATGCCGGGCACCGCGGGGCAGCTGTCGGCGGGCGGCGCCATCGGCTTCATCTCGGGCCTGGTCGGCGCGGGCGGCGGCTTTGTCAGCGTGCCGTTCATGACCTGGTGCAACATCTCCATCCACAACGCCGTGGCCACCAGCGCCGCGCTCGGCTTTCCGATTGCGGTGGCCAACGTGCTGGGCTACGTGGTGAGCGGGCAGTCGGTGCAGGGCCTTCCGGCCGGCTCGTTCGGCTACATCTGGCTGCCCGCGCTGGTGGTCATTGCGCTGTGCAGCGTGCTCACTGCGCCGCTCGGCGCGAAGGCGGCGCACAACCTGCCGGTGAAGAAGCTCAAGCGCGTATTTGCGAGCATCCTGTACCTGCTGGCGGCCTACATGCTCTGGAAGGGCCTGCAGGGCTGAGCCGCCGGGCGCGTTGAAAGCCCCTCGGGTCCCGGGTGGGATCCGTTGCGAGGCGGCAGGCCCGGCCGTATAACGGGCGCATGAAAATCCTCATTGCTGTCGACGGCAGCGCCTACACGCAGAAGGCGCTCAATTACCTGCTGGCCAACCGCGCGATGTTCGTGGATGGCCATGAGCTGGTCATCGTGCATGTCAGCACCGGCATCTCGGGGCACGTGGCGCGCCACCTCAGCAAGGAGGTCATCGCCGACTACTACGCCGAGGAGAACGCCAAGGTGCTCGAACCCGTGGCGGCATTGCTTGCGCAGAACGGCGTGAGCAACTACACGATCGACAAGCGCCATGGCCATGCGGCCGAGGAAATCCTCAAGTCGGCGGCCGCGGCGCATGCGCAGCTGATCGTGCTCGGCACCCATGGCCACGGCATCTTCGGCCGCGCGCTGATGGGCTCGGTGGCCACCAAGGTGATCTCCGAGACCGACACCTCGGTGCTGCTGGTGCAGTAGCCGGGTTTTTCTCTTCCCCTTTTTATTGCACGCGCTGCTGCCGCCATTCGCGCGGCGAGCAGCCGAAGCGTTCGCGGAACGCGCGGCTGAAATGCGCCGCGTCGTTGAAGCCGCGGCCGTAGGCAATCTCGGCCACGGGCCGGCCGGCCAGGCGCGCCTCGAGCAGGTCGCGGCTGCAGGCTTCGAGCCGGCGCTCCCAGATGTACTGCGAAGGCGTGAGCGGCTCGCTCTTGAAGACGCGGTGGATGTGGCTCGCCGAGACGCCCAGCTGCGCCGCGAGGCTTCCCACCGACAGCGAAGGATCCGCCAACTGCTCGTCGATGCGCCGCTTCACGCGGGCCAGGTGGTAGGCCGTGAGACTGCTCAGGCCCGGTGAGCGCGCCGCGGGCAGCGTCTGCAGCCCGGCCACGAGAATGCTCTGCACGCCGTTGGCCACCGCCAGGGCCGACGCCGGCTGCAAGGTGTCGATGTCCTCGCGCAGCGTGCGGATCATGCCCAGCAGCAGGTGCCCCGCGCCCTCGCGCCCCGACACGGTGGTGGCCGTCAGCGCTTCGGTGTGGTGCAGCTCGCTGCGCAGGCGCTCGCCCGGCAGCTTGAGCACGATCTGCTCGAAGCTGTCGTCGAACAGCAGCTGGTAGGGCCGCGTGCTGTCGTACAGCGCGAAGTCGCCCGCCGCCAGCACGGCGTCGCGCCCATCCTGCCGCACCACGCCCTGGCCGCGCGCCTGGATGCTGACCAGAAAGCAGTCGTCGCCCGAGCGCGAGATGTGGCCCGGCGTGCGCATCACCTTCTGCGGTCCTGACCTGACCACCGACACGTCCAGGCTCGGCAGCGTGTGCTGGCGGATGCTGCCTTCGAAATTGCCGCTATCGCCTTCGCGCACCGGATCGCATCCGAGCTGCACGTAGACGTTGCAGATCATGTCGGTCCAGTAGGCGAGCCGCTGGCCGCGCGGAACGGCATCGGTGCTGAGCAACGGGGTCATCGGGGTTCCTTCGGAAGTCGGCCTGCAACGCTGGAACAAGAACGCCGCAAGTTCGGGTCAAGGCGTTTCGCGGCGGCGAATCTACGCTTGAAGCAACCCGCATGCCACCGCGCAAACCCGGTGCGAGGTGTGCGAAGTTGTTTCTTTCAACCCGTTTCCGGAGACCCCGCCATGCCCGCCACCGTTCACCCCAAGCTCCGCGTTGCCGCCGTGCAGGCAGCGCCCGTGTTCCTCGATCTCGACGGCACCATCGACAAGACCATCGACCTCATGGCCCAGGCCGCCGGCCAGGGCGTGAAGCTCATCGCCTTTCCCGAGACCTGGGTGCCCGGCTACCCGTGGTGGATCTGGCTCGACTCGCCGGCCTGGGGCATGCAGTTCGTGCAGCGCTACCACGACAACGCACTGGTCGTGGGCTCGGCCGAATTCGACCGCGTCCGGGAGGCCGCGCGCAAGCACAACATCTGGGTTTCGCTCGGCTACAGCGAAAAGGCCGCCGGCAGCCTCTACATTGCGCAGGCGCTGATCGACGACCAGGGCCGCACGGTGCAGACGCGCCGCAAGCTCAAGCCCACGCATGTGGAGCGCACCGTGTTCGGCGAGGGCGACGGCTCGGACCTGGCCGTGGTCGAAACGCCCATCGGCAACATCGGATCGCTCTCGTGCTGGGAGCATCTTCAGCCGCTCAGCAAGTACGCGATGTATGCGCAGAACGAGCAGATCCACTGCGGCGCCTGGCCGAGCTTTTCGCTCTATCGCGGCGCGGCCTATGCGCTCGGCCCCGAACTCAACAACGCCGCGAGCCAGGTGTACGCGGCCGAGGGCCAGTGCTTCGTGATTGCGCCGTGCGCCACGGTTTCGCAGTCCATGAGCGAGCTGATGTGCACCGACGCCGGCAAGCAGCAGATGCTGCGCGTGGGCGGCGGCTTTGCGCGCATCTATGCGCCCGACGGTTCGCCGCTGGGCACGCCGCTGGCCGAAGACCAGGAGGGGCTGGTGATTGCGGACATCGACCTGGGGATGATCGCGCTCTCCAAGGCGGCCGCCGACCCGAGCGGCCACTACTCGCGGCCCGACGTCACGCAGTTGCTGTTGAACAAGACGCGCCGCGAACCCGTGGTGCTGCAGCGTGCGCCCGAGGTCGAGCGCGGTGCCTTCGAGGCCATCGTCGCCGCACCCGAGCCGGCACCGGCGGCCGCGCGCCAGCAGCCGCTGGCGGCCTGAAGCACCGGAGCCACGCCATGGAATCCGCCATTGCCGAGCACCTGAAGTGCCCCCGCACGCGCCATCGCCGCGTGGAGGACGACTACGCGCCGCCCTACCCCGCCTGGTCGGCGCGCGCGCCGGGCGCGGTCAGGCAGGTCGTGATGGGCTACTTCGGCGTGCAGTCGCGCGGCGCCGGGATGCAGGGCCGCGCGTGTGCGGCGCTGATGAAGATCGCCGCCGGCTTTGCGCTGCCCGACGGGCCCGGCCACCACGACTTCGCGCACCATGTCGACGCCGCCGGCTGCGACAACATGGTCGCCATCGCCTACTGGAACGACCCTGCGGCCCATGCGCGCTGGTGCACGGCGCCCGAGGTCGATGCCTGGTGGCGCTCCGACGAGCGGCTGGCGGACGGCCTCGGCTACTTCCGCGAAATCGTTGCGCCGCGCGCCGAGCACTTCGAGACCATGTTCAACACGCCCGACCGCCTCGAAGGCGTGGGCGTGGTGATGGGCGGCGTGAGCGGCGAACTGCAGGAGCACGGCTACTGGGGTTCGATGCGCGACCGCATTCCGCTGTCACAGACCGACGCCATGGCGCCCTCGGGCACGCGCGCCGTCATTGCCGGCGCGCCGGCACCCGGCCAGCGCGTGCGCATCGCAGGCCACGAGAACATCGCCATGATCCGCTCCGGCCAGGAGTGGGCCGACACCACGGGACAGGAACGCGCGCTCTATCTCGGCGAGATGGAACCCGTGCTGCGCGAAGGCATGGACTTCCTGCGCGACCAGGGGCTTCACATCGGCTGCTACAGCAACCGCTACATGCAGCACCTCGATGCCAAGGGGGCGCCGCTGGAGAAATCCTTCGGCCTGAGCTTCTGGCACTCGCTCGCCGACATGGAGCGCTGGGCCGAGTCGCATCCCACGCACGTCGCGATCTTCGGCAGCTTCATGCGCTACGTGCAGGCACTGAACTTCCAGCTGCAGCTGCGCGTGTACCACGAGGTGTCGGTGCTGAAGGCCGACGAACAGAGCTACGAATACATCAACTGCCATGCGGGCAGCGGGCTCATGAACGGGCTGGGCGAGGTGTAGCGGGCCCCTCGCTCCGGGGATGCCGTAGGATGCGCGGCCCTACACAAAGGCAAGGACCCCGACCATGTGGAGCGATCTCGACAGTCTCGTCGAAGCCTCGATGCAGGAATGGAAGGTACCGGGACTCGCGCTGGCCGTCATCCAGGATGGCGAGATCGCCGTGCTCAAGGGCTATGGCGTGCGCGACACCGACACGGGCCTGCCCGTGACCATCGACACGCAATTCCTGCTGTGCTCGATCACCAAGTCGTTCACCGCGGCCGGTCTCGGCCTGCTGGTGGACGAACGCAAGCTCGACTGGGACCGGCCGGTGCGCGAGGTGATTCCCGAATTCCGCCTGCACGATCCGGTGGCGACCGAGCGGCTGACCGTGCGCGACCTGCTGTGCCACCACAGCGGGCTGCCGCGGCATGACTGGATCCACATGCCCGGCGACCTGAGCAACGCGCAGATGCTGGCCGCCCTCAGGCACCTGGCGCCGAACAAGGACCTGCGCGACGCCTTCCAGTACTCGAACCTCGGCTACCTGGCCGCCGGCATGGTCACCGAGCGCATCAGCGGCCGGAGCTACCAGGACTTCACCACCGAGCGCCTGATGAAGCCGCTGGGCTTCAGCCACTTCGGCTTCTCCATCGAGGCCCTCGCGGCCGCCGAAGACGCCGCCCGTCCGCATGCGATGGATGGCGACGAGCGCTACCGCACGCCGCTGTCGCCGATCCGCGCGACGCCGGCCGGCGGCATCAACGCCTCGGTGGCCGATCTTGCGAAATGGGCGCGCTTTCTCCTCGATGGCAAGGCGCATGGGCAGCAACTGCTTTCGACCCAGGCGCTGCGCGAAATGACGATCCCGCGCGTGCACATGGGGCGCTCCCCCTACGCCGAGATCGGCGACTCGCACTACGGCCTCGGCCTCTTCTGCGAGCAGTACCGCGGCGAGCGCATCGTCGCGCACTCGGGCTCGTGGACCGGCTGGAGCACGCTCATGACGATGCAGCCCGAGCGCCGTGCAGGCGTCGTGGTGCTGACGAACCGCACGCCGGGGAGCGTGCACGCGATCCTCACCTATGCGGTGCTCGACCGCATCTGCGGCCGCGAGACGGTCGACTGGTTCGGGCGCCTGGCACCCAAGCGCAGGCAGGCCATCGAACAGCAGGCGCTCGACAGGAAGGTGAGCGCGGAAGTCCGCAGGAGCGGAACCCAGCCGAGCCATCCGCTCGACGAGCATGTCGGCGACTACGAGCATCCGGCCTACGGGCGCCTGCGCATCGACCGGGAGGCGGACGGGCTCGCATGGCGCTGGCGCGGTGTCGAGGAGAAGCTCGAGCACCGCCACTACGACGTGTTCATCACCCCCGACCGCCCGACGGTGCTGCACCCCAGCAACCGGACGCTCACCTTCCGCTACGACCGGCAAGGCCGCATCGACCGCATCGAGATACCGTTCGAGGAGATGGTGGACGACATCGTGTTCCATCGCGTCGCAGCCGGCGACGTGCTGGACCCGGGCTTTCGGCAGCTGTGCGCCGGCGACTACCTGCACAGCGGCCGCGTGATCGAGATCAGGCTCGATGCGCGCGGCGAGCTCGCCATGACGATCCCTGGCCAGCCGACCTATCGCTTGCTGCCGGCCGATGGACGCAGCTTCCGCGTCGACACGCTCGATGGCTTCGGCGTGGAATTCCGCCGGCCTTGGCCCGACGCAGTAGACGCGATGATCTTCCACGAACCCCGCGTCACCGCGCTCGCCCCGAAGGTGGCAAAGCCCTAGCCGAACAACCCCTTGTGCTGCTCCCGCAGCAGCGCCTTCTGCACCTTGCCCATGGTGTTGCGCGGCAGCTCGGGCACCACGAAGCAGCGCTTGGGAATCTTGAAGTTCGCGAGCTTCGACTTGAGCTCCGCCACGATGGCATCGGGGTCGAGCGCCCCATTGCCCTTGGCAATGACGATGGCCACGCCCACCTCGCCGAAGTCGGGGTGGGGCACGCCGACCACCGCGCTTTCGGCCACGCCCGGCAGCTCGTTGATGTAGCCCTCGATCTCGGCGGGATAGACGTTGTAGCCGCCGCTGATGATCAGGTCCTTGCTGCGTCCGACGATGGTGACGTAGCCGCGGCCGTCGATCTTGCCGACGTCGCCGGTCTTGAAGAAACCATCGGCGGTGAATTCTTCCTTCGTCTTCTCCGGCATGCGCCAGTAGCCCGCGAACACGTTCGGGCCGCTGACCTGGATGTTGCCGATCTCGTCGGTGGTGCAGTCGCGGCCGGCGTCGTCGCGCACGCGCAGCCGCACGCCCGGCAGCGCAAAGCCGACGGTGCCGCCGCGGCGCTCGCCCTGTGTGGGGCTGTAGGGGTTGGAGGTGAGCATGATGGTTTCGCTCATGCCGTAGCGCTCCAGGATGGTGTGGCCGGTGCGCTCGCGCCATTCCTCGAAGGTCTCGATGAGCAGCGGCGCGGAACCGGCGATGAAGAGCCGCATGCCGCGCACCGCCTCGCGCGTGAGGCCGGGCTCGGCCAGCAGGCGCACATAGAGCGTGGGCACGCCCATGAACACGGTGGCCTCGGGCAGCTTCTCGACCGCGCGCTTCGGGTCGAACCTGGAGAACCAGATCATCTTGCTGCCGTTGAGCAGCGCACCGTGGAGCGCAACGAAGAGGCCGTGCACATGGAAGATCGGCAGCGCGTGGATCAGCACGTCGCCCTCCGTCCAGCCCCAGTAGTCCTTGAGCACCTCGGCGTTCGACAGCAGGTTGCCATGCGTGAGCATCGCGCCCTTGCTGCGGCCGGTGGTGCCGCTGGTGTAGAGGATGGCGGCCAGGTCGTCCGCGTTCTTGCGCGCCGCTTCATGCCGGTCGCTGCATTGCGCGGCAAGCTCCAGCAGCGTGCCGGTGCGGTCGTCGTCCAGCGTGAACACATGCCGGGTGCCCGCCGCGCTCGCGATGGGTCCGACCCACGCGGCATTGCGGCTGGTGCACACCACCACGGCCGGCTCGGCGTTGCCGATGAAGTATTCGATCTCGGCGCTCTGGTAGGCGGTGTTGAGCGGCAGGAACACGTAGCCGGCGCGCAGCGTGGCGAGGTAGAGGATCATCGCCTCGACCGATTTCTCGACCTGCACCGCGATGCGGGCGCCCTCCGCGAGCCCCAGCGCGCCGAACAGGTTGGCCATCATCGCGCTGGCGCGGTCGAGGTCCTGCCACGAATAGAACAGGCCGTTGTCGGTTTCCACGGCCGTGCGGCCGAGCTCGGCGGGAAAGGCCGCGCGCAGGGCGGCGAACAGGTTGGAATTGGCTTTCGTCTTCATCGGGCAGGTGCTTCGGATATTCGGTGTGACGTGGAGGCTGGCTGCCGCCCGCTACTCGAGCTTGGCGCCCGAGGCCTTCACCACCGAGGCCCAGCGCTTGATCTCGGAATTCACGAAGCCGCCGTACGAGGCCATGGTGAGGTTCGGGATCTCGGAGCCATTCTGGGCCCAGATGGCCTTGAGCTCGTCGCTCTGAAGGGCCTTCTTCATGCTGTCGACGATCCGTGCCTGCAGCTCGGCCGGCGTGCCCTTGGGCGCCCACAGGCCGTACCAGGTGGTGACCGTGTAGTCGGGCAGGCCGACCTCGGCCGCACAGGGCACGTCGGGGAACGCCGGGTTGCGCTTGCTGCCGGCAACCATCAGCGCCTTGATGCGCCCGCCCTTGATGTGCTGGGCCGAGGAGCCGAGGCCGTCGAACATCAGGTCGACGTTGCCGGCGATCAGGTCGGACAGCGCCGGCCCCGCGCCGCGGTAGGGAATGTGCGTGATGAAAGTGCCGGTCTGCAGCTTGAACAGCTCGCCCGCCAGGTGGTGCGAGGTGCCTGCGCCGGCCGAGCCGTAGTTGAGCTTGCCGGGGCTGCGCTTGGCGGCGGCCACGAGTTCCTGCAGCGTATTGGCCGTGACGCGGCGCGGGTTGACCACCACCACCTGCGGCACGTTGGCCAGCAGCATCAGCGGCACGAAGTCTTTCTCGAGGTCGTAGTCGAGCTTGGGGTAGATCGACGGCGCAATTGCGTGGTGCACCGCGCCCATGAAGAGCGTGTAGCCATCGGGCTGGGCCTTGGCGGCGATGCTGGCCCCCACGGTGCCGCCCGCGCCGCCGCGGTTGTCGATGACCAGCGTCTGGCCGGTGACCTTGGCGAACTGGGCCGAGAGCGGGCGCGCGAAGGCGTCGGTGCCGCCGCCGGCCGGGAACGGCACCACCATGTTGACCGGCCGCGTCGGCCAATTACCTCCCTGCGCCGCTGCCCCGCCGCACAGAACGGCGGCACCGGCCGCGGCCAGGCGCAGCACCTCGCGTCTCTGAAAACTCTGAGTCATCTGTCATCTCCTGTCGTTGTAGATTGCCGCACCATGCGGGCCGGCGCAGCACGCGCCGGACTTCTTTCCAGAACTCAGCCTTTTTTGAAGAACAGGCTTTCCACATCCCCCGAAACCGCCACCTTGCCCTCGGCGATCCATGCCCGATGCTTGTCGAGGCGCTTGAGATCGTAGAGGTAATTGACCATCAGGCCGTAGGACTGCTTCAGCCCCTTGGGCGAAGGATCGCCGGCCCAGTTGAGGCGCTCCACGCGCGCGCCGTTGCCCAGGTGAAAACGCGCCACCGGATCGGCCGGCGTGCCGTCGACCAGCGTGCGGCCCAGGTATTCGGCCGCGGCCTGCAGCAGCCACTGGCGCAGCGGCGACTTGGCATCGAGCGTGGCCGGCGCCTCCACCGCGGCAAGCAGCCGCTCGGCGGTCGGCGGCAGCGAGCCGACGAGGCGGCCGAGCTCGGCCTCGCGCTTCTCGTCCAGGCGCGGCAGCAGCTCGGCGGCATTCCGGGCGAGCCAGCTGCGAAAGCCCGGGATCGGCGACAGCGTGGCAAAGGTCTTCAGGCGCGGCAGCTCTTCCTGCAGCGTCTCGACCACGCGCTTGATGAGCGAATCGCCAAAGCTCACGCCGCGCAGCCCGGTCTGCGTGTTGCTGATCGAATAGAAGATGGCGGTGGTGGCCTTGGCCGGCTGGATCGGCACGGCGGCCTCGTCGAGCAGCGGCGTGATGCCGTCGCTGATACGGTCGACCAGCGCCACCTCGACGAAGATCAGCGGCTCGTTGGGCAGCCGCGGATGGAAGAAGCCGTAGCAGCGGCGGTCGCTGTCGTCGAGCCGGTTCTTCACGTCGGTCCAGCTCTTGATGTCGTGCACGGCCTCGTAGCGGATCAGCTT
The DNA here is from genome assembly GCF_056399465.1 of Variovorax sp. 01N425. NCBI lineage: Bacteria > Pseudomonadati > Pseudomonadota > Betaproteobacteria > Burkholderiales > Comamonadaceae > Variovorax > Variovorax sp. 01N425. The sequence goes on along the minus strand of NZ_JBFTRJ010000020.1, from coordinate 8,628 downwards.
CTCGATCAGCGACGCCGGCGAATGCCAGTCGATCCGTCGCAATTCAAGGAAGGCGACGTCGAACCAGGTGGAGAACAGGTGCTCCAGTTCGGCATCGAGCGCGAGCAGCCGCTTGTCCGACTTGAGGAACGGCAGCAGCTCGGCGCGCAGGTCGACCAGGAAGCGCATGCCCTCGGGCTCGACTGCAAAACGCTGCAAGAGGCGCATGCGCGGCGACACCAGCGCGCGCCTCAGCCGCAGTTCGGCCTGTCCTTCGTCGGGCGTTCCCACGGCGGCCTGGTGCTGGTCGCGCGCGGACTTGAGCTTGTGCGGATCGGCCGCGAAATGCTCGCTCATGAGCGCCCAGTAGTCGCGCCGCTCCTCGGGCGTGGCGGCGGCATATTCGCGTGCAATGGCATGGGCCCGGCGCCCGCCCTCGACCTCGCTCACGCGCGGATCGATCACCGCCTGCAGCGCCGTGAGCACGCGGCGCAGCGCGCGCGGCGACAGGGCCTCGTCGGCCTTGCGCAGCGTGGCCTGCAGCCGCTCGGCGGTCGAGCGCATGCTGGGTCTTGCGGCCGACTTGGGTGCGCCGCGGGCCGCGCCGTCGGATGCCACGGGCACCCTGGCTGCGGCCTTTTCGCCGGACTTTTCGCCAGAGCGCAATCGCGCCTGGAACCACTCGGTCGCACTCATCGACAAGCTCCAATGCTGTGGGCTGCGGGAATGCCGTCTTCTTTCAGGCGGCTCACGACATCACCCTCGATTTCTGTTGCCGCGCCACCGCGCGCAGCGCCTCGCGCTGGCGCGTCAGGTGCGTGCGCATGGCCGCGTCCGCGCCCTCGCTGTCGCGCGCCTTGAGCGCCGCGAACACCGCCAGGTGCTCCGACAGGCTCTGCTCGAGCCGGCCCGGCGCATGCAGCTGCTGAAGCCGCGCCAGCTTGAGAATTTTGCGCAGATCGCCAATCACCTGCGCCAGCCACTTGTTATCGGCCAGCTGGATGATGGCCTCGTGGATCTGGTGGTTGGTGGCGTAGTAGTCGTTGATGCGCTTGGCCTTGGCGTGGCGCACCAGCCGTTCGTGCAGCACGTCGAGCTCGCTGAGTTCCGCATCGCTGGCGTTGCGCGCCGCCTCGTAGGCGCAGCGGCCTTCGAGCAGCGCGATGACGGGAAATATCTCGTCCAGATCGCGCTCCGTCACCTCGCGCACGAAGCAGCCGCGCCGCGGCTCGTGGCGCAGCAGGCCTTCGGCCGTGAGCACTTTGAGCGCCTCGCGCAAGGGCGTGCGCGAGATCGACAGCCGCTCGCACAGCGCGGCCTCGTCCAGGAAGCTGCCCGGCACCAGCGCGCCCGCGAAGATCTGCTCGCGCAGCGTGGCGGCGACTTCGTCGTGCAGGGAGTTGGGGACCAGGCGCATGGCGGTTGGAGGAAATCCGGCTCGCGTAATTTTCTGTAATTACGCGTAATTGTGAGGCGCGCCCGAAGGAGCCGCAAGGCCGCGCATCCCCTGCGCGGCCCGTGCTTACCCTGAGGACGCGATGCTCAGGCGCTCGCCGGCTGGCGGCGCTGCGCGGCCCAGATCCACAGGCCGATGCCGAAGATCACCATCGGCACGCTGAGCCACTGCCCCTGGCTCAGGTTCAGCGCGCGCAGGCCCAGGAAATCGTCGGGCTCGCGGAAATACTCGGCGATGAAGCGCAGCACGCCGTAGCCGATCAGGAACACCGCGGCCACCTGCCCCTGCTTGCGTTCCTTGCGGGCGTACAGCCACATGATGGCAAACAGCAGAAGCCCCTCGAGCAGGAACTGGTACACCTGCGAGGGATGGCGCGGCAGCATCGAGCCGCTCTGCGGAAACACCATGCCCCAGGGCAGGTCGGGGCTGCTGAAGCGGCCCCAGAGCTCGCCGTTGATGAAGTTGCCGACGCGCCCCGCCGCCAGGCCCGTGGGCACGCAGGGCGAGACGAAATCCATCACCTGCCAGAACGGCCGCGCGCGCGAATGCGCGAACCAGATCATCGCGCCGATCACGCCCAGCAGGCCGCCATGGAAGCTCATGCCGCCCTGCCACACGTAGAGGATCTCGAGCGGATGCGAGAGATAGAACTCGGGCTTGTAGAACAGGCAATAGCCGAGCCGCCCGCCCACGATCACGCCCATCACGCCCAGGAAGAGGATGTCCTCGATGTCCTTGCGCTGCCAGGCGCCCTGCCCGACCAGCGAGCGGTACGGTTCGTGGTGCAGCCGGCGGGTGCCGAGAAAATAGAACAGCGCGAACGCGGCCAGGTAGGTCAGGCCGTACCAGTGGATGGCCACGGGCCCGAGTTGCAGGGCGACAGGATTGATCTGCGGATACATGAGCATCCGCGGATTGTGCCCGGCCCGAATGTCGCGGCCGGCACGGGGGCGTTCAGGGCGATGTCAGTGCCCGAAACCCCGCCGAGCAGCCGGCCCCGAGCGCGATCCGGCTGGATCAGCGCGTGGTGTAGCCACCGTTGGCAAAGATGGTCTGGCCGGTGATCCACCAGCCTTCGGTGACCAGGAAGCGGACGATGGGCGCGATGTCCTCGATGTCGGTGAGGCCCTTCTTCGAGAACTTGCTGAGCGCCGCCGCACTGCTGTGGTACTCGACGGCTTCCTTGCTTTCCTGGCCGTAGAAGAACGGCGTGTCCATCGGTCCGGGGCCGATCGCGTTGACCGAGATGCCGCGCTCGCCGAACTCCTTGGAAGCCGCGCGCGTGTAGTGCTCCACCGCCGCCTTCGAGGCCGGATAGATCGCGTAGAACGGCGTGTAGGCCGCCAGCAGCGAGCTCACCAGCGACACGATGCTGCCGCCGTCGGCCAGCGTGCGGCCGGCCTGCTGGATGAAGAAGAACGCGGCCTTGGCGTTGGCGTCGAAGCTCTTGTCGTAGTCGGCTTCGGTGACATCGAGGATCGGCTTCTTGATCACCACGCCCGCGGTGTTGATGGCGATGTCGACCTGCCCGAAGTGCTTGACGGCCTGGTCGAACAGCCGGACGTTGTTCTCCACCACGGCAAGGTCGCCCTGCACCAGCAGCGTGCCGGCGCCCTTGGCCTCGAGCTCGGCGGCGGTCTTCTCGGCCTCCTTGCGCGAGGCATCGCTGTTGTAGTGGATGGCGATGCCGCGGGCGCCGCCATCGACCAGTTGATGGCCGATGAGCGCGCCGAGGTTCTTGCCGCCGCCGGCGATGACGGCGACCTTGTTCTGGAGAGTGCGTGCGGACATGGAATGGCCTCCTGCTGAAGAGCGTTGATGTGAATCGGGAAGCTTCAGTCTATTGATGGCAAGTTCCGGAATAAATCAACAATCGGGCGCTAGACTGTTCGCAGAACCACGAACAATTCGACTGGCACGCATGGACCGCATCGACCTTCTCAAGGTGTTCCTGCGCGTGGCCGAAACCGGCAGCTTCACGCGTGCGGCCGATCGGCTCGCGCTGCCGCGCGCCACCATTTCCACGGCGGTGCAGCAGCTCGAGGCGAAGCTGGGCTCGCGCCTGCTGCACCGGACCACGCGGCGCGTCGGCCTCACGCCCGACGGCGAGGTGCTGCTGGAACGCGCCCGCACGCTCGTGGCCGACATGGAAGACATCGAGCAGCAGTTCCTGCCCTCGCGCAGCCAGGTGAGCGGACGGCTCAAGGTCGATGTGCCGAGCCGCATCGCGCGGCGGCTCATCGCGCCGGCGCTGCCGGATTTCTTCGAGCGCTACCCGGCGATCGAGCTCGAGCTCGGCTCCAGCGACCGTGCGGTGGACCTGGTGCTCGAAGGTGTCGATTGCGCGCTGCGCGTGGGTCCGTTGGCGAGCAGCAGCCTGGTCGCGCGGCCGCTCGGGCATTTCACGCTGATCAATTGCGCGAGCCCGGCCTACCTGGCGCGCCATGGCACGCCGCGCACGCCGGCGGACCTGCCGGAGCACATCGCGGTCAACTACGCCTCGCCGACCAGCGGCCGCGCGGCGCCCTGGGAGTGGCAGCGCGACGGCGAGACCGCGACACTGCGCATGCGCAGCCAGGTCAGCGCAAACAACGCCGAGACCTACATCGCCTGCGCGCTGGCAGGCCTCGGGCTGATCCAGATCCCGGCCTACGACGTGCGCGAACACCTCGCGGCCGGCGAGCTGGCCGAGGTGCTGCCCGAAGCACGCGCCCAACCGCTGCCGGTGCACCTGGTCTATCCGCACCGGCGCAATCTCTCGCGCCGCATGCAAGCCTTCGCGGGCTGGCTCGAGACGCTGCTCGCCGCCTCGCTCGATACGCCCGCAGCACCGCGGCCGGCCGGCCCACGAACGCCGCGCAGGTAGGCGGCCCTACGTTGCCCGCCCCGTGCGCTCGCGCACGAATTCCACGAAGCGCGCGAGCGCCGGATGCGCGGCCTGCGCGGGCCACACGAGGCTGGTTTCGCAGGCTGGCAGCGCCACGCGGCGCCGGCCCGTGCCCTTGAACTCGCCGGCCTGCCGATAGACCACCCCGGCGCGCCGGAACTGCATCACGCTGTGCGGCACCCAGGCCACGCCGATGCCGCCGGAGACGAGGTTGACGATGGTCTGCATCTGGATCGCCTCCTGCGCCACCTGCGGCGTGCGCCCCGCCGCGTGATAGAGGTCGAAGACCGCATCGTGCAGCGACGGCACGATGCGGCGCGGAAAGATCACGAGCGGCTCGGCCAGCGCCTCGGCCAGCGGCACGGGCCGCGCACGCGCGAGCCGGTGCTGCGACGGCAGCGCCAGCACCAGCGCCTCTTCCTCCACCGGCAGGCGCGCGAGCCCGGGCGGCGCGGCGCCCGGCGAATGCAGCATCAGGCCGGCGTCGATCTCGCCGCGCGCGAAGGCCTCGAGCTGCACGTCGCCCGTGGCTTCGACCAGCTCGAGCGCCACCTCCGGGCAGCGCACGCGGAACTCGCGCACCCAGGCCGGCAGCTGCTCGAAGCCGACAGTCGAGACAAAGGCGATGCGCACGCGCCCCACCTGCCCCGCCGCCGCCGCACGGGCCCGCGCCGGCAGCGCCTGGGCGCGCGCCAGCAGTTCGCGCACGTCGGGCAGCAGCGCCTCGCCGGCCGGCGTGAGCGCCACGCGCCGGCGCGTGCGGTCGAACAGCACCACGCCCAGCGTCTTCTCGAGCTGGGCAATGGCCTGCGTCACCGGCGGCTGGGTCATGTGCAGCCGCAGCGCGGCGCGGCCGAAGTGCAGTTCCTCGGCCACGGCCACGAACTGGCGCCAGGCGCGCAGGTCGATCAAGGCATCTTTCATATGCCAAGCATATCAATCGGCGCACAAAAATGGATTGGAATGAATCAATGAGAAGTCCGATACTTGGAATTCCCCTCGATCTCCCCACGACACAAGAGACACCATGGACACCAAGCCAATCCAGATCAACCGCCGCAGCGCCAACATCGTCGAAGGCAAGAGCCGCGCGCCCAACCGCTCGATGTTCTATGCCATGGGCTACGAAGAGGCCGACTTCAAGAAGCCGATGGTCGGCGTCGCCAACGGCCACAGCACCATCACGCCCTGCAACTCGGGCCTGCAGAAGCTGGCCGACGCGGCCATGGCGGGCATCGAGGAAGCCGGCGGCAACGCGCAGGTGTTCGGCACCCCCACCATCTCCGACGGCATGGCCATGGGCACCGAAGGCATGAAGTACTCGCTGGTGAGCCGCGAAGTGATCTCCGACTGCATCGAGACCTGCGTGGGCGGCCAGTGGATGGACGGCGTGCTGGTGGTCGGCGGCTGCGACAAGAACATGCCGGGCGGCCTCATGGGCATGCTGCGCGCCAACGTGCCGGCCATCTACGTCTACGGCGGCACCATCCTGCCGGGCCGCTACAAGGGACAGGACCTCAACATCGTGAGCGTGTTCGAGGCCGTGGGCCAGAACGCCGCCGGCAACATGAGCGACGAGGACCTGCACGAGATCGAGAAGCGCGCCATCCCCGGCACCGGCTCCTGCGGCGGCATGTACACGGCCAACACCATGTCCAGCGCGTTCGAGGCGCTGGGCATCTCGCTGCCCTACTCGTCCACCATGGCCAACCCGCACGACGAGAAGGCCAATTCGGCCAAGGAATCGGCCAAGGTGCTGATCGAGGCCATCAAGAAAGACATCAAGCCGCGCGACATCGTCACCAAGAAGGCCATCGAGAACGCGGTGGCGGTGATCATGGCCACCGGCGGCTCCACCAACGCGGTGCTGCACTTCCTGGCCATTGCGCATGCGGCCGGCGTCGAGTGGTCCATCGACGACTTCGAGCGCATGCGCAAGAAGGTGCCGGTGCTGTGCGACCTGAAGCCCTCGGGCAAGTACCTCGCGGTCGACCTGCACCAGGCCGGCGGCATCCCGCAGGTCATGAAGGTGCTGCTGAACGCGGGCCTGCTGCACGGCGACTGCATCACCATCACCGGCCAGACGATCGCCGAAGTGCTGAAGGACGTGCCCGACGTGCCGCGCGCCGACCAGGACGTGATCCGCCCGATCGACAAGCCGATGTACGAAGAAGGCCACCTGGCCATCCTCAAGGGCAACCTCTCGCCCGAAGGCGCGGTCGCCAAGATCACCGGCCTCAAGAACCCGGTCATCACCGGCCCGGCGCGCGTGTTCGACGACGAGCAGTCGGCGCTCAAGGCCATCCTGGACGGCAAGATCAAGGCCGGCGACGTGATGGTGCTGCGCTACCTCGGCCCCAAGGGCGGCCCGGGCATGCCCGAGATGCTGGCCCCCACGGGCGCGCTGATCGGCGCGGGCCTCGGCGAAAGCGTGGGCCTGATCACCGATGGCCGCTTCTCGGGCGGCACCTGGGGCATGGTGGTGGGCCACGTCGCGCCTGAAGCAGCCGCGGGCGGCACCATTGCGTTCGTGAACGAGGGCGACTCGATCACCATCGATGCGCACAAGCTGGTGCTCGAACTCAATGTGCCCGAAGCCGAGCTGGCCAAGCGCCGCGAAGGCTGGAAGCCGCCGGCGCCGCGCTACACGCGCGGCGTGCAGGCCAAGTTCGCGTTCAATGCCTCGAGCGCCAGCTCGGGCGCGGTGCTCGACAAGTTCTGAGGCCGGCCAGCGCCTGCCGGGTCAGCGCTTGGGGCGCTGGCCCTTGCTGCCGGGCAGGCCCATGTTGCTGCGCTGGCGGTCGATGCGCGCCTGCTTGCGCGCCTCTTCGCGCTCGACGACCTTGCGCTTGGTGTAGCCCGACGAGTCGGCCCATGCCCACCATGCCACGGCCATGGCAAAGGGCGACAGCACGATCCACCAGCTCCAGCCGGCCACCATGCCCACCTCGAAATACTTGAGGCCCACGCCGAGCAGGCCCAACAGCAGAAAAAGCATCGCGAATCCCTCCGGGTTTTTGTTGGCAACGCTTCCGGACGCCGGTGCACGGCGCTACCTACAATCGCGTTGCATCGAATGTAACCCAGCCATTACGAATCAAGCCCCATGAAAAGACTCCTGTCATTCGCGGTTCTCGGCCTCGGCCTGGCGGCGCCCGCCTTTGCCGACCTGGCGTTGGCGACGTCGAAGAACTGCATGAGCTGCCACGCGGTGGACCGCAAGGTGCTCGGCCCCGCCTTCAAGGACGTGGCCGCCAAGTACAAGGGCAACGCCGGTGCCGTCGACATGCTGGCGGCAAAGATCATCAAGGGCGGCTCGGGCGTGTGGGGGCCGTTGGCGATGCCGGCCAACACCCAGGTGAGCGAAGCCGACGCCAAGAAGCTCGCGGCCTGGGTGCTGCTGGCGCGCTGACGCGGCGGCTCGTCAGATCCGCGGATCGATGTCCGTGGGCAGCGGCTTGCGCTCGATGCGGTCCTCGAGCTGGCCGATGTGCGCGGCCACGGTGTTGTCGGACTGCTCCGAGCGCTGGCGGATCACGCTCTCGAGCTGCCCCAGCCGGGTCAGCAGCGCGGCATGCCGATCGGCGTTCTGCGCCATGTGCTTGGTTTCCTGCGCTTCGAGGAAATTGCGCAGCTCGGTGAAGCGCGAGGCCTCGGCCTTGTCGGCCAGGTCGCGCTGCACCTGCATTTCCCTGTTGTGGCGCTTGGCATCGAGCAGCACCGAACTGTGCAGGTACAGGACGTAGACCAGGAAGAACACGCCCAGGGCCACGGTCAGGCCCAGCATCATGAGGCCCAGCGGCGCCGACACGGTCATGAAGCCCAGCGACACCGGCACCGGTGCCGAGAGCGTGCCCCAGTTGAGCGCGGCGAGCGCCGCGATCAGCAGCAGGATGGCGAAAAGGAAAGCAGATCTCACGCCCATGGGGGCCTCCTTCGTAAAGATCGAACACAGTGAACCCGCCATGCACGTCGAGGTGCATGGCAACTGCGCCGGTTTTACCTCAGGCCGCGGGCCGCCATGGCCCCTGCTTCCCACTTACGGCCATGTCCTACAGATCGAATCAGTTGGTCTGTGACAACTGCTCCAGGATCGCCGGATTTTCCAGCGTCGAGATGTCCTGCGTGATGGCCTCGCCCTTGGCAATGCTGCGCAGCAGGCGCCGCATGATCTTGCCGCTGCGCGTCTTGGGCAGGTTCTCGCCGAAGCGGATGTCCTTGGGCTTGGCGATCGGGCCGATCTCCTTGGCCACCCAGGCGCGCAGTTCGTTGGCGATCTGCTTGGCCTCCTCGCCGCTCGGGCGCC
>NZ_JBFTRJ010000019.1:0-122188 GCF_056399465.1 Variovorax sp. 01N425 | reverse complement strand
CGCTTCATGCGGCTGGATCTGCGCAATCCCGCCACCTCAAACTGAGCGCCCAAGGTGTTTACTATGTCCCCGCACACCTGTTACCCAGGTCCCCGGTCCATACAGCGAAGCAAAGAAAAGTAGGTCGCCCGCCGGGGCGAGACCCGGCCTCGGGAAGCAAACGATCAGCACAGATCGAAAGATCGGCAGCGATGGAAAGGCCGCCAGCCCTCACCCCAACCCTCTCCCAGAGGGAGAGGGAGTAAGCCAGAAATGACCCTCCTCAAAGTAGACAACCTAGGCAAATCCTTCGGCGGCGTCAAAGCCGTCGACGGCATCAGCTTCGAGCTCGAGGCCGGCGAGCTGCTGGCCCTCATTGGCCCGAACGGCGCCGGCAAGTCCACCACCTTCAACATGGTCAACGGCCAGCTCAAGGCCGACCAGGGTTCGATCGTGTTCGACGGCCATGAGCTCGTGGGCCAGAAGCCGCGCGAGATCTGGCGCAAGGGCGTGGGCCGCACCTTCCAGATCGCCGAAACCTTTGCCTCGCTCACCGTCGCCGAGAACGTGCAGATGGCGATGCTCTCGCATGACGGCAAGCTGTTCTCGATGTGGCGCCGCGCGGCGGACCACAAGCGCGACGAAGCGCTGGCGCTGCTCGACCAGGTCGGCATGAAGGCGCAGGCCGACCGGCCCTGCAGCGAGCTCGCCTATGGCGACGTCAAGCGCGTCGAACTCGCGATCGCGATGGCCAACGCGCCCAAGCTGCTGCTGATGGACGAGCCCACCGCCGGCATGGCGCCGAAGGAGCGCAACTCGCTGATGGCGCTGACCAAGGAGCTCGTGGTCCAGCGCGGCCTGGCCGTGCTGTTCACCGAGCACAGCATGGACGTGGTGTTCGCCTACGCCGACCGCATGATCGTGCTGGCCCGCGGCCGCCTGATCGCGCAGGGCAAGCCGCTCGAGATCCGCGACCATCCGAAGGTGCAGGAGGTGTACTTCGGCAGCGGCAAGACCTTCGAGAAGATCGCAGAAAAAGCCGCCGAAGTGAACGCGGCCGTGGGAGCAGCAACCGCATGAGCACGCACGAAACACTGTTGAAGGCGAACTCGCTGTGCGCCTGGTACGGCGCCGCACAGATCCTCTACGACGTCGATCTTGAAGTGCGGCGCGGCGAGGTCGTCGCGCTCATGGGGCGCAATGGCGCCGGCAAGTCGACCACGCTCAAGACGCTGATCGGCATGCTCGCCAAGCGCAAGGGCAGCGTCAGCTTCCTCGGCCACGACATCTCGAAGAGCGAACCCCATCACGCGGCGAAGCTCGGCCTGGGTTTCGTGCCCGAGGACCGCCGCGTGTTCACAGATCTCACGGTGATGGAGAACCTCGAAGTCGGCAAGCAGCCGCCGCGCCGCTGGGCTGACGGCAGCGAGGCGCCGCTGTGGACGCCCGAGCGGCTGTTCAAGCTCTTTCCCAACCTGGGCGAAATGCCCGACCGCCCGGGCGGCCGCATGAGCGGCGGCGAGCAGCAGATGCTCACCGTGGCGCGCACGCTCATGGGCAACCCCTACCTGGTGCTGCTCGACGAGCCCTCCGAAGGCGTGGCCCCGGTCATCGTCGAGCAGATGGCCAACATGATCCTCGAACTCAAGGCACAGGGCGTGAGCATCCTGCTGTCGGAGCAGAACATGCACTTTGCCGAGCTGGTATCCGACCGCGCCTATGTGCTCGAGAAGGGCCAGATCCGCTACCACGCCACCATGGCAGAGCTCGCGGCCAACGAAGAGGTGCGCCGCGCCTACCTGAGCGTCTAGCCGCACCCACGCGGCCATTTTTCTTTTTTGTCATCAACCACCGGAGCACACGCCATGCACGACTCGCACCGCAGATCCCTTCTGAAGTCCACGGCCGCACTGGGCCTGCTGGGCGCGGCCGGACCCTTGTTCGCGGCTCCGAAGCTCAAGCCGAACGACAAGTCCGCGCTGATCGTGATCGACGTGCAGAACTGCTTCGTCGATGGCGGCACGCTGCCCGTCAAGGGCGGCGCCGAGGTGGTGCCGGTGATCAACAAGCTGGCCGATTCGTTCGAGAACATCGTGGTCACGCAGGACTGGCACACGCAGGGCCATGCGTCGTTCGCGAGCGCGCATCCGGGGCAGAAGCCGTTCAGCAGCATCAAGCTCTCGTACGGCAACCAGGTGCTCTGGCCCGACCACTGCGTGCAGGGCACCGACGACGCGGCGCTGCACAAGGACCTGAAGCTGCCCACCGCGCAGGTCATCGTCCGCAAGGGCTTCCACAGGGGCGTCGACAGCTATTCCGCCTTCGAGGAGGCCGACCGCAAGACCGCCACCGGCCTGGGCGGCTACCTCAAGCAGCGCGGCATCAAGACGGTCTACGTGGCCGGGCTGGCCACCGACTTCTGCGTGGCCTGGACCGCGCTCGATGCGCGCAAGGCCGGCTTCGAGGTCTATGTGATCGAGGACGCCACGCGCGCCATCGACCTCAACGGCTCGCTCGCCGCCGCATGGAAGCAGATGGCGGCCAAGGGCGTCAAGCGCATCCAGTCCGCCGACATCCAGGCGGCCTGAGCAAACCGACCCACGCCGCATTCACACCCGCCCGGCAACAACGACAACAACGAGCTCGACAACGCATGACGATTCCGATTTCAAGGCGCGCCCTGGTGGCGGGCGGCGCAGCCCTGGCACTGGGCCCGGGCCTTCTTCGTTCGGCGCGCGCCGACAACGGCGTGACCGACGGCCTCATCCGCATCGGCCAGTCGGCCGTGTTCAGCGGCCCGGCGAAAGACTTCGGCATCGACTACCGCGCGGGCATCAAGCTGTACTTCGAGCGCGCCAACAAGTCGGGCGGCATCAACGGCCGCAAGCTCGAGCTCGTCAGCTACGACGATGCCTACGATCCCGCCAGGACGGCCGCCAACACCGCGAAGCTGATCGACGAGGACAAGGTCTTCGCGCTCGCGGGCTTCGTCGCCACCGGCAACCTCGCGGCCGCGATGCCGCTGGCCGAGAAGGCCGGCGTTCCGATGTTCGCGCCGCTGGTGGGCACCACCTCGTTCCGCACCAAGGTCAACCGCCTGCTGTTCCACGTGCGCGCGGGCTACGACCTCGAGCTGCGCAAGATCATCAGCCATCTCTCGACCCTCAGCCTCTCGTCGATTGCGGTGGTCTACCAGGACAGCGCCTTCGGCAAGTCGAACCTCGCCACCTGCGAGCAACTGGCCGCCGACTACAAGGTGCAGGTCGTGAAGACGCTGCCGCTCGCGATTGCCGCCGAAGACGCGAAGCAGGTGGTCGCCAGCCTGGCCGAGGCCAAGCCCGGCGCGGTGCTGATGATCATGGCTGGGCGCATGGTCGAAGTGTTCATGCGCGACTACCGTGCGAACGGCGGGGCGGCGCCGCTCTATACGCTGTCGGTCGGCATCACCGACGCGGCCGGTTCCGCCAAGCGGCTCGAAGGCAAGCTCGCGGGCCTGGTCACGGCCAGCATCGTGCCGCCGCCGCAGGCCGTGCGCGTGCCCATCGTGGCCGACTACCAGCGCGACCGCGCCGAGTTCGGCGAGAAGATCGACAGCTACACCACGCTCGAAGGCTACATCGCCTCGCGCGTGATGGTCGAAGGCCTGCGCCGCGCGGGCAAGGCGCTCACGCGCGACAGCTTCATTGCCGGGCTCGAAGGCATCGGCAATGCGCGCTTCGGCGATTTTCCGGTCGAGTACAGCGCGAAGAACCACAACGGCTCGACCTTCGTGGACCTGGAGATGTACACCCGTGACGGCCAGTTGCGGCGCTGAGCCGCCGCTGTACCTGCAGGTCAACGGCAGGGCCTGCTCGATCGAGGGCGTGCCGCATGCGGCCACGCTGCTGCACCTGCTGCGCAACGACCTCGGCCTGAACGGGCCCAAGTACGGCTGCGGGCTGGGGCAGTGCGGCGCCTGCACGGTGCATGTCGACGGCGTGGCGGCGCGTGCCTGCGTGATTCCCGCGCACGGCGTGGCGGGCCGCGCGATCACCACGCTCGAAGGCCTTGGCACGCGCGGCCGCTGGCATCCGGTGCAGGCCGCCTTCGAAGACGCGCAGGCCGCGCAGTGCGGCTACTGCCTGAGCGGCATGGTGATGCAGGCCGCGGCGCTGCTCGCGCGCGATCCGCAGGCGAGCGAGGCGCGCATCCGCAGCGAGCTCTCGGGCAACCTGTGCCGGTGTGGAACGCACATCGAGATTCTGGACGCGGTGCAGCGCGCGGCGGTGCGGATGCGCGCGGAGGCAAACCGATGAGCCGCCCGTCTTGTTCCCTCTCCCTCCGGGAGAGGGTCAGGGTGAGGGCATCGGCCTTCGCGCAGGCACGGCCCTTGCCATCGCCGCCGGCCCTCACCCCCGCCCTCTCCCAGGGGGAGAGGGAGCAAAGACCATGACGCGCCGCGCCGATCTGCCGCGCACGCGCGCGGACTTTCTCTCGGCCGACGGCGTGCTGCTGGTCGTGCGCGAGACACCGCCCACGCCGGCGCGTGCCAACGGCCAGCCCACGGCCGTGGCGGGCAATCCGATCGAAGGCGACGAGATCCTGCTCGCCGTGTGGGACGACGGCAGCGCCTCGGGGCTCAACGGCCACGTCGACCTCGGCACCGGCATCCAGACCGCGCTCGCGCAGATCGTGGCCGAGGAGCTCGAGCTCGGCATGCCCTGCGTGCGCATGATGCTCGGCGACACCGCACGCGCGCCCAACCAGGGCGCGACGATCGCGAGCGCCTCGATCCAGATCCATGCACAGCCGCTGCGCATGGCCGCCGCGCAGGCGCGCGCCTGGCTGCTCGCGCGCGCGGCCGAGCGGCTCGGCGTGGCCGCCGAGGCGCTGCAGGTGCGCAACGGCGTGGTGCGCGTGGCCGAGGCGCCGGACCGCCGCGTCAACTACGCGGACCTGGTGGCGGGACAGCGGACCGTGCTGCGGCTCGACCCCGCCGCGGTGCCCAAGGACCCGGCCGACTACCGCATCGTCGGCACGCGCCAGGCCCGCGTCGACATTCCCGCCAAGCTCGCGGGCGACCTCGTGTTCGTGCACGACATGCGCGTGCCCGGCATGCTGCATGGCCGCGTGGTGCGCCCGCCATATGCGGGCGCGGACCACGGCGACTTCATCGGCAACACGCTCGAGTCGGTGGACGAGTCGTCGATTGCGCACATTCCCGGCATTCGCGCAGTGGTCGTGATCCGCGACTTCGTTGGCATCGTGGCCGAGCGCGAGGAGCACGCCGAACAGGCGCTGCGCGAACTGCGCGCCAGGTGGAAGCCCTGGCCCGGCATGCCCGATCTTTCCAACCTCGCGCAGGCCCTGCGAGACAACCCGTCGACGCAGCGTCTGCTGGTCGACGAGGGCGATGTCGACGGTGCGATCGCCGCGGCCGCGCAGCCGATGCACCGTACTTATGTGTGGCCCTACCAGATGCATGCGTCCATCGGGCCTTCGTGTGCGCTGGCGGAGTGGCTGCCGGAGGACGGCAGCGGCATGCAGTTGCGTTGCTGGGCCGGCTCGCAGAACCCGCATGTGCTGCGCGCCGATCTCGCGAAGCTCATGGGCCTGGACGACGTGCAGGTCGACGTCATCCGCATGGAAGCCGCGGGTTGCTACGGCCGCAACGGCGCCGACGACGTGGCGGCCGATGCGGCGCTGCTCGCGCGCGCCGTGGGCGCACCGGTGCGCGTGCAGCTCACGCGCGAGCAGGAGCATGCCTGGGAACCCAAGGGCGCCGCACAGCTCATGGAAGTGGATGGCGGGCTCATGGCCGACGGCCGCATCGCCGCCTACGACTTCGAAACCTCCTATCCATCGAACGGCGCGCCCACGCTCGCGCTGCTGCTCACGCGCACCATCGAGCCGGTGGCGCAGGCCTTCGAAATGGGCGACCGCACGGCGCGTCCGCCCTACAGCGTCGACAACCTGCGCGTGAAGGTCAACGACATGGCGCCGATCGTGCGCGCCTCGTGGCTGCGCGGCGTGTCGGCGCTGCCGAATTCCTTTGCGCACGAGTCGTACATCGACGAGCTGGCCACCGCGGCCGGCGTTGATCCGGTGCAGTTCCGGCTGCGCCACCTGAGCGATCCGCGCGCGGTCGAGCTGGTGCAGGCCACCGCGCAGAAGGCGGGCTGGCGCATGCGCACGGGGCCAGAGGAGAACGCCGACGGCGGGCTCGGTGAAGGTGGCGACATCCTCTTCGGCCAGGGCTTTGCCTACGCGCGCTACATCCACAGCAAGTGGCCCGGCTTCGGCGCCGCGTGGGCTGCATGGGTGGCCGACGTCGAGGTCAACCGCAGGACCGGCGAGGTGCACGTGCGCCGCGTGGTGGTGGGGCACGACGCGGGGCTGCTGGTCAACCCCGCGGGCGTCGAGCACCAGGTGCACGGCAATGTGATCCAGACCACGAGCCGCGCGCTCAAGGAAGAGGTGCAGTTCGCGCCGCAGCAGGGCGCAGAAGCAGCGGCGGCCGGTGCGCAGCTGCTGCCCGACGTGCGGCCCTCGGGCGTGGTCGCGAGCCGCGAGTGGGGCAGCTACCCGATCATCAATTTCCGCGACGTGCCGGTGATCGAGGTCATGCACATGCCGCGGCCCGGCGAACCCTCGCTCGGCGCGGGCGAGTCGTCGTCGGTGCCGGGAACGGCGGCGATCGCGAATGCGATCTTCGATGCGACGGGCGTGCGCTTCCGCGAGCCGCCGTTCACGCCGGAGAAGGTGCTGGCGGCGTTGAATCCGTTGCCCTCGGACTTGCCCCCTCTCCCTCCGGGAGAGGGTTGGGGTGAGGGCGAGCGGCCTTCGAATGGAGACGCCGTCGCACCCTCATCCCAGCCTTCTCCCAGAGGGAGAAGGAGCAAGACCGATGCGCCGTGGCCCGCGCGCAAGGGCCTTTGGGCCACCAGCGCCGCGTTCTTCATCGGCGGCCTCGGCCTCATCGCCGGCCTGCTCGGCTGGCGCTCCGCCATTGCCCCCGTTTCGCTCAGCGCCCCGGTCTACAGCGAGGCCACCATCGAACGCGGCCGCGTGCTTGCCGCGCTCGGCGACTGCGCCGTGTGCCACACCGCACCGGGCGGCGCGCCCAATGCCGGTGGCCGCGCGATGCAGACACCCTTCGGCACGCTCTACACCACCAACCTCACGCCCGATGCCGACACGGGCCTGGGCCGCTGGTCGTTCAGCGCTTTCCAGCGCGCGATGCGCGAGGGCGTCTCGCGCGACGGCCACCACCTGTACCCGGCGTTCCCGTACACCGCCTTCGCGAAGACCAGCGACGACGACCTGCAGGCGCTCTACGCCTACTTCATGTCGATGCCCGCGGTGCGCGCCGAGACGCCGAAGGCCGAGCTCAAGTTTCCGTTCAGCATGCGGCCGCTCATGGCCGGATGGAACGCGCTCTTCCACGACCCCGCACCGCTGCAGCCGGTGGCCACGCAAAGCGCCGAGTGGAACCGCGGCGCCTACCTCGTCAACGGCCTGGGCCACTGCGGCGCCTGCCACACGCCGCGCAACGCGCTCGGTGCGGAGCAGGGCGGCAGCGCGTTTCTCTCGGGTGCGATGGTCGATGGCTGGGAGGCGCCGGCGCTCACGCAGCTGTCGAAGTCCGCCGTGCCGTGGGACGCCGACGCGCTCTACCGCTATCTGCGCAATGGCCACTCGCCGCGCCATGGCATCGCGGGCGGGCCGATGGCCGAGGTGGTGCGCGAACTCGCGCAGGTGCCCGATGCCGACGTGCGCGCGATGGCCACCTACCTCGCCTCGTTCAACCCGGCGCCCGCGGCCGATCCGCAGGCCGTGGCGCAGCAGGTGGTCGACAACGCGGCGCGCACGCAGGGCCGGCTGCTCGGTCCCGCGCAGCGCATGTTCGACAGCGCCTGCGCGTCGTGCCATCACGACGGCGACGGCCCCACGCTGCTCGGCGTGAACACGCCGCTCGCGCTCAACGGCAACCTCACGAGCGCGCGGCCCGACAACCTGCTGCGCACCATCCTCGATGGCGTGCGCGAGCCCGCAAGCCAGGGCATCGGCTTCATGCCGGCCTTCCGCGACGCCCTCGACGACCGTCAGATCGCCGAACTCGCGGGCTACATGCGCGCGCGCTTCGCACCGCAGGAGCCGGCGTGGAAGAACCTGCCGGCCGAAGTCGCCCGCGTGCGCGCCGCGCGCGGCCACGGCGCCGAATAAGCGGCGCTCGGCGCGTCCTGCTTTCCGCTTGCGCAGCGGCAGGGAACACATTCATTCAGAATGTCCGCTCCAAGAACCCAACCCAAGCGCCTCCGGAGACAACATGCCCCTGAATCTTTCCACCGCCGCCAGCCTTCCCCGCGACGCCGAGCGCGCCACGCTCGTCGGGCGCATCTGGCAGCCCGGCGTGGGCCCCGTACTCGTGGCGGTGCACGAGGGCGGGCTGCACGATCTCTCGCGCCTCGCGCCCACGATGAGCGACCTGCTCGAGGCGAAGGAGCCGCCCGCCGATGCGGTGCGGCGCGCATTGCGCAGCGGCCAGGCTCCGCGTGTCGCCGCGCTCGACGAGGCCATCGCCAACAGCGACGCCACCGCGCGCGACGAAGCCAAGCCCTGGCTGCTCGCACCCTGCGACCTGCAGGCCATCAAGGCCAGCGGCGTGACCTTCGTCGAAAGCCTGCTCGAGCGCGTGATCGAGGAGCAGGCGCGCGGCGATGCCTCGCGCGCCGAGGCCACGCGCGCGGCGCTCAGCGGCGTGCTCGGCGACAACCTCGCGGGCATCGTGCCGGGCTCGGCCGAGGCCGCGAAGGTCAAGGAGGTGCTGATCTCGCAGGGCGCGTGGTCGCAGTACCTCGAGGTCGGCATCGGGCCCGATGCCGAGATCTTCACCAAGGCACCGGTCCTCTCGGCCGTGGGGATGGGCGCCGACGTGGGCATCCATGCCGCATCGGTGTGGAACAACCCCGAGCCCGAGGTCGTGCTCGCGGTCAACAGCCGCGGCGAAACGCTGGGCGCCGCGCTCGGCAACGACGTCAACCTGCGCGACTTCGAGGGCCGCAGCGCGCTGCTGCTCGGCAAGGCCAAGGACAACAACGCCTCCTGCGCCATCGGCCCGTTCATCCGGCTGTTCGATGCGCACTTCGGCATCGACGACGTGCGCCGCATCACGGTGGCGCTCGAAGTGAAGGGCCCCGAAGGCTTCACGCTCGAAGGCTCGAGCTCGCTCGCCAAGATCAGCCGCGATCCGCTGGACCTCGTCTCGCAGGCCGTCGGCGCGCACCACGACTATCCCGACGGCTTCATGCTGTTCCTGGGCACCATGTTCGCGCCGACACAGGACCGTCATGGTCCTGGGCAAGGATTCACCCATGTCGTCGGCGATCGCGTGAGCATCGCCGCGCCGGAACTCGGCGCCCTCGTGAACCGCGTGGTCCATTCGGACCAGGCGCCGCGGTGGACTTTCGGGTTAAGTGCGCTGATGCGGAATTTGGCTGCGCGCGGATTGCTGTAAACGTTCTTTCTACGCTTTAGAAGGAGTTGTACTCCTTTGTGATTCATAGCCGGCACGTAGCAAACTGTTGCTGTTGACCGCGTCTCGCGTTCCCCTCAAGATAACCGGTCTTGAAAATGGTTAACACGGGAGATGGGGTTGCCGCCGAGCGAGATCGAACTACTGCAGTCGCCTGTTGAAGGCCCGCTTCCGTGCGGTGAAGACCTCGAATACGACCCCGATTTCATGGCGTTGCAGCAAGCGGCAACGGGAAAGCGGGAGCAGCAGTTCGGCTCGACCATCATTCCGGCCGAGCCGCCCGACTGGGCCCGCGTCGAGCGCATTGCCAAGCAGCTGTGCCGGCGCACGCTCGACGTGCGCGTGCTGGTTCTGCTGACGCTGGCATGGACCGAGAGCCGGGGATTGCCGGGCTACGTCGATGGCTTGCGCGTGGTGGACGGCATCCTGCAAAAGTTCTGGAACGACGTGCATCCGCGCGTTGTCGATGGCGATTTCGAAGACCCGCTGCCGCGCATGAATGCGCTGGCTGCATTGGCCGAAGCCGAGGGGCTCGGGCGCAGCGTGCGCGATGCGCGCCTGCTCGAGGATGCCGGCGCGTCGATGAGCCTGCGGCAGGTCGAGGCCCTGCTCGACTCGAGCAAGGCCGACCAGATCGATTACCCGGGCGGCATCGGCCGGCTGCGGGAAGTGGCGCGCCGCGCGCAGGAGAAGGCGGCGCCCGCGGTGGTGGCATTGCATGCGGCGCTGGAGCTGCTGCGGCGCATCCGGGAGACCTCGGAGCGGGCCCTGGGACAGAGCTGGGCCCCCGATTTCTCCCGGCTCGAACGCTCGCTTCGCACCGTGGTCCAGCTGCTGCCCGAGCAGGCCCAGCCGGAGCCGGCCGAAGCATCGCAGGCGGCAGCGCAAGGCGATGGGTCGGCGCCGGCCGCTCCTTTGGCGCAGGGCGCTGCGGCCTTGGGCCATGGCGCCTCCGGTGCGCGTGCGGCAAGCATTAAAGATATTGAAATATCGACTCGTGATGATGTGCAGGTCTTGTTGGAAAAGGCGTGCCAGTACATGGAACGCACCGAGCCCAGCCACCCGGCCCCCATGCTCATCCGCAGAGCGCAAAGGCTGCTGGACCTCAACTTTTTCCAGATCATCGAAGAACTCGTTCCCGAGGGCCTGCAGAAGATCGAAAGCTTGGCCGGCCGCTCGCTGAGCGGCGGGTCGGCAGCGGAGTGAACGGCCGGCGCAGGAACCCGGGGGCAGGCCGCCGGGACTCGACCCATACGAATAGGCATTGAGATTCAAGAGGAAGCTTTATGGCAGACAACCGTGTCAGAAACAGTGGTCAGAAGTTCATCGCGCGCAACCGGGCACCCCGCGTGCAGATCGAGTACGACGTCGAGATCTACGGCAGCGAGCGCAAGATCCAGCTGCCCTTCGTGATGGGCGTGATCGCCGATCTCGCGGGCAAGCAGGTCGACCCGATGCCTGACCTTGCCGAGCGCGACTTCATGGCGGTGGACATCGACAACTTCGACGACCGCATGAAGGCCATCAAGCCGCGCGTGGCCTTCCAGGTGCCCAACACCCTCACGGGCGAAGGACAGATGAACGTCGACATCACCTTCGACAGCATGGACGACTTCTCGCCCGCGCGCATCGCCCGCCAGGTCGGCGCGCTGCAGCATCTGCTCGAAGCGCGCACCGAGCTTTCCAACCTGCTGTCCTACATGGACGGCAAGAACGGCGCCGAGCAGCTGATCGCCCAGGCGCT
Organism: Variovorax sp. 01N425; assembly: GCF_056399465.1. Classification (NCBI taxonomy): domain Bacteria; kingdom Pseudomonadati; phylum Pseudomonadota; class Betaproteobacteria; order Burkholderiales; family Comamonadaceae; genus Variovorax; species Variovorax sp. 01N425. The sequence continues at coordinate 110,951 of NZ_JBFTRJ010000019.1, read as the reverse complement.
GCAGAACCCGGAGCTGCTCAAGTCGCTCGCATCCGCACCCAATCCCGCCGTTGCCAAGGCGATCGAGGCCGCGAACGAAAAGTCGGGCAACCCCGGCACCCCTTCCGAGTAAGCCGACAGGATCTCCATCATGAGCACTGCACCCAAACAGACAGCGCGCGGACAGGCCGCCACCATCGAAGCGCTCGAGCCCAACGAGTTCTCCGACCTCCTGCAGCGCGAGTTCAAGCCCAAGACCGACCAGGCGCGCGAGGCGGTGCAAAGCGCCGTCAAGACGCTGGCGGTGCAGGCGCTTGAAAGCACCGTCACCATCTCGAACGATGCCTACCGCACCGTGCAGGCGATCATCACCGAGATCGACCGCAAGCTCTCCGAGCAGATCAACCAGATCCTGCACCACGAAGACTTCCAGCAGCTCGAAGGCGCATGGCGCGGCCTGCACTACCTGGTCAACAACACCGAGACCGACGAGCAGCTCAAGATCCGCGTGATGTGCGCCTCCAAGCGCGAAGTGGCGCGCTCGCTCAAGCGCCACAAGGGCATCGGCTGGGACCAGAGCCCGCTGTTCAAGAAGATCTACGAGGCCGAGTACGGCCAGTTCGGCGGCGAGCCCTTCGGCGCGCTGATCGGCGACTTCCACTTCGACCACAGCCCGCCCGATGTCGAGATGCTCGGCGAAATGGCCAAGATCGCCGCGGCCGCGCACTGCCCCTTCATCGCCGGCGCATCGCCCACGGTGATGCAGATGGATTCGTGGCAGGAGCTGTCGAACCCGCGCGACCTCACCAAGATCTTCCAGAACACCGAGCACACGGCCTGGCGGTCGCTGCGCGAGTCGGAAGACGCGCGCTACATCGGCCTGGCCATGCCGCGCTTCCTGGCGCGCCTGCCGTACGGCGCGCGCACCAATCCAGTCGACGAGTTCGAGTTCGAGGAAGAAACCGACTCGGCCCTGCACAACCGCTACACCTGGGCCAATTCGGCCTACGCGATGGGCGTGAACATCAACCGCTCGTTCAAGCAGTTCGGCTGGTGCACGTCGATCCGCGGCGTGGAGTCGGGCGGCGCGGTCGAGAACCTGCCCACCCACACCTTCCCGACCGACGATGGCGGCGTGGACATGAAGTGCCCCACCGAGATCGCCATCAGCGACCGGCGCGAGGCCGAGCTCGCCAAGAACGGCTTCATGCCGCTGGTGCACCGCAAGAACTCCGACTTCGCGGCCTTCATCGGCGCGCAGTCGCTGCAGCAGCCGGCCGAGTACTACGACGCGGATGCCACGGCCAATGCCAACCTGGCAGCGCGCCTGCCCTACCTGTTCGCATGCTGCCGCTTCGCGCACTACCTGAAGTGCATCGTGCGCGACAAGATCGGTTCGTTCCGCGAGCGCGAGGACATGGAGCGCTGGCTCAACGACTGGATCATGAACTACGTGGACGGCAGCCCCGGCACGTCGTCCCAGGATACGAAGGCAATGAAGCCGCTGGCGGCGGCCGAAGTCCAGGTGGAAGCCATCGAGGACAACCCCGGCTACTACGCCGCCAAGTTTTTTCTCCGGCCGCACTATCAGCTCGAAGGGCTGACGGTGTCATTGCGGCTGGTTTCGAAGCTGCCATCCAACAAGAAGGACAGCAGCTAGTTCAACGGTGTCCCGCAATCGGGCATATATATAACTCTGGGGGTTAATCATGGCAGTAGACATGTTCATGCGCGTCGAGGGCGCGAACGGCGAATCCAAGGACTCGAACCACAAGGACTGGACGGATATCAAGTCGTTCGCATGGGGAGCAACGCAGCCTGGCAACATGGTCAGCGGCGGCGGTGGCGGTGTGGGCAAGGCGAGCTTCAACGACCTGCAGGTGCTCGCGCGCATCGACAAGGCGGCGCCGTCGGTGATGAAGAACTGCGCGAGCGGCAAGCACCTGAGCAAGGTGGAAGTGTCGGTGTGCAAGGCCGGGGGCTCGCAGATCGAATACACGCGCGTGACGCTGGAAGAAGTGCTGGTCACCTCGGTGCAGTACTCGGCCGAGCAGGGCGGCGATGCGGTGCTGGTGCAGTTCGCCTTCCAGGCGGCCAAGGTCAAGCAGCAGTACTGGGAGCAGACCGACAAGGGCGGCAAGGGCGCCGAGACCGTGCTGGCCTGGAACATCAAGGAAAACCGGGAAGCCTGATTTCCCTTTTTTCGTGCTTGTTCCCGACCGGCCCGCGCATGCCGCGGGCCGGTCGCCTGCAGATAGTTGTCGACGGCCTTCCGGGGCCGTGCGCGAGTCAATGAGGAAGTTTCATGGGCGATGGGTTTGCAGTGCTGGGCGAGCGCTCCGTGGCCGAACACACCGAATGGGTACAGCGGCAGATTCGCGCGAGTCCACAGAATGCCGGCCTGCGGCTTGCCCTCGGCCACTTTCTTGCGCTGCGGGGCGACTGGCAGCGGGCTGAAGACCAGCTCAAGCTGGCCGCGAAGATCGATCCTTCCTTCGCTCCCGCCAGTGCCACCTGTGCAATGGCGCTGGCCGCCGAGCGGCATCGAACCGAATTCTGGAACGGCGGCCGTGCGCTGGCCGTCGTGGCCGGCGAGGCCGACTGGGTCGCGGCGCTGATTGCTGCCGCCGCCCTGCCGCCCGAACGCGCCGCCGAAGCGGCCGAGCTGCGCGAAGCCGCGCGGCAGGATGCGCCCGCATTGCAGGGCACGCTGAGCTGCGTCGACCGGTCGGACTCCCGCGCCGTGCAGGCCATCGACGGCGAGCCGGTGCAAAGCATTGAGTTCGCCTGGCTTTGCGACGGCGACGCGCGCATGGGCGCCGCGCTCGAGCTCCTCACGCCTTCGGGCTATGCGTGGCTGCCGCTGCCGGCGGTGCGCCGCCTCAAGTTCTCCCGTCCGCAGCACCTGGTCGACCTGCTCTGGGCACCGGCCGAGATCGTGCTGCATGACGGCCGCGGGCTCAACGGCCTGGTGCCGGTGCGCTATCCCGGCGCGCTCGATGCGCTGGACGACGAAACAACCCTGGGCCGCCGCACCGACTGGCTGCCGCTGGCCGGCGAGGACCAGTACGCCGGCATCGGCCAGCGCACGCTGATCAGCGAAGCCGGCGACCATTCGCTGCTCGACATCCGGCTGGTCGAGTTCGCGCCTGCCGAGAGTGCCGCGCAGTGAGTTCCGTCCTGCCAGCCAGCCGCCCGGCCATGGAGGCCGATGGCGACCAGCAAGAAAGCGTTGCACGCGACCGCCTGCAGCCGGTGCTGCTCGACCGCCTGACCGACAAGCAGCCGCAAAGCCGCCAGGAGCGCGCGGGCGCGTTCCTGATGAGCGGCAAGCTGCTGCGCGACTCGGTGCTGCGCGACCTGCAGTGGCTGCTCAACACCACCAACTTCGGCGCGGACCACACCATCAACGCCATGCCGCGCGCGCGGCGCTCGGTGGTGAACTACGGCGTGCGCGGCTGGGCCGGCGGACGCATGTCGGAGGTCGACTTCGCGGACGTCGAGGCCGCCATCCGCGCCGCGATCATCGACTTCGAGCCGCGCATCATGAAGGACAGCATCGACGTGCGCTGCGTCACCGACGCCACCGACCTGGAGCACCACAACCTGCTCGCGCTCGAGATCCGCGGCACCTTGTGGTCGGTGCCCTACCCGATCGAATTCATCCTGCGCTCCGAGCTCGACCTCGAGAGCGGCCACATGGTCCTGCGCCCGACGGGAGGGCTCTGAATGGACGCCAGGCTGCTCGACTACTACAACCGCGAGCTCACCTACATGCACGAGCTCGGTGCCGAGTTCGCGCAGCGCTACCCGAAGATCGCCGGGCGGCTGGGCATGCGCGGCATCGAGGTCAGCGACCCCTACGTGGAGCGCCTGCTCGAGGGCTTCAGCTTTCTCACGGCGCGCATCCAGCTCAAGATGGATGCGGAGTTTCCGCGCTTCTCGCAGCGGCTGCTCGAGGTGGTGTACCCCAACTTCCTCGCGCCGCTGCCGGCCATGGCGGTGGTGCAGATCGACGGCAACCTCAACGAGGGCTCGCTGAAGGCCGGCTACGAGCTGCCGCGCCACACGATCATGCGCGGACGCATGATCAAGGGCGAGCAGACGGCCTGCGAATTCCGCACCGGCCATGAGGTCACGCTGTGGCCCATCAGGATCGCGGATGCAAGCATCGGCCCCGTGCCCGCGGAAGTCGCGCATGCGATGCCCGCGGTGGCCCAGCGCGCCAGGAGCGCGATCACCATCAAGCTCGAAGCGGTGGGCGGCACCACGTTTGCCGAGATGCCGATCGAGCGGCTCGAGTTCTTTCTTTCGGGCGCGGAGCTGCATGCACTGCGCGTGCTCGAGCTTGCGGTGCACCACAGCATCGGCACCGTGTGCCGCAGCGGCCCGGGCAGCAAGGCGCGCATCGTTCCGCTCGGCGACGAAGCCATTCGCCACGAGGGCTTCGATCCCGAGCAGGCGCTGCTGCCCTATGACGCGCGCTCGTTCCAGGGCTACCGGCTGCTGCACGAATACTTCGCCTTTCCCGACCGCTACCTGTTCTTCAGCGTGAAGAACCTGCGCGCGGCGGCCTCGGCCATGGGCGGCACCACGATGGAAATCGTGATCCTGCTCGACCGCGCCGACGCCGACCTGGAGCGGCTGGTCGATGCCAAGCACTTCTCGCTGTTCTGCACGCCCATCATCAACCTGGTGCCGCGCCGCAGCGACCGCATTCCGGTGGGCCCCGGGCAGCACGAGCACCATGCGGTGATCGACCGCACGCGCCCGCGCGACTTCGAGATCTTCACGGTCGAGCGCGTCACCGGCCACATGGCGAGCGGCTCGGAAGAGCGCGAGTTCAGGCCCTTCCTGGGCTCGTTCGCTGCCGACGACGGCGACTTCGGCGCGTACTTCTCGCTGCGCCGCGAGCCGCGCCTGGTGTCCGACCGCGCACGCGCACAAGGCACGCGCACCAGCTACACCGGCAGCGAGGTGTACGTGTCGCTGGTCGACCAGCACGACGCGCCCTTTCCGCACAGCCTGCGCCACATCACCATCGACGCGCTGTGCACCAACCGCGACCTGCCGCTGCTGCTGCCCACCGGGCTGGAGTCGGACTTCTCGCTGCGCGTGTCGGCGCCGGTGCGCGGCATCCGCATCCTGCGCGGGCCGTCGCGGCCCTATCCGGCGCTGGCAGAGGGGGCGCTCACCTGGCGCCTGATCAGCCACCTGGGCCTCAACTACCTGAGCCTGACCGACATCGACGCCACGCAGGGCGCGGCCGCATTGCGCGAGATGCTCGACCTCTACGGCAACCTGGCCGACCCCGCGGTGCGCCGCCAGATCCAGGGCGTGCGCTCGATGGCGCTGGCGCCGGTGTTCCGCCGCCTGCCCGAGCCGGGGCCGATCGTCTTCGGGCGTGGGGTGGAAATCGCGCTGAAGATCGACGAAGTGGCCTTCTCGGGCGCGAGCCCCTATCTCTTCGGCGCCGTGCTGGAGCAATTCTTCAGCCGGCACGTGTCGCTCAACGCGTTCACCGAGTTCGCGCTCTCCAGCCTGCAGCGCGGCGAGATCGCGCGCTGGACGCCGCGCATCGGACGCCGCCCCGCCGTATGAGCATGCGCACCACAGCCGAGCTTGCCGACGATTCGCAGCAGGCGCCGCCGGCTGCGGTCGAGCATGCCGCGCCCGAGCATGCCGCGGCACCCGCGCGGCGCGGTGTGCCCGAGGCCGATCCGGTCCTGTGGGCCGGCCTGGTCGACCAGCCTTTCGAGCACGACCTGTTCATGCTGCTGCGCCGCCTCGATGCGCACGGCAGCCATCCGCTGCTGGGCCGCGCGCCGCGCCCGCTCGACGAGCCTTTGCGGCTGGGCCAGGAACCGTCGATGGCCTTTGCGCCCTCGAACGTCTCGGGCGTCGATGTCGACGGCGACGGCCCGCCGCGCATCTCGATCTACGGCTTCGGCCTGTTCGGCCCCAACGGGCCGCTGCCGCTGCACCTGACCGAGTACGCGCGCGAGCGCAAGCGCCACCACAGCGACAACACGCTCAGCGCCTTCGCCGACCTGTTCCATCACCGGCTCATCCTGCTGTTCTACCGGGCCTGGGCCGATGCCCAGTCGGTCAACAGCCTGGACCGCCCCGACGGCCACCGCTTCGTCGACTACGTGGCCAGCCTCATGAACATGGGGCAGCCGGGCCTGAAGGAACGCGACCGCATCGCCGACCATGCGCGCACCTTCATGGCCGGGCACCTCGTGCGCCAGACGCGCAACCCCGAGGGGCTGATCCAGATCCTGCGGCTGTATTTCGACGTGCCTGTGCGCGTCGAGGAGTTCGTGAGCGACTGGGTGATGCTCGACGAGCGCGAGATCAGCCGCATCGGCACTTCCGGGCGCAACCAGAAGCTGGGCGCCGGCGCCACCGTCGGGCTGGCGGTGCGCGATGCGCAGGGCAAGTTCAGGCTCGAACTCGGCCCGCTCTCGCAGCGCGAGTTCCGCGACTTCCTGCCGGGCAGCAAGCGCCTGCAGCAGGTGGTCGACTGGGTGCGCCAGTACGTGGGCATCGAGTTCGCGTGGGAGCTGCGCCTCGTGCTCAAGAAGCAGGAAGCCCTCGGCATGCAACTGGGCAGCGACCAGCGCCTGGGCTGGGGCAGCTGGCTCGGCACGCGCCTCTCCCCCACAGACGCCGGCGACATGCTGTTCCAGCCCGAAGCCCTGTATTCCCGTTCCGCATCGGCTGCTTCCGCGGCGGCCGAAGCCTCTTCCATGGCCTTATGACCGATATCCGCCGCGTCTCCCTTTTCTCGAAACTCAATCCGATGCTCTACAAGGCATTGGAGACCGCCACCGCCTTCGCCAAGCTGCGCGGCAATGCCTACGTGGAGCTGGTGCACTGGCTGCACCAGATCCTGCAGCTGCAGGACAGCGACCTGCTGCGCATCGTCAAGCGCGCCGGCCTCAACCTCGATGCGGTCGAGCAGGACCTGGTGCGTGCGCTCGACCGCCTGCCGCACGGCGCCACCTCGATCAGCGACATCTCGGAGCACGTCGACAACGCCGTCGAGCGCGCCTGGGTCTATGCGAGCCTGCGCTTCGAGGCCACGTCGATCCGCGGTGCCTACCTGCTCGCGGGCATCGTCAAGACGCCGGGGCTGCGCCAGGTGCTCTCGGGCATCTCGCGCGAGTTCGACAAGATCGTGCCCGACGTGCTCGTCGCGCAGCTTCCCGCATGGACCGAGGGCTCGCCCGAGGACGACTTCGACGCCGCGGCCGCGCCGGGGCAAGCCGCCCCGGCGGTGTCCCACCAGGGCGACGGCGCTGCCGCGGGCGGCTCGGCGCTGGCCAAGTACGCGAGCGACCTCACGGCGAAGGCGCGCGCGGGCGAACTCGACCCGGTCTACGGCCGCGACGACGAGATCCGCCAGATCATCGACATCCTGATGCGCCGGCGGCAGAACAATCCGCTGCTCACGGGCGAGGCGGGCGTGGGCAAGACGGCAGTGGTCGAGGGCCTGGCCTCGCGCCTTGCGGCGGGCGACGTGCCGCCCTCGCTCAAGGACGTGTCGCTGTGGGTGCTCGACCCCACGCTGCTGCAGGCCGGCGCGGGCGTGAAGGGCGAGTTCGAGCAGCGGCTGCGCCAGGTGATCGACGAGGTCGAGAAGAGCCCCAAGCCCATCGTGCTGTTCGTCGACGAGGTGCACACGCTGGTCGGCGCGGGCGGCACCGCCGGCACCGGCGATGCGGCCAACCTGCTCAAGCCCGCATTGGCGCGCGGGCGGCTGCGCACCATCGGCGCGACCACCTGGTCCGAGTACAAGAAGTACATCGAGAAGGACCCGGCGCTCACGCGGCGCTTCCAGACCATCCAGGTGCACGAGCCCACCGAGTCCAAGGCCGTGGTCATGCTGCGCGGCATCTCGGCCGAGCTCGAGAAGCATCATGGCGTGCTCATCCTGGACGCCGCGCTCGAAGCGGCCGTGAGCCTGTCGCACCGCTACATCCCCGCGCGCCAGCTGCCCGACAAGGCCGTGAGCCTGCTCGACACGGCCTGCGCGCGCGTGGCCCTGAGCCAGCATGCGCTGCCCGCGGCGATCGAAGACCTGCAGCGCCGCATCGAGGTGCTGGGCATCGAGTCGGGCATTGCGGGGCGCGAGGCGGCGATCGGCGTCGGCGAGCACCAGCGGGTGGAAGACATCGCGGCCCAGGTGGCGGCGGCGCAGGCCGAACTCGGCCTGCTGGAGCAGCGGCGTGCGGAAGAAAGCGTGCTCGTGGAGCGCATCGTGGCGCTGCGCAAGCTGCTCTCGCCCGATGCAGTGCCGGTGCGGGCCGAGGCCAAAGAGGAAGAGGGCGACGAGGCCGAAGCTCCAGTTGAAGCCGAGCCCGCTCCGTCGGAACCCGAAAGAACGCCCGAAGAGATCCGCGCCGAACTCGACCAGGCGCAGGACAAGCTCGTGCAGCTGCAGGGCGAATCGCCGCTCATCCTGGCGGCCGTCGACGCGCAGGCCGTTGCCACCGTGGTGGCCGACTGGACCGGCATTCCGATCGGCCGCATGGTGCGCGACGATGCGCAGTCGGTGCTGCGCCTCGGCGAGATCCTCTCGGCCCGCGTGGTGGCCCAGCCCGACGCGCTGGAGACCATCTCGCGGCGCATCCGCACGGCGCGCGCGCGGCTCGACAACCCGAACAAGCCGGTGGGCGTGTTCCTGCTGTGCGGCCCCTCGGGCGTGGGCAAGACCGAGACCGCGCTCGCGCTGTCGGAGGCGCTCTACGGCGGCGAGCAGAACCTCGTCACCATCAACATGAGCGAGTTCCAGGAGTCGCACACCGTCTCCACGCTCAAGGGCGCGCCGCCCGGCTACGTGGGCTACGGCGAAGGCGGCGTGCTCACCGAGGCCGTGCGCCGCCGGCCCTACAGCGTGGTGCTGCTCGACGAGATCGAGAAGGCCCACCCCGACGTGCACGAGATCTTCTTCCAGGTGTTCGACAAGGGCTGGATGGAAGACGGCGAGGGCCGCCACATCGACTTCCGCAACACCGTGATCATCATGACGTCGAACGTCGGCACCGACCTGGTCATGCAGCTGTGCGAAGACCCGACCCTGCGCCCCGACCCCGAGCCGCTCGCAGCCGCGCTGCGCGAACCGCTGCTCAAGGTGTTCGCGCCGGCGCTGCTGGGCCGGCTGGTTGTAGTGCCTTATTACCCGTTGCAAGCCGACGCATTGCATCGCATCATTCGCCTCCAGCTCGACCGCATTGCCACCCGCCTCGATGCGAACCATGGCATTGCGCTGGACTACGACAACAGCGCCGTCGAACTGGTGGCGCGCCGTTGCACCGCCATCGAGTCGGGTGGGCGGATGATCGATGCGATCCTCACGCACACCATCCTGCCGCGATTGAGCGAAGAAGTCATCGGCGCCACCGTCAGTGCGCGCAAGCTCGCCGGCGTGCGGCTGTCCGCAGCGGGCGACGACTTCCGGTACGAATTTTCCGAAGCCTAAGAAGACAAGGAGACAAACTCATGGCCAGAGTCGTACGAGCGCACACCCCGCTTGGGGAAGACCAGCTCCAGTTCCGCTCGATGCATGGCACCGAGGGACTGTCGCAGTTGTTCGAATTCGAGGTCGACCTGCTGAGCCCGAGCGCGTCGATCGACATGAAGGCGGTGCTCGGAAAACCCATGGCCCTGGAGATCCAGACGGCCGGCGCGCCCCGTTTCCTGAACGGCCAGGTGGTCCGCTTCTCCATGATCGGACGCGAAGGCGGTACCTCGCGCCACACCGTCTATCGTGCTTCGGTGCGCCCATGGCTCTGGTATCTCACGCGCTCCAGCGACAACAAGATCTTCCAGAACAAGACGGTCGTCGAAGTTCTCGAGGACGTATTCGGCGACTACAACTTCGCCTTCGAGAAGAAGCTCACCGGCACCTATCGCCAGTGGGAGCACTGCGTGCAGTACAACGAGACGGACTTTGCCTTCGTGAGCCGGCTCATGGAACTCGAAGGCATCTACTACTACTTCAAGCACGACAAGAACCAGCATACGCTGGTGCTGACCGACGACGTCACGATGCACGAGCCGATGTCCGGCTACGAAACCATCAATTACTTCGCGGCCGATCGCGACGTGACCGAGGACATGGAGGTCATCGACAACTGGCAAGTGACGGCCGAGATCCGCTCGGGCAGCTATGCGGTGGATGACTACAACTTCACCACGCCGGGCGCCGATCTGAGCGGTGCCCGCTCCATGCCGCAGCCGTACGACCACTCGGGCTATGAGATGTACGAGTGGCTCGGCGAGTACACGAACCCCGGCGAAGGCGAGCACTATGCGCGCGTGCGGCTGGAAGAAGCGCAGTCGATGGCCGAGCGCAGCGTGGGCCATGCCACGGTCCGGGGCATGGCGCCCGGCTACACCTTCTCGATGCAGAACTCGCCGAGGTCGGACGACAACCGCGAGTACCTGATCGTTTCGGTGAACTACATGCTGCGCGAAGGCGGCTACGCCACCGGAGCCGCACCGGGCGAATACAGCTTCAACTTTGTCGTCCAGCCGACGTCCCTGCCCTTCAGGGCACCCCGGATCACGCAAATCCCCAGGACCACCGGTCCGCAGACCGCGGTGGTGGTCGGCCCCGAAGGCGAGGAGATCTGGACCGACCAGTACGGCCGCGTCAAGGTGCAGTTCCGGTGGGACCGCAGCGGGCGCCGCAACGAGAACTGCTCGTGCTTCGTGCGCGTGTCCCATGTCATCGCAGGAGACGGCTTCGGTGCTGTTTTCACGCCGCGCATCGGCCAGGAAGTGGTGATCGATTTCGTCGACGGGCGGGCCGACCGGCCGCTCGTCGTGGGGCGGGTCTACAACCCGCGCCAGATGCCACCCTTCAATCTGCCGGGCGAGCAGACCAAGAGCGGGTTCGTCACGCGTTCTACGCCGGGCGGCTCGCCGGAAACCGCCAACTCGCTCGTCTTCGAAGACAAGATGGGCGCTGAATACGTAGCGCTTCATGCAGAGCGCGACCTGAATGTCTCGGTGGAGAAGAACGAGACCCACGACACCGGTGGCACGCGCACGACCGTCATCGTGGGGCATGAATCGGCCACCTACAAAGCCGGCGAAGAACGTCATATCACCGAGGGCGCGGTGGAGACGATCGACGGCGGAGAGACTCGCACGGTGACCGGCGGAGCGACCGAGACAGTTTCCGGCGGCGAGACGCGGACGATTTCGGACGGCGCGACCGAGACGATCAGCGGCGGCGAAACGCGCACTGTCAGCGGAGGGTTCACGGAAACCATCAGCGGTGGTGCGACCGAGACGATCAGTGGAGGTGTGAACTCGACGATCACCGGCGGCGTGACCCAGACGATCACGGGCGGCGTGAACGAGACCATCAGCGGCGGCCTTACCTTCATGGTGAATGGCGGGGTCACCAGCAACGTCCTGGGCAACCACACGCATGTCGTCACGGGGGGCAGCACGACCACCACGACCGGACCCACGATCAATAACGCGCCGGACATTGTTGACAACTCGGACAGGCGGACGATCAATGCGGGCGACAACACCGTCAACGCAGCCAAGGAAGGCTGGTGGCGCAACACGGACAACCACGGAACGCTCGAACATACGGGCGTCAATGTGGCGGCGGTCGATGTCAATGGCGTGAAGCTGCAATTCTCGGGGGTGAACGGCCAGTTCAACGGCGTGTTCATCAACCTGTCCGTGACCAGCATCATCGATGCGAAGTTCAAATACAAGCTCAATCCCGTTGGCATCTCGACAGTCGGACTCAGTCTCAAGACCGGCTACATCGCAGTGGCATTCAAGAGCCTTTTCATGAAGGCCTGATGCGCGGCATTCCTTCGAAAGAACGCAAGTGAGCTGGTGGAACATCCTGGCGGCAACCCTGTGCCTCGGCCTGTGCGGTATTGCGGGGGTGTTTGGGGTACACGTTATCGTTTCCTCATACGCTGCAAACGCCCGCTACATGGCCGAAGAAAAAACCTGGCAAGCACTGCGCGGCCAAGGCGTGCGCGCGCAAGGTGTGGTGGTCGGCATCTCGAGGCAGGCGAATCGATTGACCAAGAACGGCAACTATGGCAACAACGAAGTCGCCGCCACCGATCTGTTGCTCGCATATGAAGACGCGGCGGGAAACCGTCACGAAGTGCCGGTTGCGACTTTCATCGAACTCGGACTGCTGGCCAATTTCTCGGTCGGCAAGAAGATCGATGTGATCTATGCGCGAGATGCGCCCGATCGGGTGGCGATCGATCGGGAGCGCACGCCGCTGGAAATACCGTCAAGCGCCTACTGATGAAAACCATCAAGCCCCTGCGCCTGAGCATCCTGACGCGCCCCTACCTGAGGAACGGCGCCCAGTATCTGGCGATGACCGTCATCGCAATGACAAACCTGAAGGGCCAGCAGCAGCTTGTGCCGGAACCCGAGATCTGGAAGACCCTGACCGATGAACTGGGCGGCGACACGGTGTTTGATCTCGGCATGCCCAAGGACAATGCCGAATTCATCGTATCGGGCTTTGCGCACACGGCGCACCAGCCGGACAAGTCTCGCTGTGCAGTGAGCGTGCAAGTCGGGGCGCGCAAGAAAACGCTCCTGGTGTTCGGCGACCGATTCTGGATCGACGGCCGGGCGACCGCGCCCCAGCCATTCGATGCGATCCGCCTTGACTGGCGCAAGGCCTTCGGGGGCCCGGGGTTCGCAGAAAACCCCCTGGGCATCGGACATGACGATGACATCGTCGAGGGGTTGAAAGTGCGGCGCGTGCCCAACATCGAACACGCGAACGGACTGCTGTGGCGGCCGGGCCAGGTGCCTGCACCCGCAGGCTTCGGCCCGATCGATGTGGCAAGGCCTTCGCGGATGCGCAAGATGGGGCGCGACTACGACGAGCATTGGAAGCAGAACCTCTATCCCGGTTTCGCGCGGGACATGGACTGGGGCTACTTCAATGCAGCCTCCGAAGACCAGTGGCTGGCGCTGGGCGAGCGCGGCCTGGCCGGTGCCAGCTACGAGATCCTGAACATGCATCCGGAGGATCCGGTGCAACGCGGCCGCCTGCCCGGCTGGCAGGCGCGAGGGTTCATCGTCCGTGAAGCAAAGAACCGGCAACTGGCGTCGGGCATTTTTGACGAAGTCTTGCTGCGCCTCACGACGGCCTGGTTTTTTCCCCATCGAGAGCAGGTCGCGCTGGTGTACCACGGCAGCATCGGCATCGAGGAAGACGACGCATCCGACATCAGCCACGTCATGGCTGCCATGGAGGAAGGTGGGTCGGAACGGCCTTTGGCTTCGTACCGCGATGTATTGATTCAGCGCTGCGATCCCGAGAACGGCGCACTCTACGCATTGCGCGACGATCAACTGCTGCCGCCGAACTCGATTGGGCAGTGGCTCGAGAACAGCCAGGAAGAAGACAGGGACGCCGACCCGCTCACCCGCAACATGAAAGTTCGCGCCGAACGTGCCCAAGCCAAACTGGCCGAAGCATTCAAGGCGAGCGGCGGAGATCCGGCCAAGTTCGCCCTGCCGCCCCCGCCGATCACCACCCCGCCCAAGCTGCATGAGATCCCGGCCTATGTGCAGAAGATGAAAGTCATGGTGCAGGAGCAGCGGGAGAAGCTGGCGAAGGGGCGGGAGGCCATCGGCAAGGCCGCCGATGCCAATGCGGTCCAATCGAGAAAGCTTGGCTTCGATACCTCGACCTTTCTCGCGAAAGCAGAAGCGGCCAAGGGCAAGGGGCCTCCGCGGTTCGACCCCCGGCCTTTCGTAGACGGAATCTCGGGTGTTTCTGCGGCGGTAGGCGCGCCGCCCGCGCCCCCGGAGAGCCTCGCGGAACTCAGGAGGGTGACGGCCGACGCAAAAAGAGGATTGCTCGCGAGCTATCGCAGCATGGCGCAGTACCAGGACGCGGCCGACGCCATGCCGCCCGACGAGTCCGACAGGGCACGGGCCGAAATCGAGCGCGTGCTCGCGGGTTCGCGCGATTTCTCGGACATGGATCTGACCGGTGCCGACCTGTCGAACATGGACCTTCACGGCACCCGATGGCATCGAGCACTCCTCGAGGGCGTGGACTTCAGCAATAGCAGGCTCGACGATGCCGACTTCAGCGAAGCGGTGTTGGCGAGAGCGCGCCTGCATCGCACGTCGATGCGCCGTGCGATTTTCGATCGTGCCAACATGGCATTGGCACGATGCGAGGAGGCGGATTTCTCGGGTGCGCGCTTCATGAAGATGGTGCTCGACAAGATGGTTGCCAAGGGATGCAATTTTTCCGATGCGACCATGGAGGAGCTGAATTTCATGACCGTGCACCTGGAGAGGTGCAGCTTCGAACGTGCCGGCATCTCCTATGCCCATGTGCTGGAGAAGTCCGTGATGCATGGCGTGCGCTTCGACCACGCACGGATTCACAAGATGTCGTGGATCGATTGCGATGTCAACGAACTGAGCTTTGCGCACGCCGAGCTCGATTCATGCGGATGGGTCAACACCGATGGCGCAGGCCGTCTCGATTTCTCGGCCGCACACTTGACGACCACCTGCTTCGTGGGAGAGAGCAGCTTGAGGAAGGTCTGCTTTCGAGGCGCCATGCTGCGCGACTGCAGCCTGCGTGGTATTGCGTTGGACGAAGCGGACTTTGCGAATGCGCGGATCGAGAACAGCGACTTCTCCGGGGCATCGATGCATCGCACGAACCTGGAGGGTGCCGACGCCAAGGGCGCGATGTTCGTGCGTTCGGACCTGACCCAGGCGTCGCTGCTGGATGCCGATCTCAGCGGCGCCATCCTGCAGAAGGCGGTGCTCGTGTCCACGGACCTGCGTCGTGCCAACCTGTTCAGGGCGGACCTGTCGCAATGTCTCATCGATGACAGAACGCTTTTCGACGGGGCCTATGTCGAGCAGGTCAAGACGGTTCCCTTGCGCAAGAAAGAGAAGGTGGAATGACCCCGGCCAGTGTGCAGGCGATGATCCATGGCGGAGAAACGATCGCTCGGAAGCAACTTCAAGCGCTCGACTTTCGGGGCATGGACCTCACGGGTGCCATTTTCCTGGAGACCGATCTGAGTGGTGCCGATCTGTCCGGTGCCAAGCTCGATGCGAGCATCTTCAAGCAGTGCAAGCTTGCCGGGGCCCGGCTTGATGCCGCGCATGTGGACCGTTGTGCATTCGAGCATTGCGATGCAACTGGGATCCGGATGGTCGGCGCCACGCTCGACGGTGCCGCCTTCTACCAATGTGGACTGGCTGGCGCAAAGCTCGATGACGCAAATGCCGGCGTTGCCTCTTTTTCCAACTGCACGCTCGACCGCGCCTCGTTCGTCAATGTGCTGTCGGAAGCCCTGGTGTTCTCCGAGACCTCGCTCGATGCCACCGACTTTTCCATGACGCTCCTGCACAAGACAGTGTTCTACCGGGCAGATCTTCGATCGGCAATCTTCCGTGGCAGCCGGTTCGACAAGGCTGTCTTCTCCGAGGCCAAGCTCTCGGGACAGAGATTCAATGCGCAGAAGTTCCTGCTTTGCCAGTTCATCGACGCAGAACTCGACGGATGCGACTTTGACGAGTCCATGCTTGTGCAATGCAACTTCAAGGGCGCCACGCTCGAAGGTGCGAGCCTGAACCGGGTCCATGCGCCCCAGTGCCTCTTTCTGTCGGCCAAGCTCGATGGCGTCGGTTGCCGCGGCGCCCATTTCAATCAAAGCATCTGGGTCGAGGTGCAGGCGCGCGGAGCCGATTTCTCCGACGCGAAACTGGAGCAGTGCATCTTCCAGCGTGCCAGCTGCAGCCATGCCGTCTTCGCAAGGGCGGACCTTACATACGCCGATTTTTCTCACGCCGATCTGCGTGGTGCCGATCTGCGGGGCGCTCGCTTCCTGCGCACCAAGGTTCACCGCGCGCAACAGGAGGGAACGAGATATGGCGACCGTGGTGGCTTGCTGTTGAACGACCCCGACCTGTTTGCCGCCGAGGAGTTCTCGGCACGCCGCCTCGCGCGTCCGGGCGCATATCCCTCTTGAAACTGGAAACTTCATCATGACCACACGTGTTTCCTCCGTGACGGCCATTCGTGACGATTCACCACGCGAAGCCGCGCATGCGTCGGAGCAGGGCGGAATGGTGAACACCATCGGCATTGTCACGGGCGTCTTGCCCGGGGGAATCTACAGCGTGCAGACCGAACGCCGGCAACTGCTGCGATGCGCACGGGCAGCGAGCTGCCTGCTGCGCCCGGCCGTCGGTGACACCGTGCTGGTGACGGGGCCCGACGCAACCCGCCTTTACCTGACGGCAGTGGCGGAGCAGGCCGACGCAAGCGCGTCGCGCATCGATGTGGCGGGAGACATGACGCTCGCTTCGGAGCGCGGAGCGGTCACCGTCGAGAGTTCGACGCACATCGCGATGCGTGGCGAACAGGGCCTGAGCCTGGATGCGCCGCACCTCAGAATCAACGCTGAAGATGCCGATTGTCGGGTGGACCGGCTTCAATATCAGGGACAGGAGGCGGTGACCACCGTGCTTTCGATCCGTGTGATCGGCAGGGTCTACGAAGCCGTGATGGACCGTCTCGTGCATCTGAGCAAGACGGCATTTCGCATGACCGAGGACGTGGAGCATTTGCGTGCGGGACGCATCGACTACGAAGCCGCGGAGACGGCGCGTTTGCATGGCAAGAACACCGTCGTGACGGCGAAAGAAATCGTCAAGGTCGATGCCAAGCAGATTCATATGGGCTGATATTCATGGATCCAAGGAGAAACGCATGTTCGCCAACTGCCAGATGATGGGAATGGATCTCGCATTCCCCGATGTGTGCAAGACGCCGCCGGCCATTCCGATCCCCTATCCGGACTTCGCGCTGGGTCCGACGGCCATACCGAACGCGTACAACATCCTCTACATGTGCACGCCGGCGCACAACATGGCCACCGTCACGCCGCTGACCAACGGCGACAACGCGGGCGTCGCCATGGGTGTGGTGTCGCAAACGGTCATGGGCCAGTCCCGCCATCTGACGGGCGCCTTTACCGTTCTTCTCAAGGGAACTCCTGCCACCCGGATGACGAGCCTGACGCTGCAGAATTCCACCAACATGGTCGGCATGCGCATCGTGCCGAGCCAGTTCAAGGTGCTGATGCTCGCCGCCTGAGGGTGGCGAGCGGAGCGTGTCATGCCGCCGGCCGCGCCGTCCCCGCCAGCGTCACCTGCTGCGGAAACCCCACCCACACCGCCAGCGCCGAGTAGTTGTCGCGCGACTCGTCCGCCTTGGCTTCGGCCGCGCGGCGCAGCAGCGCGAGCCATTCCTCGGCACTGTCGGCCAGCTGCAGCGAGCGTTCCATCACCTGCTGCGAAATGAGCTGCCACAGGCCGTCGGTGCACAGCAGGAACGCGTCGCCATCGGCCAGGCGCTGCGGCGTCGACACGGTGGTTTCCGCCGTGGCCCGGGCGCCGAGCGCGCGGTACAGCAGGTTGGTCTTCACCAGGCGCTCGCCGCCGTTGGCACCGTTGCCAAGGGCGGCTTCGCCCGAGCGCTCCGAAAGGCTGTGGTCCTCGGTGCGCTGCATCAGCGCGCCGCGGCGGAACCAGTAGAGGCGGCTGTCGCCCACGTGGGCCCAGCAGGCCTGGCCGCTGGTGCGGTCCACGAACAGCGAGACGATGGTCGCGCTCATGCGGCTCTGGTCGGCCAGCTCCCGCTGCTTGGCGAGGATGGCGTCGTTGGCGGCCTTCACGGCCTGCAGGATGTCGTGCTGCGCCACCGAAGGGTTGTCGACGAAGGTGTTGAGCGCAGTATCGACCGCAATGCGCGCGGCCAGCTCGCCGCCCGCGTTGCCGCCCACGCCGTCGCTCACGACGAAGCAGGCGTTGTATTCATCGAGGTGGTAGCCGATGGCGTCCTGGTTGCCGCTGCGCTCGCCGACGCAGGAGAACTGCGAGGTCGAGATGGGCACCGCGAACGCGCGGGGGGTGGTCTCAAGCACGGCGCGCCTCCTTCAAGCGTTCCATCTCCTTGTCGTAGGCCTGCTGGAAGGCCCGGCCGAAGACGGCCTGGAAGTCGTCCTCGACGGCCGCGGTGGTTTCTGCATGCAGCTTCTGCAGCTGGCGCCACAGGCGCGCCTCGCGGCCGCCGGGCAGCAGTTTTTCGCCGAGCCCGCCGTCGTGCGGCGTGGCGGTGTTGAGCGCCGCGGGATCGAAGCGCTTGAGCACCGTGAGCAGCGCGGCGCGCATGCCGGCCACCATGCCGAGCTGATGCGACTGCAGGTCGCCGAGCGCGTCGTGCACGGCGGCCTCGGGCGACAGGAAGCCGGGCATGCGCGCGCCGAACATCTGCATCAGCACGGCGCGGCCGTTGGGAAGGATCTTGAAGGGGTTGTTCTCCTCGTCGACGATCATCGTGATCTCGGCCCGCACCTCGCGCTTGAGCATGGCGCGCGACGAGAGCAGCTCGATGGTGCCGTCGGTGAACGCGCGCATGAGCCGGCCGAGGCGCCGCATGGCTTCGGCATCCAGCGGCTGCTGGCCGGCCACGTCGGGCACGCCGGCGCCTTCGAGGAAGGCCCTGAAGAGCTCGTCTGAAGAGGCGGGGGCCGATGGCGGCGCCGCGACAGGAACTGGCGTCGCGGCCACGGGCGAGGGCGCGGCAACAGGCTTCGGTTGCTGCGCTGCGGGCGGCGCAACATCCTCCACGCGCGGGGCCGCGACGGGCACCGGTGCTGGCGGCGGTGGTGGTGGCGGTAGCGGTGGTGGTGGTGGCGCCGAAGGTGGCGGCTCAACCTGCGCAGACACCTGCGGCTCGGACGGCTTCGCGGCCGGCGGATCGAAGGGCACCGGGTTCGGCGGCCTGAACTGCGCCGCCAGTTCCCGCGCATGGTTCGAATGGCTGTAGCCCTGCGGGGCCGCCGCCGGCCTGGCCAGCAGATCGATGGCCGGATGCACATCGCTGAGCGGATCTTCGTGGGTCAGCGCGGTGGGGCGCGGATCGGAGAGCGGCGAGGGTGCGTCGTTGTCGGCGGCAAAGAAGGACAGCGGGTCCATGCCGCGCTTGAGCGCCACGTCGGACATGCTGTCTTCCGCACGCGGATTCAGCTCGGCCAGCGGATCGACCGGGTTCCTGCGTGCCTGCGAGGGCAGCTCGAAGGGCTCGTGCGCCATCGGGTCGGGCATGGGCTCGGAGGCGCTCGCCTCGCGGCGCGGCGCATTCGCGAGGATGGCATCCCAATCGGCGGCGGAGGGAATCTGCGAGGCGCTCGCCTGCGCGCTTGCCGGCGAGGGGGCTGGCGATGGCGATGCTGCAGGCACCGGCGCAGCGGCCAGTACCTGTGCAGGCGGTGGCGCCGCCGCGGCCGGCGGCGGCATCGCCACGGTCACGGGCTGCGTCTCGCCGATCGGCAGCGCGCCGGCGCCGAAGAGGTCCGAGAACACATCGGAGACGGGGGCGGCCGGCAGCAGCGAGTCCATCGGCGCGGGCGCCATGGTGTTGGCGGGCAATGCGCTGTGCACAGGCGCGGCCGGCGGCCGTGCAGCCGCCATCAGCGGCGCAGCAGGCTCCGCGATTGCTGCGCGTTGCCCGCTCCCCGCCACCAGCACATAGCTTCCGATGGTCACGCGGTCGCCTTCGGCGATCGGCGCCTCCTGCTCGTGCTGCAGCGTGCGCTCGTTGACGCCGATGGGCAGCACCGCGCTCATGTTGCGCAGCACCGCCGCGCCGCTGTCGTCGAAACGCACCGTGGCCTGCAGGCGCGAGATCTGGCGCTGCTCGTCGGGCAGCACCAGGTGGTTGTCGGGGCTGCGCCCGATGGTTCCGCCGGGCGCCGCGAGCAAGGCCGAAGGGCCTGCAGCCACCGGCTTGCCGGCATGTTCGATCACCGTCCAACGCATATCAGACCTCCCGCTGGGCCGCCCCAAGGGCGGGCTGCGCCCCCTCGGGGGGCAGCGAATACACACAGTGATGAGCGTGGGGGCTCATTGTCTCCATGTTCATGTCGAGCCGCGGCTCATCCCTTGCGGCGTTCAACGCTTCATTCGCTTGGCGGCCTCGAAGGCGGGGCCCCACACCGGGTGCTTGCGTTCGGCAACCGTAAGGTCGAAGTTGGGGAACGCATCGATGAGCTTGCGGAACTGCGCGCGGCATTCGGGCACCTGGTTGGCCACGCAATAGCTGAAGGCCTCGAGCTTCATGGCCTCGAGCCGCGTGGCCGGCTCTGCGGCGTCGAACACCGAGACGCCGCCGCTCTTGAGCGTGGTGATGGCCTTGGCGTAGTCGCCTTCGTCATAGGCCTGTTGCGCGCGCTCGAGCGTGCTGCGCGCGACTTGCTGGCTCAGGCGTTCGGGTTGCGGCGGCTCGGGCGGCGGCGTGGTCGTGCAACCAGCAACCAGAACCAAGGTGAACGCCAAAGCAGGCAGACATGACTTCAATCTTCTCTCCTACCTTGCAAAAGGCAATGCTTGAGATAGTGTGCCGCTGTCATGCGACAGGCACGCGATGCGACGCGATTCGTGCGCACGACTTCGATAATATAGGCCGCGAACCACTAGGGAAGATCTCAATGCATCGACGAACCCTGCTTCAAGGCGCACTTGCAACTGCACCGTTGCTGGGTGGCCTCAGTGGATGCGCATCGACTGCGAAGTCATTGCCCACGCCCTATGCCGTGACGATCAGGATCGACGACGGCGTCAACCCCGACGGACGCGGCCAGCCGGCACCGATTCTCGTCAAGGTCTTCGAATTGAAATCTTCCGGTAACTTCGAGACGGCAGACTACTTTGCACTACAGGACCGCGACCGCGAAACGCTTGCAGCGGAACTCGTGAACGCCGACCAGGCCATCATGCGCAGCGGTGAAGAGCGTGTGTTCAAGCGCGAGGCAGGGCTCGACTCGCGTGCCATCGGCATCATCGCCGGCTACCGCAAGCTCGAGGCCGCACGCTGGCGCATCGTGCTGCCGCTCAAGGAGCCGAAGCAAACCAATCTCTACAAGGTGTGGCAGTTTTCTCCGAGCGAGCAAAACGTGCGCATCGCGATCCGCAAGAGCGGCATCGAGTTACTACCAAGTCGTTAATTTCGCGGCCTTGTAGTTAGAAAGTGCGAGAAATTCGCACGCTAAATGCGGTGCAAAACGTAAGAAGCGCCGTGTAGCATCAGAGAAAAAAACCGATTCAATCGGGAGGCCGTTAACGGGCACCTCCCGCTTCAGTGTGGGCACTCCCCAGGAGGTTCTTTGGTGACAGTTCGCAATCCGGGCGCCGGCAAGCAGGGCGCTCTTCCGCAGGCGTTGGCGAATCGCGTGGTGTGGTCCGAAGGCATGTACCTGCGGCCGCAGCACTTCCAGCAACTGGAGCGCTATGTCGAGCAGTACGTCACGCGCCGCACCGCAGGCCTGCAAGGTGCCTATTGGGGATGGCTCAGCCTGGACATCGATCGCGATGCCCACGCACTCGGCCGCGTGTCGCTGCTCGGCGGCGCGGGCGTGCTGCCCGATGGCACGCCGTTCTCGTTCGGCGCCGAAGATGCACCGCTGCCCTACGAGGTGCCGAGCGACCTGACCGATGAACTCATCGTGCTTGCGCTGCCGCTGCGCCGCACCGGCAGCGAAGAGGTCATCTTTGCCGACGACGAGGGCTCGGCCGCGCGCTTCGGCGTGATCGAGCGCGAGGTGGCCGACGGCAATTCGGTGGCGCTCGGCCCGGCGGTGCTGCAGCTTGCGAAGCCGCGCCTGCGGCTTGCGCGCGCGTCGTCGCTCACCGCGGAGTGGCAGGCCATCGGCGCGGTGCGCGTGATCGAGCGGCGCACCGACCACAAGCTGGTGATCGACGCCAACTACATTCCGCCGGTGCTCGATGCATCGGCGCACCCCATGCTGCGCAGCATGGTTGCCGAACTGCACGGCCTGCTCACGCAGCGCTCCGAGGCGCTGGCCTCGCGGCTCTCGCAGCCGGGCCGCGGCGGCGTGAGCGAGGTCTCCGACTTTCTTTTGCTCGAACTCGTCAACCGCTATCTCGCAACGACCTGGCATGCGCAGCATGCGGTGCAGGTGCACCCCGAGGAACTGTTCATCGACTGGTTCAAGCTGGCCTGCCATCTCGCCACGCACACCTCGCCCACGCGGCGCCCCGTGGTATGGCCCAAGTACGACCACGACAATCTCAACGAGACCATCCGGCCGCTGATGGAAGAGCTGCGGCGCTCGCTCTCGGCGGTGCTCGAGCAGAGCGCCATCGCCATCGAGCTGGAGGAGCGCAGCCACGGCGTGCGCGTGGGCCGCATGCCCGATCCGGTGCTGGTGCGCAACGCGGGCTTCGTGCTCGCGGTGCATGCCAACCTGCCCGCCGATGCGATCCAGCAGCGCTTTCCGACGCAGGTCAAGATCGGTTCGGTGGAGCGCATCCGCGACCTCGTGCAGCTGCAGCTGCCGGGCGTCACGGTGCGGCCGCTGCCGGTGGCGCCGCGCCAGATTCCATACAACGCGGGCTACCACTATTTCGAACTCGACAAGAGCGGCGACATGTGGCGCCAGCTCGAAAAATCGGGCGGCGTTGCAATGCACCTGGCCGGCGACTTTCCGGGGCTGGCCATGGAGTTCTGGGCAATTCGTCCGTGAGGGACCCTATGAACGGTGTCAACGACATGGCGGTCGGTCCGGGAGGCTTCGTGCCGCCCAACCCGGGCGGCGGCGCCAACAACAACGGCGGCAATGGCGATGCGCAAGGCATGCCACCCGCGTCGCGCGGCGCGGGGCCGCAGCAGCCCCAGTCATTCACCGCGTGGCATGACGCACGCCGCCCGCATGCGGGCGACACGGCGCTGGCCGGCAACAACCCGCTGGTCGCGGCGGCCAACCCGCTGCTCGACCTGATCCCGCAGATCCGCGCCACCGGCCACCACGATGCGCCCGCACAGTTGCGCGAGCACCTGGTCGACGAGGTCAGGCGCTTCGAGACGCGCGCGCAGCAAAGCGGCATCGCGCCCGAAGTGATCATCGGCGCGCGCTACTGCCTGTGCACCGCGGTCGACGAAGCGGCCGCGCTCACGCCGTGGGGCGGCAGCATCTGGTCGTCGCAGAGCCTGCTCGTGATGTTCCACAACGAGACCTGGGGCGGCGAGAAATTCTTCCAGCTGCTGTCGCGGCTGGTGCAGAACCCGCAGCAGCACCTGCAGCTGATCGAGCTCATCTACTTCTGCCTGGCGATGGGCTTCGAAGGGCGCTTCCGAGTCATCGACAACGGCCGCACGCAGCTCGAAACGCTCAAGCAGCGGCTGCTGCAGATCATTCGCCAGGCGCGCGGCGAAATTGCCGTGCCGCTGTCGCCGCACTGGCAGGACGCGAGCGCGCCGGTGCGCCGCACGCGCAACTGGGTGCCGCTGTGGGCCGTGGGCGCGGTGGCGGCGGTGCTGCTGGTGCTGGTGTTCGGCGTGCTCACCTTCAGCCTGGCCGGCCGCTCCGACGGCGCATTCGCCGCGGTCAATGCGGTGCGCCTGCCGCAGACGCAGCGTGCCGTGGCCGTTGCGCCGGCACCGCAGCCGCGGCTGCAGCGCTTTCTCGAACCCGAGATTCGCGACGGCCTGCTGACAGTGCGCGACGAGGCCGACCGCAGCGTGGTGGTGCTGCGCGGCGACGGGCTGTTCGCCTCGGGCTCCGACCGCGTGCTCGACCGCTATGCGCCGGTGCTCGCGCGCGTGGCCGATGCGCTCAACTCGGTGGAGGGCAACGTGCTCATCAGCGGCTTCAGCGACGACCAGCCGATCCGCAGCGTGCGCTTTCCGTCCAACTGGCAGCTCTCGCAGGCGCGTGCCGATGCGGTCAAGAAGATGATCGCCACGCGCGTCACGCGGCCCGAGCGCCTGCGCGCCGAAGGCCGCGGCGATGCCGACCCGCTGGTGCCCAACGATTCGCCGGCCAACCGTGCGCGCAACCGTCGGGTCGAAGTGACGCTGCTGGTGGCACCCGTGGCCGCAGGCGCCGCTCCTGCACCGCAGGGAGGAACCCGCTGATGCTGCGCGCGATTTTCCGTTTTCTCGTGAGCCGCGACCTGTGGGTCTTTCTCGGGCTGCTCGCCGTTGCGTTCCTGATCTGGATCATCGGCCCCGTCATTGCGGTGGGCCGCTACCGGCCGTTCGAAAGCGAGTTCGTGCGCATCGTGGTGATCGCGCTGATGTTCGCGATCTGGATCGCGCGCGTGCTCTACCGCAAGTGGCGCGAGCGGCGCCTCAATGCGCAGCTGCTCAACCAGCTGCGCACGCCGTCGCCCAAGGAGAAGGCCGCCAAGCCGGAAGATGCGCCCGAGATCAAGGAGCTGCAAAGCGGCTTCACCGACGCCACGTCCATCCTGAAGAACATGCGCTTCGGCGCCGATGCCGGCGGCAAGCCCGCGGGGCGCTTCGCGCTGTTCGACCGCCAGTACCTGTACCAGCTGCCCTGGTACATCTTCATCGGCGCGCCGGGCTCGGGCAAGACCACCGCGCTGGTCAACTCCGACCTCGACTTTCCACTGGCCGACCAGCTCGGCAAGGCCGCGGTGCGCGGCATCGGCGGCACGCGCAACTGCGACTGGTGGTTCACCAACGAGGCGGTGCTGATCGACACCGCCGGGCGCTACACCACGCACGAGAGCAACCGCGAGACCGACGAGGGCGAGTGGAAGGGCTTCCTCGACCTGCTCAAGAAGTTCAGGCCGCGCCAGCCGATCAACGGTGCCATCCTCACCATCAGCATTGCCGACCTGCCGCTGGCCGACGACGCGCAGCGCGCGCGCCACGCGATGGCGCTGCGCAAGCGGCTGCTCGAACTGCGCAACGGCCTGGGCATCAATTTTCCGGTGTACGTGCTGGTCACCAAGACCGACCTCTTGGCCGGCTTCAACGAGTACTTCGGCGCGCTCGGCCGGGCGGAGCGCGCACAGGTCTGGGGCTTCACCTTTCCGATCGATGCCAACCCCGCAGACCCGGCCAAGGCCGACCTGCGCGAGCGCTTCCACCAGGAATACAAGCTGCTGCACCAGCGCCTGGACGAGCGCCTGCCGGAACTGCTGGCGGCCGAGCCCGACCAGCTGCGCCGCGCGCAGGCCTACCTGCTGCCGCAGCAGTTCGCGAGCTTCGAGGACATCCTGGGCACCTTCCTGGCCGACGTGTTCAACCCCTCGAAGTTCGAAGTCGCGCCGATGCTGCGCGGCGTGTACTTCACCAGCGGCACGCAGGAGGGCACGGCCTTCGACCGCGTGATGGGCGCGATCAAGCGCTACCTGCAGGTCAATGCGCCGCCCGCGCCGCCGCCGGGCCCGGGCAAGAGCTACTTCCTCAAGGAGCTGCTGCAGCAGGTGATCTTCCGCGACGCGGGCGTGGCCGGCACCAACCTGCGCTGGTACCGGCGCAAGCGCGCCATCGACCTCGCGGGCTACGGCCTCATCGGTGTGCTGCTGGTGGTGGTGCTGGGCGCCTGCGTGAACAGCTGGCGCAACAACCGCGACTACGTGGCCGAGGTCGACACCAATGCCAAGGCCTTCAACAAGGCCGCGGCGCGCGGCGAACTGCCGACGGTGGTCGATTCCAACAGCGACATCGCCAGCTCGCTGCCGGTGCTCGACCGCCTGCGCGACCTGCCCAAGTCGAGCCATTTCGACATCGGCGATCCGCCCATGGGCTATCGCTTCGGCCTCTACCAGGGCGAGAAGCTGCAGGCCGCGACCGACGGCGTCTACCAGCGCGCGCTCGAAGGGGTGCTGCTGCCGCAGGCCGCGCAGCGCGTGGAGCAGGCGCTGCGCGAGGCCTCCAAGACCGATGCCGAATACAGCTACGAGGCGCTCAAGGCCTACCTCATGCTGTACGACGCGGAGCGCTACGACGCCGACTTTCTCCAGGCCTGGCTGCTCACCGACGTGGACCGCAAGATCGGCGCCGGCCTCACGCGCGAGCAGCGCACCAACCTCGAGTCGCACCTGAAGGCGCTGTTCGCCGAACGCGTGGTGACCTCGCCCTTCGCCAAGGACGACCGGCTCGTCACCGAGACGCGCAACCGCCTGGCCGGCGTGCCGCTGGCGCAGCGCGCCTATGCGCGGCTGCGGCGCATCCTGCTGCAGACCAGCCCGCCCAATGCCTTCAGCATTGCGGAGGCGGCGGGTGCCGAGTCCGCGCTGGTGATCAAGCGCGCGAGTGGCAAGCCGCTCACCGACGGCATCCCCACGCTGTTCACCTACCGCGGCTACTGGGACATCTTCGACAAGCGCATGGCCGAGACCACGCTCGCGCTCGAACAGGAAGACCGCTGGGTGCTGCAGATCCGCGCGCCGGGCATGGCCGACATCACCTCGCGCGAGCTGCTGCTGCGCGAGGTGCGCCGGCTCTACCTCACCGACTACATCCGCGTCTGGGACGACTACCTGCTCGACGTCCGGCTGGCCGACAGCCGCTCGCTGCTGCAGAGCATCCAGATGACGCGCGTGCTCTCGACCAGCGAGTCGCCGATGTCGCGCCTCATCCGCGGCGCGGCGCGCGAGACCGACCTGCTGCGCAACCACGACGAGGCCACGCGCAGCCTGCTCGACCAGGCGCAGAACCGCGTGGCCAGCACGCGCGAGCGCATCGAGCAGCTCATCGGGCAGCCCGACGGCAGCCAGCGCCGCAACACGGTGCCGGACCGCCCCGAATCGCTGGTGGACAACCACTTCGCGCCGCTTCGCCGCATGGTCACCGCGCCCAAGGCCGGCGGCCAGGCGCCGATCGACGCGACGGCCGCGCTCATCAACGAGCTCTACACCTTCCTCACCGCCACCGACACGGCCTTGCGCAGCGGCAACATCCCGCCATCGAGCGACGCGGTCACCAAGGTGCAGGCCGAGGCGGGCCGCCTGCCGGTGCCGTTCCAGGGCATGCTGAACGACCTCTCGGCCACCGCATCGTCCAAGGCGGCGGCGGTGACGCGGCAGAACATCGGGCAGAACGCGGCCGCCACCATCGGCCAGTTCTGCAGCCAGGCCATTGCGGGGCGCTATCCGTTCTCGCGCGGCTCGAACCGCGACGTGGCCGCCGGCGACTTCGCGCAGCTGTTCGCGCCGGGCGGCATGATGGACGACTTCTTCCAGAAGAACCTGGCCTCGCAGGTCGACACCTCCGTCAACCCCTGGGCCTTCAAGAAGGGCGTGGACGGCAGCTCGCCGGGGCGCTCGGCGTATCTCGATTCGTTCCAGAAGGCGCAGGCGATCCGCGACGTGTTCTTCTCGGGCATGGCGGGCGGGCGCACGCCCTCGTTCACCATCGACATCCGGCCCGAGGACATGGACGCCGCCATCAGCCAGTTCACGCTCGACATCGACGGGCAGACGGTGCGCTATGCGCACGGGCCGCAGGCCCCCAGCACCGTCAAGTGGCCCGGCCCGCGCAACAGCAACCAGGTGCGGCTGCAGGTGACGACCGCCAGCGGCACGCCGGCCGGCGGCATCGTCACCGAAGGGCCGTGGGCGCTGCACCGGCTGTTCGACAAGGCCTCCATTTCGTCGGGCAGCGCACCCGAATCGTTCAACGCGACCTTCGACCTGCAGGGCAGGAAGGTGGTGCTCGCGGTGACGGCGAACAGCGTCTACAACCCGCTGCGCCTGCACCAGATGAACGGCTTTTCATGCCCGGGGAAATCCTGACATGAACAGCGGCATTCCTTCGCCGCGGGTATGGGTGCCCGACGACGAGCAGATCGGCTGGTACGGCAAGCTGCCAGCGGCCGGCGACTTTCTCTACCGCCGCGTGCCGCGCGAGCTGCAGGCCTGGTGGGACCGCTGGATGCAGAACGGCCTGGGCACCTTCAAGCGCTGGCCCGACGCCATGACGCGGCACTACGTGGTGGCGCCGGTCTGGAACTTCGCGATTCCGGCCACGCAGGGCGTGGACGCGGTGCAGTTCGGCTGCCTGGCGCCCAGCTGCGACCGCGTGGGGCGCTACTACCCCGTGTGCGTGACGCTGCAGGTGGCCGCCTCGAGCTACCGGCCCTCCATGCTCGAGGGCTCGGCCGCGTGGTACTGGCAATGCGGCAGCGCGCTGCTGCAGGCGATCCGCCACAGCGTGGCGCCCGACCAGTTCGACCGCCAGGTGCTGGCCGCGGCCCACGGCGGCTTCCAGACCGCGAGCGGCGGCTCGGACGACATCCTTTCGATCCTCGGGCCCGCGGCTGGCGGCGCCGGCGCCACCGGTGCGCAGCAGCGCCTCGGCTGGCCCGAGCTGCCGCTGTGCTTCGATGCCTTCGGAAGCACCAGCTACTGGTGGACCAACCAGGCGGACGGCTCGCCGCTGCGCACCGCCGCCCACGGCGGAGGCCTCAACACGCCGTTGTTCTCGAAGTTGTTTTCACAGGGGCATGTGCCATGGGCATGAACGACCAGACCCCCGCCGCGGGAGGAGATGCATGACGACCAACGCCAGCAATGACAACAGCAACGGCAGCGCCAGCATGCAGGCCGATCCGCAGGAGCGCCCCCATCCGCTGGACGCGGGCCACCGGCTGGACGAATTCGAGCTGCTCGAGGTCATTGGCGAAGGCGGCTTCGGCATCGTCTACCGCGCCTACGACCATTCGCTGCAGCGCGAGGTGGCCATCAAGGAATACATGCCCTCGATGCTCGCGCGCCGCGTGGGCGACGACAGCGTGCACGTGCGTTCCGACCGCCTCACGGCCACCTTCCAGGCGGGCCTGCGCAGCTTCATCAACGAGGCGCGCACGCTCGCGCAGTTCAGCCATCCGGCGCTTGTGCGGGTGCACCGCTTCTGGGAGGCCAACAGCACCGCCTACATGGCGATCCAGCTCTACCGCGGCCGCACGCTGCGCCGGCTGGCCGAGGAAGAGCCGAAGAAGATCTCCGAGGCCTGGCTTCTGAGCATGCTCGGCCCGCTGCTCGGCGCGCTCGAGACGCTGCACCGCAGCCAGTGCTTCCACCGCGACATCGCGCCCGACAACATCTTCATCCAGCAGGACGACCTGCCGGTGCTGCTGGACTTTGGCGCGGCGCGCAAGTCGATCGCCGACCTGGTCGACGAAGTGGCGGTGATGGTGAAGTCCGGCTATTCGCCGATCGAGCA
The DNA here is from genome assembly GCF_056399465.1 of Variovorax sp. 01N425. Taxonomy (NCBI): domain Bacteria; kingdom Pseudomonadati; phylum Pseudomonadota; class Betaproteobacteria; order Burkholderiales; family Comamonadaceae; genus Variovorax; species Variovorax sp. 01N425. The sequence goes on along the minus strand of NZ_JBFTRJ010000019.1, from coordinate 81,898 downwards.
GTACGCCGACGACAACACGCTGCTGCAGGGCGCGTGGACGGATCTCTACGCGCTGGGCGCCGTGCTGTACCGCGCGGTCACCGGCCACCCGCCGCCATCGGCCGTGGTGCGCAGCGTGCAGGACGCCTACGTGCCGCTGTCGTCGCTGGGCCGCAGCGACCTGAGCCCGGCCTTCTGCGCGGCCGTCGACCACACGCTGGCCGTGCACAGCAAGGACCGCACGCAGACCGTGGCCGCATTCGCGGCCGAACTGGGGCTTGCCAAGCTGGGCGATACCTACGTGAGCGGACTGGCGGCGCCCATGGCCGTCATCGCGCCACCGCCGCCTTCGAAGGCCGCGCCCGCGGTGGCACCGGTGCCGCAGCAAGCGCCGGCTGCCTCGGCGGCACCCCAGGCATCGGCGCCAGCGGCGGCCGCAGCAGCGCAAGCCACTGCATCGGCCAGTGCTGTGCGGCCTGAAGCCGCTGCCTCCGAGCCCGTCGAGCCCAAGCCCAAGCCCAAGCCTCAGCCCGCGTCCAAAGCCGAGCCGGTACCGTCAGCCTCGCCCAAGCCCGCCGCGCCGCGCGAGGCTGCGGCAGCGCCGGCACGTCCTCCATCGGCTCCCGGCAAGCCGCAGCCTCAGCCAGCGCCGACCGGCAAGAAATCGTCGCGGCCGCCGTGGGGCCTGGTCGGCGTGCTGCTGATTGCGCTGGTGGCCGTGGGCAGCTGGATCGGCCTTCACTTGACTTCAGGCCGGCAGGAAACATCGACCGCCATGGTGCCGGTGCCCCCGCCGTCGGGGCCGATGTCCGCCACCTCGCCGCCGCCCGCCGCCATGCCGCCGGGCGAAAGCGCCGCCGGCGGCTCATCATCGTCATCGGCGCCCGCGGGCGAGAATGTGGCGGCAGCGCCCGGCACGCCGCCTCCCGCGGCAGCGGCCAGCGCACCGGCCGGCCCGTTGACGCCGCTGACCAACGTGCCGGTCGGCGCGGCGCCGGCAGCTGCACCCGCACCCGCACCGGCCACGCCGGACCCCGCCGCCACGCCCCCGGGCGCGACGCCGACGCCCGTGCCGCCGCCGGAGGCCGCCATGGCCACCGCCGAAGCCGAGGACTGGAACCTGGCCCAGGCCGAGAACACGCGCGAAGGCTACGAGGCCTACCTGCGCCGCTACCGGCGCGGCCCGCATGCGCGCGATGCCCGCAACGCCATTGCCGAGCTGAACCGGCTCGCCCAGGCCGTGCCCGCGGCACCGGGCACGGCGCCGACAAACTCGGTACCCACCGTGATTGCCGGCGGCCCGACCCCGCCGCCCGCGCCGCCGGCCGCTCCGCCCGGCATGGGGCGCGTGGTGCTCAACATCCGGCCCTGGGGCCAGGTCTTCGTCGACGGCGCCGAGCGCGGCGTGAGCCCGCCGCTCAAGTCGCTCTCGCTGCGCCCGGGCATCTACAACATCGAAGTGCGCAACGGCGACCTCGATGTCTACCGCCAGCGCGTGACGGTGCAGGACAGCAGGTCGGCGCCTGTGGTGAGCCACGAGTTCAAGTAGGCGCTGCTCTGCGCCTTGGCGGGGGCGCTCAGTTCCGCAGCGCCCTGCGGTACTGCACCGCTTCCGCCACATGCACCACCCCCACCGATTCGGCGCCCGCCAGGTCGGCCACGGTGCGCGCCACCTTGAGCGCGCGGTGCGTGCTGCGCGCCGACCAGCCGAGCTTGGCGGCGGCGTTGTAGACGAACTTGCGCGCCGCATCGTCGAGTGCGGCATGCTTGTCGATGGCGCCGGCCTGCAGCGCCTGGTTGGGGCTGCCCTGGCGCTGCAGCGCGAACTCGCGCGCGGCCACCACGCGGGTGCGGATGCTGGCCGTCGATTCGCCGGGCGGCGCGTCGATGAGCTGCTGCGCCGATACCGCGGGCACCTCGATGTGCAGGTCGATGCGGTCCAGCAGCGGGCCGCTGAGCTTGGCCTGGTAGCGCGAGATCTGGTCCGGCGTGCAGCGGCAGGCCTTCAGCGTCGAGCCCAGGTAGCCGCAAGGGCAGGGGTTCATGGCCGCGACCAGCTGGAAGCGCGCCGGAAACTCGGCGCGCCGGGCGGCGCGCGCGATGGTGATGGTGCCCGTCTCCAGCGGCTCGCGCAGCGCCTCGAGGGCCGAGCGGGCGAACTCCGGAAATTCGTCCAGGAAGAGCACGCCATGGTGCGCCTGCGAGATCTCGCCGGGCCGCGGGGGCGAGCCGCCGCCCACGAGCGCCACGGCGCTCGATGTGTGATGGGGCGCCGAGGTCGGCCGGTTCATCCAGCGCGCGGCCGAAAAACTGCCGGCCAGGCTGGCCACGGCCGCGCTCTCCAGCGCCTCGTCGACGCTCATGGGCGGCAGCAGGCCGGCAAAGCGCTGCGCCAGCATCGACTTGCCCGAACCGGGCTCGCCGACCATCAGCAGACTATGGCCGCCGGCGGCGGCGATCTCGAGGGCGCGCTTGGCGCCTGCATGGCCTTTCACGTCGGCCAGGTCGGCATAGAGCGGCGCGGCCGCCGCGGCTGCGGCATGCACCCGGGCCCAGCCGTCGGCGGCGGGCTGCTGCTGCTGTTCCTCGCCCTGCGGCAGCGCGGCGCCCTCGGGCATGAAGCGCTGCACCACGTCCAGCAGGTGCCTGGCGCCGTACACCTCGCTGCCGGGCACCAGCGCCGCTTCCTGGGCGCTTGCGGCGGGCAGCACCAGCCGCGTCGCGATGCCGCGCGTGTGCAGGGCCAGCGCCATGGCGAGCGCGCCGCGCACCGGCCGCAGCTCGCCTGAAAGGGAGAGCTCGCCGGCAAATTCATGGCCCGCCAGCAGCGCAGGCTGGATCTGCCCGCTGGCCGCGAGGATGCCGAGCGCGATCGGCAGGTCGAAGCGGCCGGAATCCTTGGGCAGGTCGGCCGGCGCCAGGTTGACGACGATCTTCTTGTTGTTCGGAAACTCCAGGCCGGCGTTCTGGATGGCCGAGCGCACCCGCTCGCGCGCCTCCTTGACCTCGGTTTCCGCCAGCCCGACGAGCGTGAAGCTCGGCAGGCCGTTCGCCAGATGCACCTCGACCGTGACACTGGCCGCTTCCAGCCCAAGCAAAGCACGGCTTTGCACCAAAGACAGGCTCATTCCACTCCCTCTCACCATTGTGGTGCGCCCGTTTTTGGCCGGGCTCATGCACCGCGGTGCCCCATGGGGTACCGCAACTGAACACGCTTGTAACTATTTCGCCTGGGTTGCAGGTGCGGGGGCGGCCGCGGTGCCGCAGGGCAAAACGTGCACTTTGGCACGCTCCCTGCTATGAGACGGTGTCCCCCAACAATCCAACCAACTCCGAGGAGTCTCGATGATGCACCGTAAATTCGCCCAGGCAATGGCCGTGGCCGCCCTTGCTGCCCTGCCGATGCTTGCGAGCGCACAGCTCACGGGGAATGTGGCACTGACCAGCAACTACAAGTTCCGCGGCCAGGACCAGGACATGATCGGGAAGAACGACTACGCCAAGACCAAGGGCTTCAAGCCCGCGATCCAGGGCGGCTTCGACTACGCCTTCGGCGAGACCGGCTTCTACGTGGGCAACTGGAACTCCAGCGTCAACTGGCTCAAGGGCAACAGCATCGAGAGCGACATCTACGGCGGCTACAAGTTCAAGGCCGGCCCCTTCGACATGGACGTGGGCGCGCTGACCTACATCTACCCGGGCAACTCCGCCGGCAACACCACCGAGCTGTACGGCGCCGGCACCTGGGCCGACGAGGCCATCGGCTCGTTCACGCTGAAATACTCGCACACGGTGTCGAAGGACTACTTCGGCTACGCGGGCAACAAGGCCGGCTCGGGCCTGAAGGGCACCAACACCGGCTACCTGAACCTGGCCTACAGCAAGGAGATCGTGCCCAAGCTCACGCTGAAGGCCGCCGTGGGCTACACCCACATGTCCAGCGACATCCGCAGCCTGGGCTACAAGAGCTACGTCGACTACAACGTGGGCGTGTCGTACGACTTCGGCAGCGGCCTCGCACTGGCCGGCTCGATCCAGGGCGCCAACAAGAAGAGCTCGTACCTGGCCGTGTCCAACCCGGGCGTCGACCTCGGCTTCGGCACCTTCGGCCAGACCACCTATTCGCCCAACAAGGCGCGCTTCATCGTTACGCTCAGCAAGACCCTGTAAGCAGGCACAAGAACAAGGTGCGGCCCAAGCTGCCGCACCATCCATTCCATCCAAGAAGGAGAAAGTCATCATGAAGCTGGTCACAGCCATCATCAAACCGTTCAAGCTCGACGAGGTGCGCGAAGCCCTCTCGGCCATCGGCGTGCAGGGCATCACGGTCACGGAGGTCAAGGGCTTCGGCCGCCAGAAGGGCCACACCGAGCTGTACCGCGGCGCGGAGTACGTGGTCGACTTCCTGCCCAAGGTCAAGATCGAGGCGGCGGTGTCCGACGACCTCGTGGACCGCGTGATCGAAGCCGTGGAGGGTGCGGCGCGCACCGGCAAGATCGGCGACGGAAAGATTTTTGTCTACAACCTCGAGCAGGTCGTTCGCATCCGCACCGGTGAAACCGGCCGCGAAGCCCTCTGATCCAGCCCGGAAAACAACAACCATGAAAAAACTGCTTGTTTCTCTCGCGCTCGGCCTGAGCCTGCTCGCTGCAGGCACGGCGAGCTTCGCCCAGGCGCCTGCTGCCACGCCCGAGGCGCCGGCGGCGTCCGCGCCCGCAGCCGCTGCTCCGGCACCTGCGGCCGCTCCGGCTGCCGCCGCACCCGCTGCGGCTGCCGAAGCAGCGCCCGCCGCGGCGCCTGCCGCTCCTTCCTTCAACAAGGGTGACACCAGCTGGATGATGCTGTCCACGCTGCTCGTCATCATGATGACCGTCCCCGGCCTGGCGCTGTTCTACGGCGGCCTGGTACGCAGCAAGAACATGCTGTCGGTGCTGATGCAGGTGATGGTCACCTTCTCGATGATCGTGGTGCTGTGGCTCATCTATGGCTACAGCCTCGCGTTCACCGAGGGGAACGCCTTCTTCGGCGGATTCGACCGGCTCTTCATGAAGGGGATCTTCGATCCGGCCACCGGCGTGTTCGCACCCGGCGCCACCTTCAGCAAGGGCGTCTACATCCCCGAGCTGCTGTTCGCCGCCTTCCAGGCCACCTTCGCCGGCATCACCTGCTGCCTGATCGTGGGTGCCTTCGCGGAACGCGCCAAGTTCTCGGCCGTGCTGCTGTTCATGGTGATCTGGTTCACCTTCAGCTATGCGCCGCTCGCGCACATGGTCTGGTTCTGGATGGGCCCGGACGCCTACACCGCCGCCAACGTGGTGGACGCACAGAACGCCAAGGCCGGCCTGATCTGGCAGTGGGGCGCGCTCGACTTCGCGGGCGGCACCGTGGTGCACATCAACGCCGCCGTGGCGGGCCTGGTCGGCGCCTTCGTGATCGGCAAGCGCGTGGGCTACGGCAAGGAAGCCTTCACGCCGCACTCGCTCACGCTCACCATGGTCGGCGCTTCGCTGCTGTGGGTCGGCTGGTTCGGCTTCAACGCCGGTTCGGCCCTGGAAGCCGGCACCAGCGCCGTGCTCGCCTTCATGAACACCTTCACCGCCACGGCCGCTGCCGTGCTCGCATGGTGCATCGGTGAAGCGCTGATGCGCGGCAAGGCCTCGATGCTGGGCGCCGCTTCGGGCGCCGTGGCAGGCCTGGTGGCCATCACCCCGGCCGCCGGCAACGTCGGCCTGATGGGCGCGATCATCATCGGCTTCATCGCCGGCTTCGCCTGCCTCTGGGGCGTCAACGGCCTCAAGAAGCTGCTCGGCGCGGACGACTCGCTCGACGTGTTCGGCGTGCACGGTGTCGGCGGTATCGTCGGCGCGCTGCTCACCGGCGTGTTCAACACCCAGGCCCTGGGCGGCCCCGGCCTCGTGGGCGACTGGGTCACGGCCAGCGTGGTGTCCAACGGCATCGGCGCCCAAGTGTGGATCCAGCTCAAGGGCGTGCTGCTGACCATCGTCTGGTCGGGCGTGGTCTCGTTCATTGCCTACAAGATCGCCGACCTCACCATCGGCCTGCGTGTGTCGGAAGAAGAAGAGCGCGAAGGCCTCGACATCTCCTCGCACGGCGAGACCGCATACAACAGGTAACCCCCCAGTCTTCGCGCACTTCGTGTCGCTACGCCAACCCCCCTGCTGGGGGCAACACCAGAGGCCCGGCAAAGCCGGTTCCTCGGTGTTTCTGGAACGAGGCATGCGGTGCGGGGGCTGGTGGTGAGAAGAAGAAAAAGAAAGAACAGGACGATTTTTCAGCGAGGTCTCCTTTGGATGTTCAGCCCGCGAGCGCTTCGGCGTCAGCGGGCTTTTTTTTGCCTGCGTTTTTCCTCTGGAGCGGCGATGTCCGCGCATGCACAATTCCGGGCATGTGGACCTCCATCGACAACAGCCTCTGCGAGCTCGGCGAATCGCCGTTCTGGCATCCGCGGGAACGCGCCTTGTACTGGCTCGACATCCCGGGCCGTGCGGTGCTGCGCACGCGCGGCGACATCGGCACGGACTCGGCCAAGGTGGAGCGCTGGGCCCTGTCCACCGAGCCCGGCTGCATGGCGCCGGCACGCAGCGGCGGCCTCGTGATCGCGCTGCGCGACGGCATCTACCGGGCGCGCGAGTGGGGTGGTGAACTTGTCGCCATCGCGCGCGTGGATCACGACGTGCGCACCATGCGCTTCAACGACGGCAAGTGCGACGCGCTCGGCCGCTTCTGGAGCGGTTCGATCAACGAGGCCAAGGACCGCGCCAACGCCGCGCTCTACTGCCTCGATGCGCGGCCCGGCAGCGGCGTGGCGCCGGCCCTCACGCAGATGGCCAACCAGGTGACCACGGCCAACGGGCTCGCGTTCTCGCCCGATGCGCGCACCTTGTACTGGGCCGATACGCCCGCGCACCAGGTGCGCGCCTGGAACTGGGACGCGGCGGCCAATACGCTTTCGCAGCCCCGCGTGTTCCACCAGTTCGACGCCAAGCCCGAAGGCTGGACCCCCGATTCGCCGACGCTGCGCTACGAAGGCCGCCCCGATGGCGCCACGGTCGATGCACAGGGCCACTACTGGGTCGCGATGTTCGAAGGCGCGCAGCTGCTGCGCCTTGCGCCTTCGGGCGAGATCGTGGCCGCCGTTCCCGTGCCGGCCCAGTGCCCCACCATGCCCTGCTTCGGCGGCGACGACCTGAAGACGCTCTTCGTCACCACCGCCCGCAAGGGCCGCCCCGCCGCCGAGATCGAGCGGCTGCCGGCCTCGGGCACGGTGATCTCGATGCAGGTCGATACGCCGGGGTTGCCCGTCAGCTTCTTCGAGGACTAGGTATGACCCGACGCGTCGTGCATGACGTGCCGTGTTCGGGGCGCGCTCCCGCCGACGGGGTACCTTGCTCCGCGAATGTCCCCCGGCCTGCGGCCTCCTCCTTGATTTCGCTGCGCAAGGCACCCCATCAGCGGGAGCGTTGGACAGAGCAGTCGTTGATCGGCGATACACCAGCAGCGTGCCCTGGTGCACAGGGCATCGGGTGCTCCCCGCAGCGAAATCAAGGAGGAGGCGAAGCCGGGGGACATTCGCGGAGGGGAGTACCCGGTGGCCTGTGCACGCGCCCTGAACAACAGCGCCAAAACCAACAGCGCCAAAACCAACAGCGCCAAAACCAACAGCGCCGAAACCAAGAACACGCCGGACAAGTGACCGGAGGGTAAAGACAATGGCCCTGCAGCACATCCCGCCCATCCAGTGCCTGCTGACCTTCGAGGCCGTGGCGCGGCTGCGGCATGCGGGCCGCGCGGCCGACGAGCTGTGCGTCACCGCCAGCGCCGTGAGCCACCGCATCCGCCAGCTCGAGGCGCACGTGGGCTTCAAGCTCTTCGGCCGCGGCGACTTCAGCCTCACGGCCGACGGCGCCGCCTACCTTGCCAACGTGCGCACCGGCCTTGCGGCGCTGCAGGCCACGCCGCTCGGCAACGCGGCGACGCGCGCCACGCGCCTGCGCATCGCCGTCACGCCCACCTTCAGCCGCGTGTTCCTGATGCCGCGGCTCGAGCTGTTCCGCAACATCTACCCCGACATCGAGCTGGTGCTGCAGGTGTCCATTCCGCTGCTCGATGTCACGGCCGAGCAGGCCGATCTCGAAGTGCGCTACGGCAACGGTGCGTATGCCGACTGCGAACACCGCCTGCTGCTCGAGGAAGAGGTGGTGCCCGCCTGCAGCCCGAGCTACCTCAACGAATTCGGCCCGTTCGACGGCTTTTGCACCGCGGCGGAGATTGCCAGCGCGCGGCTGATCCGCAGCCCGCTCGAGCCCTGGGGCACCTGGTTCGCAAGCTGCGGCCTCGACCAGCCCGAACCGCACGTCGGCTCGCAGTTCAACGACCTGGGCCTGGTCTACGACGCGGCCGCGAGCGGCTTCGGCGTGGCGCTGGTGCGCCAGAAGATGGGCGCCGCCTGGTTCGAATCGGGCCGGCTGGTGCCGCTGTCCGACCGGCCCGTGCCCTCGCCGCACCGCCACACCATCTGCTGGCAGCCCGGCATGCTCGATCGCTGGGAATGCGCGGCGTTTGCAGACTGGCTCGCGCAGAGCCTGCGCTGAACCGGCGGCCGGCCGGCCGGCCGGCCGGCCGGCAGAGTTCTATCGGCAAAGTTCTCTCAAGCGCCGCGCAAAAAAGCATCAACCCGGCCGCGCCGCATTTTGCGTAGAGTGCAGGGCACCAAGAGAGACATCCATGAACGCGCCGCTCACCGCCGCCCAGCACGATTCGCTGCTGCAAAAAAAAACCGACCGCCAGTCGCAGATCGTGCGCGCCCTGCAGGCCCACCTGCCGGCCCACGCGCTGATCTGGCACGCCGAGGACACCACGCCCTACGAATGCGACGGCCTCACCGCCTACCGCCAGCGCCCGCTGGTGGTGGCCCTGCCCGAGACCGAGGAACAGGTGGCGGCCGTGCTCAAGACCTGCCACCAGCTCGGTGTGCCCGTGGTGGCGCGCGGCGCGGGCACCGGGCTCTCGGGCGGCGCCATGCCGCATGCGCTGGGCGTGACGCTGTCGCTCGCCAAGTTCAACCGCATCCTGAAGATCGACCCGGTGAGCCGAACGGCCGTGGTGCAGTGCGGCGTGCGCAACCTTGCCATCAGCGAAGCCGCCGCGCCCTTCAACCTCTACTACGCGCCCGATCCGTCGAGCCAGATCGCCTGCACCATCGGCGGCAACGTGGCCGAGAACTCGGGCGGCGTGCATTGCCTCAAGTACGGCCTCACGCTGCACAACGTGCTGCGCGTGCGCGGCTTCACGGCCGAAGGTGAGCCCATCGAGTTTGGCGGCGAGGCGCTCGACGCGCCGGGCCTGGACCTGCTCGCGCTGGTCATCGGCAGCGAAGGCATGCTGGCCGTGACCACCGAGGTCACGGTCAAGCTGGTGCCCAAGCCGCAGGTCGCGCGCTGCATCATGGCCAGCTTCGACGACGTTCGCAAGGCCGGCGATGCGGTGGCCGCGGTGATTGCGGCCGGCATCATTCCCGCGGGGCTCGAGATGATGGACAAGCCCATGACCGCCGCCGTCGAGGACTTCGTGCACGCGGGCTACGACCTCGACGCCGCCGCGATTTTGCTGTGCGAATCCGACGGCACCGCCGAGGAAGTGGAAGAAGAAATCGGCCGCATGACGGCCGTGCTGCGCGCCTGCGGCGCCACCGCCATTGCGGTGAGCAGCAGCGAGGAAGAGCGCATGAAGTTCTGGAGCGGCCGCAAGAACGCGTTCCCCGCGTCGGGCCGCATCAGCCCCGACTACATGTGCCTCGACTCCACCATTCCGCGCAAGCGCCTGGCCGACATCCTGCTGGCCATCCAGCAGATGGAGAAGAAGTACAACCTGCGCTGCTGCAACGTGTTCCACGCGGGCGACGGCAACCTGCATCCGCTGGTGCTGTTCGATGCCAACGACCCCGACGAGCTGCACCGCTGCGAGCTCTTCGGTGCCGACATCCTCGAGACCAGCGTGGCCATGGGCGGCACCGTGTCGGGGGAGCATGGCGTGGGCGTGGAAAAGCTCAACAGCATGTGCGTGCAGTTCACCGCGGCCGAGAACGAGCAGATGTTCGGCGTCAAGCGCGCCTTCGATCCGGCCGGCCTGCTGAACCCCGGCAAGGTGATTCCCACGCTGCAGCGCTGCGCCGAATACGGCAAGCAGGTGGTGCGCGGCGGCCGGCTGCCGCATCCCGACCTGCCGCGCTTCTGAGAACGACGACAAGAACACAACACAGACCATGGAATCCGCCCTCCGCCAGATCGTCGAGCGCATCCGCGCCGCAGCCACCGACGCCACGCCGCTTTGCATTCGCGGCGGCGGCACCAAGGATTTCTACGGCGAGGCGTTGCAAGGCGACGTTCTCGACACCACGGCGCTCGCAGGCATCACGAGCTACGAGCCGAGTGAACTCGTCGTCACCGTGCGCGCCGGCACACCGCTCGCCGAACTCGAAGCCGCATTGGCCGAGAAGGGGCAGTGCCTGCCCTTCGAGCCGCCACACTTCGCCAGCAACAGCACGGTGGGTGGCATGGTCGCCGCCGGCTTGAGCGGCCCCGCGCGCGCCAGCGTGGGCGCGGTGCGCGACTACGTGCTCGGTGCCACGTTGGTCAACGGCCGTGGCGACATCCTGAGCTTCGGCGGGCAGGTGATGAAGAACGTCGCAGGCTACGACGTCTCGCGCGTACTCGCGGGCTCGCTCGGCACGCTGGGCGTGATTGCCGAGGTCAGCCTCAAGGTGCTGCCGGTCGCGCCCGCCGAGGCCACGCTGGCCTTCGAATGCAGCCAGGCGGATGCGCTGCGCCTGCTCAACGAGTGGGGCGGCCGGCCGCTGCCGCTCAATGCGAGCTGCTGGTTCGAACAGGCGGGCGCCGGCGTCCTGCAACTGCGCCTGCGCGGCGCGGTCGCGGCGGTGGAAGCCGCCTGCGCGCATCTCGGCGGCGAGCGCAAGGACAACGCGCAGGCCGCGGCGCACTGGCAGGCGCTGCGCGACCAGCAGCTGCCGTGGTTCGGCACGGGCCCGAACGCACTGTGGCGCCTGTCGGTGCCGCAGACCGCATCGGCGATTGCATGGGATGGCGATGGCGACGCGCCGCTGGTCGAATGGCATGGCGGGCAGCGCTGGTACCAGGCGCCGCCCGCGCAGGCCGCGCGCATCCGCGAAGCCGCGCGCGCGGCCGGCGGGCACGCCACGCTGTTCCGCATGCCCGCGGGTCAGGCCGCGGACAGCGGGGTGCCGCGCTTCGACGCACTGAGCGCGCCCGTGGCCCGCATCCACCAGGCGCTGATGCACGAGTTCGATCCACACCGCATCTTCGATCGCGCACGGCTGTTGGCCGGCGCATAGATAAAAAACCAAGAACACCAGCGATGCAAACCGAACTCGCCCCCGAATTCCGCGGCACCGACGAAGGCCGCGAGGCCGAAGCCATCCTGCGCAAGTGCGTGCACTGCGGCTTCTGCACCGCCACCTGCCCCACCTACCAGCTGCTCGGCGACGAGCTCGACGGCCCGCGCGGACGCATCTACCTGATCAAGCAGGTGCTCGAAGGCAAGGCCCCCACGCGCAGCACGCAGCTGCACCTGGACCGCTGCCTGACCTGCCGCAACTGCGAGAGCACCTGCCCGAGCGGCGTGCAGTACGGCCACCTGGTCGATATCGGCCGCAAGATCGTCGACGAGAAGGTGCCGCGCCCCGCCCTGGAAGCGGCCACGCGCTGGCTGCTGAAGGAAGGGTTGCCGTCGCCGCTGTTCGGCCCGGCGATGAAGCTCGGCCAGTCGGTGCGCGGCCTGCTGCCCGATGCGCTCAAGGCCAAGGTGCCGGCCAGGCAGGAGGCCGGCGCCTGGCCCACCGCCACGCATGCGCGCAAGGTGATGATGCTCGCGGGCTGCGTGCAGCCGTCGATGATGCCCAACATCAACAGCGCCACCGCGCGCGTGCTCGATGCGGCCGGCATCCAGGCCGTGGTCGCGCCCGAGGCCGGCTGCTGCGGCGCCGTCAGGTTCCACCTCAACGACCAGGAAGGCGGCAAGGCCCAGATGCGCGCCAACATCGACGCCTGGTGGCCGATGGTCGAGCGCAACGAGGTCGAAGCCATCGTCATGAACGCCTCGGGCTGCGGCGTCACGGTGCGCGAGTACGGCCACATCCTGCAGCACGACCCGGCCTACGCCGCCAAGGCCGCGCGCATCAGCGAGCTGACGCGCGATTTGAGCGAGCTGCTGCCCGACCTGGTGCCGGCCCTGAAGGCCCGCGTGCATGCGCCGCAGGGCGTGGTCGCCTACCACCCGCCCTGCACGCTGCAGCACGGCCAGAAGCTGCGCGGCGGCGTCGAAACGCATCTGCGCGCACTCGGCTTCGACGTGCGCGTGGCCATGAACGAATCGCACCTGTGCTGCGGCTCGGCCGGCACCTACTCGGTGCTGCAGCCGGAGCTGGCCTACCCGCTGCGCGACCGCAAGCTCGGGCACCTGGCGCAGCTGCAGCCGAGCGTCATCGCCTCGGCCAACATCGGCTGCATCACGCACCTGCAAAGCGGCAGCCAGCAGACGCCCGTGCGGCACTGGGTGGAGCTGCTGGACGCGGCGCTGGCAGCGGCCTGATCGCACACCGAAGAGCGCCCTGGTCCGACTCGCGTTCAGAGCTTTTGCGCCGCATCATGGCGGCACCGTTTTTCCTAGGAGCAAGCCTCATGTCTTCTGTTCAAGCAGCTTCCACCGTTCCGAAGAAGCACTTGCGGCGCGCCCTGCTGGCGCTGGCATGCGCGGCCGGCGCCGTTGGCGCGCAGGCCCAGTCGGCCATGCCGCAATGGAAGGGCGAGGGCGCGGTGCGCTATGTCTGCGGCGGCATCGGCTCGGACGAATCGACCGCCATGCGCGCCGCCATGAAGGACCATCCGCTGGCCCTGCTTTTCGCGCGCTCCGACGGCGCCTACCTGGCGGATGTGCAGGTCGACATCAGGGGCGCCGACGGCGCGCCCTCGCTGGCCTTGCGCGCGAGCGGGCCGGTCTGCCTGGTCGATCTGCCCGCGGGCCGCTACACCATCGACGCTGCCATGGCCGGCAGTGCCAAGAGCCAGGCGGTGACGGTGGGCAGCGGCTCGAAGACTGTCGATTTCAGGTTCTGAGCGGGCCTCGATTCAGCCCGCCGCCAGCGCCGCCTCGATCTCGCGCGCGATTGACGCGGGCGTGTCCAGCGGCGCGTAGCGCTTGCGCACCCGCCCGTCGCGGCCGACCAGGAACTTGGTGAAGTTCCACTTGATGGCCGTGCTGCCCAGGAGGCCCGGCTTTTCCTTGGTGAGCCACTGGTAGAGCGGCGCGGCGTTGCCGCCGTTGACGTCGATCTTTTCCATCATCGGAAAACTCACGCCGTAGTTGGTGGTGCAGAAGGCGCCGATTTCCTCGTTGGTGCCCGGGTCCTGCGAGCCGAACTGGTTCGACGGAAAGCCCAGCACCACCAGCCCCTGGCTCGCGTACTTCTCGTGCAGCTGCTCGAGCCCGGCGAACTGCGGCGTGAAGCCGCACTGGCTGGCCGTGTTGACGATCAGCAGCACCTTGCCGCGGAAGTCCGAGAGCTTCACCTTCTTGCCGTCGATCCGGTTGGCTTCGAAGTCGTAGATGCTGGTGGTCATGGCGCTGCCTCGGTCAGGTGGGGGATGAAAGCCGATCATCGCCCTGCACCGGCGTTCGCGCAAACGCCGACCACACGGCCGCCAGCACGATCAGCGCGCCGCCCGCCAGGATGCGCGGGTCCATCTGGGCCGCACCCAGCGCCACGGAGGAGACGCTGGCAAAAAGCACTTCCGACAGCATGATCACGGCCGTGGCGCTGGCCGCCAGCCGGGCCGCGCCGTACTGCAGGCAGATGTTGGCCAGCACGAAGCCGGTGCCCAGCAAGGCCGCCCATCCGATCCAGCCCGGCTCCGCGGCAAGCGGGGAGCCGAAGGCGCCCAGCAGGGTGCCGGCCGCCGCCGCGATGCCGGCCACGCTCGCGCATCCGCAGAACATGGCCAGCGCGCGCGATTCGCCGGGCGCGTCGCGCAGGTGGCGCAGCACGATGTTGGTCACGGCAAAGCTGAAGCCGGCCGCCAGGCCCAGCCAGTCGGGCAGGCTCGACGGCACGGGCCACTCGACGCCGGGTGTCTTGAGCACCACGGCCACGCCGGTCAGCGCCAGCGCCACGCGCGCGAGCGCGCCGCCGGTGGGCCGCTCGCCCAGCACGGCCCAGCCCAGCAGCACGCTCCACAGCGGCATCAGGTAGAACAGCAGCACCACCCGCACCACGTCGCCCTGCGTCACCGCCCAGTTGAAGCCCAGGTTGGTGAAGCCCGCTGCCAGGCCCAGCAGCACCAGCATCGGATACGCCGCGAAGCCGCGCCAGGCGTGCCGGCGAAAGAAGCCCATCGCCAGCGAGATCGCCACGTAGATGACGCAGGTGGTCCAGACGGGATGCAGCCCGTGGCTTTCGATGTGCCGAAAGGGAAACCACGAAACGCCCCAGACGAAGGCATTGAAGATCAGTGCTAAAGCGGGCATGAGGGCGGGATTTTTTTCGTGGAACACCGTGGATCCGGCTTCGCCGGGCCACCGGTGTTGCCCCCGGTGAGGGGGTGGGCGAAGCGACACGAAGTGCGCGCAGCCTGGGGGAGGTCAATGATGCTTGTCGCTGCGGGCGATGGCGAGCAGGTGCTCGACTTCTTCGGGGTACTTGCGCAGGTTGTGATGATGCCAGCGCTGGATCAGCCACATGCAGCCCGCCACCACGCCGCCGAAGGCGCCGATGGCCGCAAAGGCCGACAGGCCCAGGCCGGTGCAGGCGCTGTAGAAGCCGCCGAGCAGCAGGATGCAGGCCTGCTCGTTGAAGTTCTGCACGGCAATCGAGCGGCCCGCGCCCATGAGGTTGTGGCCGCGGTGCTGCAGCAGCGCGTTCATCGGCACCACCAGGAAGCCGCCCAGCCCGCCCAGCAGGATCAGAAAGGGCACCGCGATCCAGACGTTGCCGATCAGGTTCATGCTGATGACCAGCAGCCCCATGGCAATGCCCATGGGAATCACGCGTGTGGCCATGTCCAGCCGCATGCGCATCGACGCCACGATGGCGCCCACCGCCATGCCGATGGTGACCACGCCGGTGAGCGCCGTGGCCTGCGTGGTGTTGTAGTCGAGCGCGAGCGCGGCCCAGGCCAGCACGATGTACTTGAGGTTGGCGCCCGCGCCCCAGAACAGCGTGGTGGTGGCCAGCGAGATCTGGCCCAGCTTGTCGCGCCACAGGCGTGCGTTGCAGTGCCAGAAGTCGGGCAGCAGCGAGAACATGTTGCGCGCCAGGCCGTGCGCCGGATTGGCGCGCAGCGGCCGCATCTCGACGCCGGTGTGCGGAATGCGCGTGTTGAACCAGGCCGCCAGCATGTAGACGAAGATCAGCACCGAGATGGCCGCCTCGGCCGGCGAATCGACCCCCGTGTCGATCAGCGGCATGTCGAAGGACAGCAGCCGGCTGGAGACCGCATGCCCCACCAGCGAGCCGCCGAGCACGATGCCCAGCAGGATCGAGGCGATGGTGAGTCCTTCGATCCAGCCGTTGGCTTTTACCAACTGCGAAGCGGGCAGGAGCTCGGTCAGGATGCCGTACTTGGCCGGCGAATAGGCCGCGGCGCCCAGCCCCACGATCGAATACGACAGCAGCGGATGCGAGCCGAACAGCATCATCAGGCAGCCGACCACCTTGATCGCGTTGCTGATGAACATCACCCGCCCCTTGGGCAAGGCGTCGGCAAAGGCGCCCACCAGGGGCGCCAGCACCACGTAGAAGACGGCAAAGATCGGCACCAGCGCCGCGCGCTGCCATTCGGCCGCTCCCGTGCTTCGCATGAGCTCGACCGCCACGACAAAGATCGCGTTGTCGGCCAGCGACGAAAAGAACTGGGCCGACATGATCGTGTAGAAACCGCGCTTCATCGATGGGCTGGCTGGCCAGGAATGTGCTGGCTGTAGTGAAAAAGTGTCGCGACTTTTGGGCGAATGGGCGGTTATAGCATGGGGGTACGACGGCGAAATCAGCGTTCACATCCTGGACAGCCTGGTCCGGGAAGATGCTAAAACCCCATCCGTCCACCATTCGACGCCCATCATGCCGCGCCCCATTCTCGCCACTGTCCACACCGCCGCGCTTCGCCACAACCTCGACCGGGCACGGCGTGCCGCGGTCGATGCCCGCGTCTGGGCCGTGGTCAAGGCCAATGCCTATGGCCACGGCATCGAGCGGGTCTATGAGGGCCTGCGCGGCGCCGACGGCTTTGCGCTGCTCGACCTGGCCGAGGCCGAGCGCGTGCGCGCCCTCGGCTGGCGCGGCCCGGTGCTGCTGCTCGAAGGCGTGTTCGACGCGCGCGACCTGGAGCTGTGCTCGCGGCTCGACCTGTGGCACACGGTGCATTGCGACGAGCAGATCGACATGCTCGCGGCCCACAAGACGCTCAAGCCGCAGCGCGTGTTCCTCAAGATGAATTCCGGCATGAACCGCCTGGGCTTCGCCCCCGAGCGCTTCGGCTCGGCCTGGACCCGGCTGAACGCGCTGCCCCAGGTCGACGAGATCTCGCTGATGACGCATTTCAGCGACGCCGATGGCGCACGCGGCATCGCGCACCAGCTCGAAGTGTTCGAGCGCGCCACCCACGACCTGCCGGGCGAACGCTCCATTGCCAACAGCGCCGCCACCCTGCGCCACGCCCGCCAGACCCGCGGCGACTGGGTGCGCCCCGGCATCGTGCTGTACGGCAGCGCGCCCGACTTCCCCGAGCACGACGCGGCGCACTGGCAGCTGCAGCCCACCATGACGCTCTCGACCAAACTGATCGGGATCCAGACACTGAAGGCGGGCGACACCATCGGCTACGGCTCCAACTTCACGGCCGAGGGGCCGCTCACCATCGGCGTGGCCGCGGTCGGCTATGCCGACGGCTATCCGCGCCACTGCAACACCGGCACGCCGGTGCTGGTGAACGGCGTTCGCACCCGCATGGTGGGCCGCGTGAGCATGGACATGATCACGGTCGACCTCACGCCCGTGCCCGAGGCCAAGTTCGGCACCGAGGTCACGCTCTGGGGCCGCTCGGCCGTGAGCGGCGCGGTGCTCCCCATCGACGAGGTCGCGCAGGCCGCCGGCACCGTCGGCTACGAGCTCATGTGCGCGGTGGCGCCGCGCGTGCCCTTCGCGCCGGCCGACGGCGAATGAAGGTTCTCTCCAACTGGCGCTCGGTGCGCCTGTGGGAGACGCAGCTCGAGCGCGAGCTGCACCGCAACTACAGCCTGCGCACGCACGGCATCCTGATCGGCAGCTTCACGCTGCTGCTGATGTGGGGCGTGTCGGCGCTGCAGATGCATGTGCTGGACGTGCAGTCGCTGGCACTGCGCTACCTGCTCACGCTGGGCGTGGGGTATCTGGGCTACCTGGGGGTGCTGCGCTGGTGGGCCCGGCGGCTGGTCGAGAACCGGGCGGGCTTCAACATCGATGCCGGTGATGTCGTCGATGCGGGCGATCTGGCGTTCGATGCGGCCGGCAGCCCGGCCGGCGGCACCGGAGGCAGCGCGCTGTCCGATGCGGCCAGTGGCGCGCTCGAGGTGGCGGGCGCCGCGGACGAGGGCGCCGTCATCGTGGTGCCGGTGGTCGCCGTCTTCCTGATCTGCGTGGCCATCGTGCTGGGCGCCGGCTCGCTGGTGCTGCTCTACTTCAGCTGGGACGCGCTGCTGGCCGTCGCCGTCGAGGTGGCGTTCTCGTACGTGTCCGCGCGCGCCGCGGTGCGGGTGGCGCGCGAAGGCTGGCTGATGGCGGCCGTGCGGCTGACGTGGAAGCCGCTGCTGGGGGCGGTCGTCTGCGCCGTGGCCCTGGGCGCCGTGCTCGACCACTTCATGCCGCAGGTCAATTCGCTGCCCGAGGCGGTGCGGGTCCTGCTGAAGAAGCACTGAACCGGCAGGGCTCAGTACAACCCGAGCTTGCGCATCTTCAGCCGCGCCAGCCCCAGCAGCGCGTCGGTGAACGGCGTGGCCACTGCCGTCAGCTCGCCGAGCTCCCGCACCACGGTCACCAGCGCATCGAGCTCCACGGAGCGTCCGGCTTCCACGTCCTGCAGCATCGAGGTCTTGAACGCGCCGAGCTTCATCGTCACCGCATGCCGGTCTTCGGGGCTCTGGGTGATCTCGATGCCGATGCGGTGTCCGATCTCCTTGGCTTCGAGCATCACGGCCGAGATGAAGCCGCGCACGTAGTCGTCGCCCATGATCAGGTCGGTGGTGACGCCCGTGAGCGCGCTGATCGGGTTCACCGTCATGTTGCCCCAGAGCTTGAACCACACGTCCTTCTGGATCTGCGGCGACAGCGTGGCGTCCAGGCCCGCGCGCTGCAGCAGCGCGACCAGCTTCTGCGCGCGCGGCGTGGCTTCGCCCGAAGGCTCGCCCACGATCAGCCCGTTGCCGAAGTGGTGCCGCACCACGCCCGGCGCATCGAGCGAGCAGCTCGCGTGCACAACGCAGCCGATCACGTTGCGCGAGGGGATGGCCCTTGCAATCGCGCCGTCGGGATCCACGGCCGCCAGGCGATGGCCGGTGATGGCGCCGCCGAAGCCGCCTTCGAGGAACCACCACGGCACGCCGTTCATGGCCACCAGCACCAGCGTGTCGGGACCGATCAGCGGCCCGATGCGTTCGGCCACGCCGGCCAGCGCGGGCGCCTTCACGGCGATGACCACCAGGTCCTGCGTGCCGAGCGCTTCGGGGTGGGCCACCGCGTTGACGGGCACGCGCGTGCGCACGTCGCCGCGCATCAGCGAAAGGCCGTCCTGCCGCAGCGCTTCGAGCGTGGTGCCGCGCGCCACCACGTTGAGCCGCTCGCCGGCCTGCGCCAGGCTGGCGCCGATCCATCCGCCGATCGCGCCGGCGCCGTAGATGCAGATCTTCATGTCAGTTCTTGTAGCTGGCGTCGATGCGGTCGACCTGGCGCACCAGCGCATCGAACACGTCCTGCCCCGCGCCATGCTCGGGGCTGAACTGCAGCGCGTCGCGCGTGCAGCGCTGCGCGATCTCCTCGCTCACGGGAATGGCCGCGCCCATCGAGAAGGTGGCCATCTGGATCTCGCAGGCGCGCTGCAGCGTCCAGAGGATGGCGAAGGTCTGCGGCAGCGTCTGCCCCCAGGCCAGCAGGCCGTGGTTGCGCAGGATCACGGCGTTGCGGTCGCCGATGCTCCTGAGCAGGCGCGGGCCCTCGTCGGCATGGATGGTGATGCCCTCGAAGTCGTGGTAGGCCACCATGCCGTGCAACTGCGCGGTATAGAAATTGGTCTGCTGCAGGCCGCCCTGCAGGCAGGCCACGGCCACGCCGGCCGTGGTGTGCGTGTGCATCACGCAGTGCGCGCCGGGCAGGCCGTCGTGGATGGCGGCGTGCACCGTGAAGCCGGCCGGATTCACCGGCCAGGCCGAGCCGTCGAGCACCTTGCCCTGCAGGTCGATCTTCACCAGGTTGCTGGCCGTCACTTCGCTGTAGTGCAGGCCGAAGGGGTTGATGAGGAACTGCTTCTCTCCGCCCGTCACGCTGTCGGGCAGCCGCACCGTGATGTGGTTGTAGATCATCTCGGTCCAGCCCAGCATCGCAAACACGCGGTAGCAGGCCGCAAGCTGCTCGCGCGCGGCGCGCTCGTCCGGATGGATCGAGGGATGGACCGGAGCCGATGGCGGCACGCGGGTGGCGAGTGTTGTGTTCATTGCAGTTCCTTCATGCAGGTTTACCCCTCCGCGGTGAAGCCGACTTCCTTGACGATCGGCGCCCACTTGGCGGTGTCTTTCTTCAGCAGTTCCGTCAGCTCGGCCGGCGTGGAAGACATCGCCTCCAGGCCGAAGGTGCCGAGCCCGTCGATCACGTCCTTTTGCGCCAGCGCGTTCTTCATTGCAGTGTTCAGCTTCGCGACCAGTTCCGGCGAAGCCTTGGCCGGCAGGAAGAAGGCGAACCATTCGCTGTGCGCCATGTCCTTGATGCCCTGCTCGCCGAAGGTGGGCACCTCGGGCGCGAAGCGGCTGCGCTTGGCACCCGAGACGCCCAGGATGCGCACCTTGCCCGAGGCCAGGTGCTGCGTGATGTCGCCGATCGGCCCCGAGACGGCCGAGATGTTGCTGCCCAGCAGGTCCAGCATGGCCGGCTGCGTGCCGCGGTAGGCGGCATGCTTGAGCTCGACGCCGCCCTTCTTGCCCAAGAGCGCGCCGATGAAGTGCGGCGTGGAACCCGCGGCCGGCGAGCCGAAGTTGGCACCGGCCGGGTTGGCCTTGGCCCAGGCCAGGAACTCGGGCACCGTCTTCACGCTGGCGGGCACCGCGGGGCCGACCGCAAAGCCGAAGTCGAAGATGCAGGCGATGCTCACGGGCGTGAGGTCCACCATCGGGTCGTACGGCAGCTTCTTGTAGATGTGCGGGTAGATCGTGAGGATGGAGGTGGGCGTCTGCAGGATGGTGGCGCCGTCGGCGGGCCGGCCCTTCACGTAGCTCACGGCGATCTGGCCGCCCGCGCCGGTGCGGTTTTCGACCACGACGGCCTTGGCGTACTCGGGGCTGAGCTTCTGCGCGAGGCGCCGGCAGGTGGTGTCCGAGGTGCCGCCGGCCGCAAAGCCGGTGACGATGGTGGCGGTTTCGAGCGAGGCCTGCGCGAAGGCGCGCTGGCCCAGGCTGGCAAGCAGCGCCGAGGCGCCGGTGGTCTGCAGCAGCTGGCGGCGGGTGAAGGTCATGGTCTGTCTCCGGGGTGTTGTTGGTTGCGTTTCACGATTCGTCGCGCAGCCAGGTGACTGCGCCCGAATGGGTCACGGCGCCCTGGTGGGCGGGGCGCACGGTGAGCGCGTATTTTTCCAGCAAGCCGCGGTGCGCCACCCCCGCGTTTACCTGACGTCTGGACAGCCGCAGCGCGATTTCTTCCGCTGCCAGTTCCACCGAAATGGTGCGCGCCCCGGACCGCGCGTCAATGGCCACCATGTCGCCGTCCTGCAGCGCCGCAATCGGCCCGCCGTCGGCCGCTTCGGGCCCCGCATAGCCGATGCACAGGCCGCGCGTGGCGCCCGAGAAGCGCCCGTCGGTCAGCAGCGCCACCTTGTCGCCCATGCCCTGGCCGTAGAGCAGGGCGGTGATGCCCAGCATCTCGCGCATGCCGGGGCTGCCCTTGGGGCCCTCGTTGCGGATCACGATCACGTCGCCGGCTTCGTAGCGGCGGTTCTGCACGGCGGCCTGCGCTTGTTCCTCCGAATCGAAGACGCGCGCCGGGCCGCGGTGCACCAGCGTCTGGAGGCCCGCGGTCTTGAGCAGCGCGCCGTCAGGGCAGAGGTTGCCCTTGAGCACGGCCAGACCGCCGTCGCGCGTGATCGGGTTGCCGGGCGCGCGCACCACGCGGCCGTCGGGCGCCGCGGCATCGGCCAGTTCCTCGGCCAGCGTGCGGCCGGTGAAGCTGAGCGCATCGCCGTGCACGAAACCCTGCTCCATCAGCGTGCGCAGGATGACGCCCGCGCCGCCGATGTAGAACACGTCGCGCGCCAGGTACTGCCCGCCCGGGCGCAGGTCGGCGATGAGCGGCGTGCGCGCAAAGACCTCGGCCACGTCGTCCAGGTGGAACCTGATGCCGGCCTCGTGCGCGATGGCCGGCAGGTGCAGCGCGGCGTTGGTCGAGCCGCCGGTGGCCGAGACCACGGCGCAGGCGTTCTCGAGCGCCTTGCGCGTGACGATGTCGCGCGGCAGCGGGCTGTCGCCCATCACCGCCTTCATGAGGTTCTTTGCGGCGCGGCGCATCAGCGGCGCGCGTTCGCTGAACACCGCCGGCACCATGCTGGAGCCGATGGGCGCCAGGCCCAGCGCCTCCGACACCATGCCCATGGTGTTGGCCGTGAACTGGCCCGCGCAGGCGCCCGCGGTGGGCAGGCAGGCGCGGCTCATGGCGTCGAGCTCGTCGTGCATGGCGGTGCCGGCCAGCACCTTGCCGATGGTCTCGTAGGTGTCGACCACGTTGAGGTCGCGGCCATCGGGTCCGGGCATCTGCCCGGGCAAAGCCGAGCCGCCGTGCACGAACACGCTCGGCACGTTGCAGCGCACCATGCCCATCATCAGGCCCGGCAGGTTCTTGTCGCAGGCGCCGATGGCGAAGATGCCGTCCCACTGGTGGCCGCGCGTCGAGGCCTCCACGCTGTCGGCAATCAGCTCGCGCGAAATCAGCGAGAAGCGCATGCCCGAATGCGCCATGGTGAGCCCGTCGCTGACCGACACCACGGGGCATTCGTGCGGCGTGCCGCCGCCCGCGTAGATGCCGGTCTTGGCGTGCTGCGCCTGCTCGCGCAGGTTGAGGTTGCACGGGCTCATCTCGCCGCCGGTGTGGAACACGCCAATGTGCGGGCGCGCGATGTCCTCGTCGTCCTGGCCGAGCGCATGCAGGAAGCTGCGCGTGGTGGCGCGGATCGTGCCCTCGCGGATGGTGGCGGAGCGAAAGCGCTTGCTGTTCGGATCGGTGGGAGTGGTCATCGGGCTGGCATCGGCTGGCTGGCTGTCTGGATTGCAGAAGGATCAGAACATGCCGTTGCTGTTCGCGGCGGTCTCGGGCACGGGCTGCACCACATCCCAATGCTCGACGATCTTTCCGTTCTCCAGCTTGAAGATGTCGACGATGGCGCTGCCGCGCGTGCCCGGCTCGCGCACCGCGTTGACGTGCAGGATCACAAAGTCGCCATCGACAAAACTGCGCTTGATGTCGCTGTGCGACTTCGGAAATTTCTCGCGCAGGAACGCGATGAACTTGCGGAAGCCCTCGGGCCCGTCGGCCGCCGTGGGGTTGTGCTGCACGTAGCGGTTGCCCACGTACTGCAGGGCCGCGTCGGCGTCCTTCTGGTTCAGGCCTTTTTCGTAGAAGGCCAGGACCGCCTGGCGGTTGGCCTCCTGCTGGGCGGTGGCGGCTTGCGGCTTGCCGGTGCCCATGGGGGCGCAGGCGGCGAGGAACAGCGTGGCGGCCGCCGAAAGGGCCGCAAGAGTGGCGCGTTGCATGACAGGTGCTCCGGTGCGAAAGAGATGGAATGAATCGTTCAGTAGCCGCTGGGCGTCACCGCGCTCGCGGCGCTCTTGTAGCGGGACGACAGCTGCCTTGCCGCCGCCGTGAGCAGGATGGTGTCCACGCCTACCGCCACGAACTGCGCGCCGGCGGCCAGCCACTTGCGCGCCTGCTCCTCGGTGGTCGAGAGAATTCCCGGCGCCTTGCCGGCCTTGCGGATGCGCGCAATGGCGTCGGCGATCATGGCCTGCACTTCGGGATGGTTGGGCTGGCCGACGAAGCCCATCGAGGCCGACAGGTCGGCCGGACCGATGAACACGCCGTCCACGCCCGGCGTGGCCGCGATGGCGTCGAGGTTCTTCATCGCCTCCACCGTTTCGGCCTGCACCAAGAGGCAGGTTTGGGCGTTGGCCTCGTGCAGGTAGCGCGGATAGGCCTGCCAGCGCGAAGCGCGCGCCAGGGCGCTGCCCATGCCGCGGATGCCTTCGGGCGGATAGCGCATGCCCTGCACCATGCGCGCTGCCTGCTCGGCGGTGTCGACCATCGGCACCAGGATGGTCTGCGCGCCGATGTCCAGGAACTGCTTGAGCAGCGTGACGTCGCCCACCGGCACCCGCACCACGGGGTGCGAGCGCTCCGACTCGGGCTGTGCCGACCAGGCGCTCGAGATGCCCTGCAGCTGCGCGAGCACCGAGCGCACGTCGTTGGGCGCGTGCTCGCCGTCGACCAGCAGCCAGTCGAAGCCGGTGCCTGCCAGGATCTCGGCCGCGTAGCCGTCGGCCATGCCGACCCAGAGGCCGATCTTCTGTTCGCCGGCCTGCATGGCCTGCTTGAAGGTGTTCAAAGGTGTTTGCATGGTGGGTCTTTTAGATGAGACGAAAGGCAATGCTGCCCAGAGGGCCGTAGTCGGCATGGAAGGTGTCGCCGGGCAGGGCGGTGGTCGGCCGCGTGAACGAGCCGCCCAGCACCACTTCGCCGGCCTCGAGGCATTCGTCCCACGGCGCGAGCTTGTTCGCGAGCCAGGCCACGCCCGTGGCCGGGTGGTTGAGCACGGCCGCGGCCACGCCCGATTCTTCGATCACGCCGTTCTTGTAGAGCAGCGCGCTCACCCAGCGCAGGTCGACCGCATCGGGCTTGACCGGCCGTCCGCCCATCACGATGCCGGCGTTGGCCGCGTTGTCGGCAATGGTGTCGAACACCTTGCGCGGCGCCTTGGTGTGGCGGTCGAACTGCTCGATGCGCGCGTCGATGATCTCGATGGCCGGCACCACGTAGTCGGTGGCGGCCAGCACGTCGAAGATGCTCACGTTCGGCCCCTGCAGCTTCCTGCCGAGCACGAAGGCCAGCTCCACCTCGATGCGCGGCGCGATGAAGCGCTTGAACGGAATGTCGCCGCCCTGCTCGAAGAACATGTCGTCGAGCAGGGTGCCGTAGTCGGGCTCGTCGATCTGGCTGGACTGCTGCATGGCGCGCGAGGTCAGGCCGATCTTGTGGCCCCGCGGCACCCGGCCTTCTGCGATCTTCTGCTTCACCCATGCGCGCGAGATGGCGTAGCCGTCCTCGATGGTCATTTCGGGAAAGCGCTTGGAGAAATGCTCGACCTGCACGCGCGACTTTTCGCTTTCGTGCAGTTCGGCGGCCAGCCTGGCGATGGTGTCGGCAGTGAGCATGGTTCTACTTGTTGAAGAGTGGATGCAGGTTGCTGTGCTTGCCGTCGTACACCTGGCCGGGGCTTTCGTCGATCTGCAGTGTGATGCCGATGTGGCGCTTGTCGAAGATGGGCGCGAAGTGCTTCTTCACGCCTTCGAGCAGCGCGTCGCCGGCCTTCTTCCTGTCTTCCTCGCTCCGGCCCGTCGCGATGCGCACGTTGATGTAGACGAAGGCGTAGTCGTCCGCATCGTCGGCCACGGCGTAGTGCACGGCCGGGTAGGCCAGCACCCGTGTGCCGCCGGTGGGAAAGAGCTTGCGGCCCGCGCCATCCTTCTGCGCGACCAGGACGGCGGCGAGCGAGCGGCACAGGCCGCCCATGTCGGCTTCGGCTTCGAGATTGGCGGTGTACTGGATGACGACGTGGGGCATGCGGTGCTTTCTCAGGTGGTGGTTTCCGCAGGCAGTGGCGTCACGGGAAAGATCGCATTGATCTGCCCCGTGCCCGAGCTCCCGAAATAGGGCGTGACCACTTCCACCGGCGCGGCGTAGCGGTCCCAACCCAGGAGGCCCAGCAGCATCGCGGTGTCGTGCATGTCGCCTTCGCCCCAGCACTTGTCGGCGTACATCGGCAGCATGCCGACGAAGGTCTTCCAGTCGCCGGCCTCCCAGAGCTCGACCACGCGGCGGTCCACCTGCTCGAGGAAGGGATCGTAGACCTTGTGCATGAATTCGGGGGCGCGGCCGTTGTCCGCGAAGTGGTGCGAGAGCGAACCGCTCGCGAACACCGCCACCGTGCCCTCGTAGCGCTCCTCGATCGCGCGCCGCACCGCCAGGCCGAAGCGGCCCGACTCCGTGAGGTCGTGCCAGTCGCACCAGCCGCTGATGCTGATCACCTTGTAGTGCTGGTCGGCGTTCATGTAGCGCATGGGCACCAGCGTGCCGTACTCGAGTTCGAGCGTGGTGTCGCTGTGCGCGCGGCTCTTCACGCCCATTTCGTTCGCCACGTCGGCAATCAGGTGGCCCAGAGCCGGGTTGCCCGGATAGGCGTACGGCATGTTCTTGATGAAGTGCGGCAGCTCGTTGCTGGTGTAGGTGCCGCCGAACTTCGGGCCGCAGTTGATGTGGTATTCGCTGTTGACCTGCCAGTGCACGTCGAACACCACGATGGTGTCCACGCCCAGCGCGCGGCAGCGCCGGTCGATTTCCTTGTGGCCGTTGATCGCCGCGTCGCGGCAGCCGAAGTTCGGTCCCGGGAATTCCGAGAGGTACATCGACGGCACGTGCGTGATCTTGGCGGCGAGTGCGAGGGTGCCCATGGTCAAGCTCCCCAATGCGGAATGTGATGCGAACCCATCGACACCGCCACGTTCTTCGGCTCGCAGAACACCTCGTAGCTCCAGGTGCCGCCTTCGCGCCCCGTGCCCGAGGCCTTGGTGCCGCCGAAGGGCTGGCGCAGGTCTCTTACGTTCTGGCTGTTGACGAAGCACATGCCGGCCTCCACCGCCGCGGCCACGCGGTGGGCGCGGCCGATGTTCTCGGTCCAGACGTAGCTCGACAGGCCGTACGCGATGTCGTTGGCAAGTGCTATCGCGTGCGACTCGTCCCTGAACGGGATCAGGCAGGCGACCGGGCCGAAGATCTCGTCCTGTGCGATCCTCATGCGGTTGTCGACGTCGGCGAACACGGTGGGCATCACGTAGTTGCCGCGCTGAACGCGCTCGGGCAGGTTGGCCGGTGCATCGAGGCCGCCGCACAAGAGCGTCGCGCCTTCCTTCGGACCCAGTTCGATGTAGCTGCGCACCTTGGCCAGGTGCGCCTGCGAGATCATCGGGCCCACGATGGTCTTCTCGTCGAGCGGATCGCCCACGGTGATGCGCCTGGCGCGCTCGGCGAATCTGGCGGCAAAGTCGGCGTAGATCGACTGCTGCACCAGGATGCGCGAGCCGGCGGTGCAGCGCTCGCCGTTGTTGCTGAAGATCATGAACACGGCCGCGTCGAGCGCGCGGTCGAGGTCGGCGTCCTCGAAGATCACGAACGGGCTCTTGCCGCCGAGTTCCATGCTGAATTTCTTGAGGCCCGCGCTCTTCACGATGCGGTTGCCCGTGGCGGTGGAGCCGGTGAACGAAATCGCGCGCACGTCGGGGTGCGCCACCAGCGGCTCGCCGGCCTCCTTGCCGTAGCCGTGCACCAGGTTCAGCACGCCGGGCGGAATGCCCGCTTCGAGCGCGAGCTCGCCCAGCCGCGCGGCCGTGAGCGGCGAGAGCTCGCTCATCTTCAGCACCGCGGTGTTGCCGAAAGCCAGGCAGGGCGCGACCTTCCAGGTGGCGGTCATGAAGGGCACGTTCCACGGGCTGATCAGCGCGCACACGCCCACCGGGTGGAACAGCGTGTAGTTCAGGTGCGTGGGCGTGGGGTAGGTGTGGCCGTCGACGCGCGTGCACATCTCGGCGAAGTAGTAGAAGTTGTCGGCCGCGCGCGGGATCAGCTGCTTGCCGGTCTGCGCGATGACCTGGCCGCAGTCGTTGGTCTCGGTCTGCGCGATCTCGGGCACGTGCTGCGCGATCAGGTCGCCGAGCTTGCGGACGAGCTTGGCGCGCTCGGGCGCGGGCAGGCCGGCCCACTTGGGGAACGCCTCCTTCGCCGCAGCCACGGCCGCGTTCACTTCGGCTTCGCCGCCCGAGGCGACTTCGGCCAGCACCTCCTGCGTGGCGGGGTTGACGGTTTCGAAGTATTCGCTGCCGGCAACAGCCTTGCCGGCGATCAGGTGATCGACTCTCATGCTTTTCCTTGGATGGTGTTGACCAGCGTGCCGATGCGCTCGATCTCCGTCACGACCACGTCGCCCGGCTTGCAATCGACCACGCCGTCGGGCGTGCCCGTGAGGATCAGGTCGCCGGGCGAGAGCGTCATGAAGCGGCTGAAATACTCGATGAGGAAGGGCGCGTCGAAGATCATGTCGCGCGTGCTGCCCTGCTGCGTGACGGTGCCGTTCACCGTGGTCTTCAATGCGAGCGCCATGGGGTCCGGCACGTCGGCCGCATCGACGAACCACGGGCCGAGCGGCGTGCAGGTGTCGCGGTTCTTCACGCGCAGGTTGGGGCGGTACCAGTTCTCCAGGTAGTCGCGGATCGCGTAGTCGTTGGCCACGGTGTAGCCGCCGATGAAGTCGTAGGCGTCGGCCCGCTTCACGTGCTTCGCGGTCTTGCCGACCACGATGGCGAGCTCGCACTCGTAGTGCATGAACTGCACGCCGGCCGGCCGGTGCGTGTGCTGGCGGTGGCCGATCAGCGTGCTCTGGCCCTTGACGAACACCAGCGGTTCCTCGGGCGCCTTGAACTCGAGTTCCTTCGCGTGGTCGGCGTAGTTGAGGCCGAGCGCGAGGATGGTGCGCGGCCGCGGCGTGGGCGCGAGCGGCGGCAGCCACGTGAGCTGTTCCTGCGGCACGATGCGGCCGTCGTCCAGCCGCACGGCGGCATCGGCCTGGCCGTTGAATTCGTGCGCTGTGCCGGTGTGCTCGCGGCCTTCGAAGATGACGCGTGCGTGCTTCATGCGGCGGCCTCCTGCACCAGCGTGTTGCAGAGGCTCTCGAACCCCGGCGCGGAAATCTCGATGCGGTCGCCCGCACGCGCCAGCGGCCGGCCGGCGTCGCAGCCGAGCATCAGCACGTCGCCATGCGCGAGCGTCATGAATTCGCCCACGTCGGCCAGCAGCTGCTGCGCGGGCCGCACGAGCTGCGAGAAGTCGATCGACTGCTTCAGCGCGCCGTTGACACGCACCTCGGCGCGAAAGCCCGCGGGATCGGCCACGTCCTGCGCATCGCGCAGCGCCGGTCCGACGCCCAGGAAACCGTCGACGCACTTGAACTTCACGGGCGGGCGGAAGAAGCTCGCATGCGGAATCGAGAGATCGTTCATCAGCACGAAGCCTTCCACGTCGCCCTCGGCGCCGATCACCATGCCGATGCTCGCGCCGATCTCCACTTCGGGCACCGATGCAGGCACCGCGATGGCGCTGCCGTGCGGGCTCCAGGTGTTGGCGGTCTTCACGTAGAGCACGGGCGCCTTCGGCGGTGCCTTGTAGGGCGGCTCGGTCATCTGCGGCGCGAGCGCCTGCATTTCCGCGCGGAAGTTCAGCAGCGTGCCGTACACCGTGCCGGCGGGCAGGAAAGGGGAGGAGGGGCTCATTCGGGTTGCTCCAGCGCGATTAGTTCGTCCAGCAGTCCGTACAGCTGCGTCAGCTTGGTCTTGCCCAGCGACTGCTCCAGCCATTGGTAGTGCGACTCGATGCTCGAGGACAGCTTCTTCACCAGCTTCATCCCGTGCGCCGTGGCCTCGACCACGGTGCGGCGCTGGTCCTCGGGATCGCGGCTGCGGGTGATGAGGTCGTCGCGCTCCATGCGCGCGAGCACGCCGGTGAGGCTGGGGCCGAGGATGAAGGCCTCGCGCGCCACGCGGCCGGTTTCCACCGCGCCGTGCTCGCCGAGCACCCGCAGCACGCGCCACTGCTGGTCGGACAGCGCATGCTCGCGCAGGCTGGGCCGCGTGTGGGCCATGACGGCTTCGCGCGCCTGCAGCAGCAGGCGCGGGAGGTTGCGGTGGGTGAAGGTGCTGGCCACGGAAGAGTGTTTTGCAGATTATTTAATATATTAAATGATCCGCGATAGAGAAGCCAGCCGGCAATCGGGAAAACCCGTGTGGATGTCAGCTCAGAAAGGATTTGTCGCCGTCGTATTCGTCTGCGACCAGGGCCAGCGTGGCTGCCATGGTCTGGCTCAATGTCTCGATGGAAACTTCGGCGACCCGGATGTCTCTTTCCACAGGGCCATGGGGTCCTCGGATTTCGCAGGTCAGGTACAGGCGGCCTTGGACAGGGATCAGGTAGCTCGAAACGTCTAGCGTGATGTCACCGAACTCCAGGAAGGCGTACAAGGCCGAGAGACCGGGAGGGATGGAATCCTCGCCGGAATCATCCGAGTCATCCGTGAAGAGGAGATGTATGTCCTTGGGCCCGAGTTCGCCGAAGACATCCGGTCTCTGTTCGAACCGGGCTTTCTTCTTGAAGCTCGCCAAGGTATCGTCCAGATTGAAGATGAAATTCGGCACGTAAACGTGATTGTCGCGCTCGGTCACGTGGAGGTTCAGTGCGTGGATGTCAACACGGCGCATCCAGACGCTTGCCGGATCTTTCGGGCCGATCTCGAATTGGAGGACTTCCCTGCAGCCGAAGAGATGGTTTTGCATCGGTCAATGATTTCCCATGAAGATGGTCCTTGCGCGGTGTCAGCTATTCGCGGCATAGGGGGATGCTTCGAGCAAACCGCAGCTGATCGCGATCAAGGCTGAGGCCCTTCCTCTCGCCATCGCGCGTCACGCCGACCTGCGAGCCCGCCCAGTGGTATGTGCGCCAGCCGGAGTCCTGGAACTGATGGATATTGCCCTCACTGTCCCTGGCGTACCGCACCTTGCGCTTGTTGGGATAGGAGCGACTGCTAAGGAACAATGCCAGGTGATTGTCGGGCAGCACGCTCTTGCCGGTGTCGTAGTCCGCTGTTCCGCGCCCCGGGTTGTTGGGGATCGGGTCATGGTGACCTGGATTCTCGTAGTGGTCGAACTTGTTGTCATTGCCCACGACGCGCCCGAGAATCGGGTGCCCGTTGCCCCCCCTCTCGCCAGGTTCCCAGACCTTCTTGACCTTCTTGTATTCCAGGCCTAGTGGATCAATGCCAAGGATCGGGTTCTCGGCATAGCGCGTCAGGTTCTCGCCCGCGCGCAGCCGCAGCGGGTCCTGCGAGATGAATTGGCCGCTGTTCGGATCGAAGTAGCGGTACCTGTTGTAGTGCAGCCGTGTTTCCGGGTCGAAGTACTGCCCCTGGAACCGCAGCGGGTTCGAGACCTCTTCTCGATGCAGTGCCGTGATTGCACCCCAGGCGTCGAAGCTTGCCGACCAGACCACGCGTCCGTCCTCGTCCGTGATGCGCGTCGGGCAACCGTTGGGGTCGACGTGGTAGTGCAGCGTGCGGGTCACGCCGCCGCCGTGCGTGATGAGCGCCAGTGGCACGAAGGTGGAGGGGTAGTACACGTACTCCCGTGCGTGCTGGTACCGCCGACCCTGCTTGCCAGGGGGCTGGCGGGCGCCCGCCAGGCGCAGCATGGGGCTTGACGGCGAGGCCAGGGGTGGCCGTGGCGCATCGTTGTCCTCGACCATCTCGCCAAGCAACGCATTGCCATCCCAGAAGAACCAGGTGGTCTGTGTCGGGCCGCGCTTGAAGACCCGTCGGCCCGCCGGATCGTAGCCATAGCGTGTGGCGGCCGCGCCGCTGCGGCTTTCGGCCAATCGATGGTTCGCATCCCACAGCAGGTCCAGTCCGCCGTCGGCCGATTCGGCGCTGCCCATCCGCACCAGACCCCCGGCGCGGTCGAAGACGTAGTGGACGCCCTCGAGGCTGCCCTCGCGCGTCCAGAGCACAGCCTCGCGGTCGGCTTCGCCACCGGCCACCTGCTTCAGCGGCGCCAGCCGGATGCGCGTCTGCAGGCGGTCGCCGGCCGGATCGTGCAGGAAGCGCTGGATTCGGCCCTGGGGCGCCGTGTGTTCCAGGAGCTGCCCGAGCACGTCGTAGCGGTACTGGTCGACGCCCTGCTGGCTGTCGCTTCGGCTCACGAGTTGGCCTGCGCGGTCGTAGTCGTAGCGGGTGTCGAAGACCGGTGCCACATCCTTGAGCAGGCGCTGGGCCGTCAACTGGTCGCGCGCGTCGTAGTCGAACCGACGTTCCAGTCCTGGGCCCAGTTGCTCGTGGGTGGTGCGGCCGAGCGCGTCGCGGGTCATCACGATGGGAGGCCGGTCGTCGATGGTGAGGCTCTCCAGCCTGTTGCCCGGATCGAAGGCACAAGCCGTGCGATGGCCCGCGCTGGTCTCGCGCAGGACGCGGTTCCCGGCCTCGTCGTACCGGTAGGTCACCCGGAAACCGCCTTGCCGCTCTTCCAGCAAAAGACCTGCGGGATCGAAGCGGCGCTTGACGTGCATGGCGTCGTTGCGCATCTCCACCAGTTGCCCGCACAGGTCGTAGGCAAAGTGTTCCTGCACCTGTCGATCCGGCCGCAACGGGTCGGCGAAGGTCTTTCGCGTGATGCGGCCCATCGGATCGTTGGCGAATGCGATGCGCTGGCCCAGCGGGTCGATGGTGGCCGCCAGGCGTCCCGCCGCGTCGTATTGATAGTGGCGCGACTGGCCCCAGTAGTCCACCTCCTCGACGATGCGGCCCAACGCATCGCGCCGCAGCGTGTAGCGCTCCCCGCGCTGGTTGGTCAGTCCGACCAGCCACTCCTCGGTGTCGTAGTGGTATTGCACCGTCTGGCCATCGGGTTGGATGCGCCGGCTGATGCGGCCGGTGCCCACATACTGCAGCCGTGTCTGGGCGCCGCCTTCGTCGATATGGACGACCAACTGATCCTCTGCGTCGTAGCTGCAGTTGATCTGCCCGCCGCCCGGGTGCTCGATACGCAACAACCGTCCCTTGGCATCGTGGTGATAGCGGTACACGCGGCCCAGCACGTCGGTCTGCTCGGTCAACCGGCCCAGTACGTCGTGGTCGAAGCGGCTTTCATGGCCCAGCGGATCGGTCAGCGCGCGCAACTGGCCGTGCCGGTCATGCCGCAACTGGGTGAGCGCACCCCGTGCATCGACATGCTGTACCAGCTGCCCGCGAGCATCGTGCGCGAAACGCGTGATGGCGCCCCGCGGGTCGCGTTGGCTGGCCAGAAGACCGCGAGCGTCATAGGTCTGGGTCCAGCGATGGCCGAGTGGATCGATGACGGCGAGCACCCGGTCCTCGTCGTCGAACTCGTTGCCGATGGTGCTCCCGTCCGGCCGCCGCACCCCCAGCAGGTTGCCCCGTGCGTCATACGTGAACCCGGTGCGCAGCCCCCCGGGCGCCGTCACCGCCACGGTCCGCCCCACATCGTCGTACTCAAAGGTCGTCACGCCATCCAACGGATCGATCTCCGCCAACGGCAGCCCCGCCTCGTCGAACTTGACCACCGTGAGGTGCCCCAGCGAGTTGGTCACCTCGGTCTGCCGCAGCGCCGCGTTGTAGGCGAAGCGGTAGTCGTGCAGCCCGCCGTCGCCCCAGGCGTGCACCACGCGCCATTGTTCGTCGTAGGCGTAGTGAAACGACAGGCCCGTGCGATCCGTGTGGCGCGCCATGCGGTGCTGCAGGTACGCAAACTCGCGCGCCGCGCCCAGCGCATCGATGGCCGCCAGCAGGTCGCCGTCGGCATGGCGGTAGCGCACCAGCGGATGGTCCTGCCCGGTGGCGGGGTCGCGCAGCGCCATGGACTCGATGTACCCGCCGCGCGACTGCACCTCGATGCTGCGGCCCGGCAGGCCGTCCACGCCGCTTTCGGCGATGCGCACCAGGTCGCGGCCCTGGCGCACGAAGCGCCAGTGGTTGCCACACGCATCCTCGATGCGCGCGATGGGCAGGGTCGCGGCCTGCAGCTTTCCCTCGGGCGACAGCGCATCCTCGAAGTGGTAGCGCAGGCCGCTCTTGAAGCGCACCACGAGCGCCGTGCCCTGGCGCATCAGCCGCGCACCGTCCACCACGTCGAGCACCTGCTGTCCCTCGGCCTGCGGCAGGGCCGGGAACAGCGCGAATTCCTCCGGCCCCTGCAGGCTGAGCAGGCCGTCGGCTTCCACCATCAGGCGCACATCCGCCGGCGTCTGCCAGCCGTGGCCGCAATGGCCGGGCAGGGCGTGGTCGCGCGATGCATAGACGCGCGTCCAGCTCAGCGGCAGCCGGCCCGGAATGCTGAAGTCCTCGTGCGTCACCGAGACGCTGCCATCGCGGATGTCCACCGGTTCGGCGCGCAGCACCTGGCACTTGAGGAAGCCGGGCGGCATGTTCTTGAACACGCGCCGCGCGATGCGGGTGTAGGCCCGGCCCAGCGCCTTGAACAGCCCGCGCTGGACCATCGCGCCCCACGAGATGGTCGGCGGCCCGCCCACGAACACCTGCGGCGGGATGGCGACGTTGAAGGTGGTCGGCAGCATCAGGCTCAGCCGCAGGGGCTTGACCGCCTTCTTCTTTCGGAACGGCGGCACCAGGCCCACGATGTTGCAGGCCAGCACCGGCACGCCGATGCGCGAGAAGGGTTCGCCATCGGCCAGCACGATGCGGCTGCCCATGAAAAGCTCGTCCTCGAACTGGGGGCCGCCGGGCGCCTTGATCACCGGTATGGGGGCGCCGACGAGGACGTGGAAGTCCACGCCGCCCGTGCCGGCATTGGCCCGGCGCACCCCCGCCACCTCGACGGTGGCACCGAGCGGAAAGGGAATGCTCTCGGGCATCTCGCCGCCGCCGGCCGGCGCGCCCGGCGGTGCCGGCACCTCGGGCGCTGCGGTGCCTTGGCCGATGGTGTCCAGGCCCGCCTGCATGGCACCGTCCACGGCTGCCATGCCCTTCACGATCGGGTTGTCGGGCGAGACCTGGATGGTCGGCAGGTAGTCGAACGGGTCCATCACGATGCCGACGTGCAGCGTGGGCCACACGCCGGGCGGCGCCAGGTAGGTGTGGGCGTCGATGCCCAGCTGGGGGTCGAAGTGCTTGGCCGCGAAGAACAAGGTGCTTTCTCTCCGGCGTGTGTTGGGCCGAGGCGGCGCGGTTCAGGCTGCCTCGACGAAGGGCTGCGGATCGGGCAGGCGGGCGAACGCCGGCGGCTCGCGCCATTCGTCGACGCCCTGGTCCAGCGGATGGCTCACATGCGGCAGCCCGCTCCAGGCCGGATCGAGCCACTGCCGGCCCAGCGCGATGACGGTGCGGAACACGTCCTCGCTGCCTTGGACCCATTTCTCGCGCTCGCGCAGCAGGGTCTGGAATGCCTGTTCGTAGCGCTGCGCGAGCTGTGCCTCGATGGCGTCGATCGCGGGCCGCGGCGGCCGCGCGCCCAGCCGATGGCCGGCCAGGTCGGCGTCGACCAGGGCCGCGCGCGCGTCGCGCTCGTAGCGGGTGGCGCAGTGCGCGATGCGCTCGCAGCGCCTGGGGTCCTGCATGACGAGCATGTCGTGCAGCAGCTGCGGCACGGTGCTCTGGGGGCGGTCGGCGTCGGCCATGGTGCGCGCCTCGCGGATGCCCGCCAGCGCCGAGGCCCAGGCCCGGTCGCGCTCGCCGGCGCTGCGCCAGGCCTGGGCCGCGGCGCGCTGGCCTTCGATGGCGAACATGGGGTGGGGCACGCGGTGGGCCGCTTCGGCGGCCTCTTCGAACGCGTGGGCGGCCTGCTTCATGTCGCCCGACGCGGCCCAGGCCCCGCCTTCGGCCATCCAGCCCTGCATGAACAGCGTGGCACCCATGGGGTTGCCGGCCTGTGCCGCCTCGGCCGCCGAATCGCGGGCCCGGCGGTAGCGCGTGATCGACGCGCCGAAGTCGCGCGCCTGCAGCCAGGCACCGCCCACCATCATGTCGAGCACGGCACGCTGGTCGGCCCAGCCGTTGCGCGTGGCCAGCCGCAAGGCGCGTTCGCCCGCGGCCTCCACCCCGGCCGCGTCGCCCAGGCGCAGCAGCGACAGCATGTCGGCATACAGCTGGCGGAAGAGAGCCGCGCCGCTGCCCCCGCCGCCGCTCTGGGCGGCGATCTCGCGCGCGGCCTCGAGGATGTCCAGCGGCGCATCGACCACGCGCATCGCGCCCGCGTGCCGCTCCACCAGCGGCTGCCAGGCGCGCGAGTCGCTGTCGTCCACCAGCACCAGCCGCAGCAGGCCGGCTTCCTGCGGCGGCATGGGCGTCTGCATCGCCGCATCGAACCAGCGCTCGAAGCAGTCGGCGTCGCTCACGCTGGCGGGCTGCAGCACGACCGACATGCGCTGGCAGCGCAGGTGCCGCGCCAGCGAACAGCCGGCCTCCACGAAGCCGGCGGCGCTGTCCCAGCCGGGCTGGCTTTCCTCGTCCCAGTGGGCTGCGACTCCCTGCTTCACGAGCTGCGGCCGGTTGTGCCTGTACGTGTCGATCAACTGCTGCCGCAGTTCGCGGCTGTAGCGAAAGCCGGTCTCGAAGGCCGTGTCCAGCCGCAGGAAGAGATCGGGCGTGCTGTATTCGCTGTCGACCATCTGGAGCGTGAAGAAGGCCTCCAGCATGCGCTGCGAGTCGGGCGGCGCGCGCAGCACGATGGCGCGCAGGACCGGGTCATCGGTGCGCTCCCACCACAGGTCGTGCAGCTGGGCCATGCGCTTCTCGACGGGGTTGCGTGTCGACATGGCGGCCTCAGCAGTTCAGGAAGATCTTGGTGCCGTTGACCGTGACGCCGGCGTCGTCCAGCATCAGGTTCGCGCTGCCGGCGCGCAGCACGATGCGCCCCGGCGTGACCTCCACCGTCGTGCCCTCGACATTGAGCACCACGCTGGTCGGGCTCGCATGCGTCATGGCGCCGGACGAGTAGGTGTCCAGCGTGCCGCCCTCGGCGCTCACGCCGACATTGGTCGAGGCCACGGCGGAAAAGTCCCCGCCCTGCGCGAACAGGCCCACGTTGAGGGCGGCCGTTCCATAGATGTTGGCGGCCGAACTGGTCAGGGAGAAGTCGCCCTGCGAAGTGGCCGAGGCCGGGCCGGCCGGCACGTTCAGCGTCATCGCGTCGTTGTAGGTGCCGGTGTGCGACCTGGCGGAAACCTGGTAGGCCTGCCCGATGGTGGTGGTCTGGCCGAGGGCGACGTTCCAGGTGTCGCTGTCCTGGACCGTGACGCTGCGGGCCTGCGTCACCGCGAGCGAATCCGTGCCCGTGACCGAGGTGCTCTGGTTGCCGGTGACGCTGGCGGTGCGGTTGGCCTTGGCGGTGTGGGTCTGGTCGCCCGTGACCGTGAGGGTCTCGGTGCCGGTGACCGAGTGGCTGCGGTTGGACTTGACGGTGACCGTCTCGTCGCCGTCCACCGTCTCGGCGCGCTGGCCATGGACCGTGATCGTCTCGTTGCGGTCCACCGTTTCCGTGCGGTCGTTCTTGATGTGACTGGTCTCGTCGTGGTCGACGGTCTTGGTGCGGTCGCGGCCCACCGTGTGCACCTCGTCGTTCTCGACCTCGATCAGCTGGTCCTTCTCCGCATGCAGCCAGAGCTGCTCTTCGCCTTTCTTGTCCTCGAAGCGAAGGGCGTTCGCGTTCTCGCTGGTGCCGCCTTCGGAACTGCGCGACAGCAGGCCGCTTTGCGTGGCATTCGCCGGCAGCTCCCACGGCGGCATGTTGTCCGCGTTGTAGACGCGGCCGGTGATGATCGGCCGGTCGGGGTCGCCGTATTCGAAGTCGACCACCACCTCCTGCCCGATGCGCGGAATCTGCATGCCCCCGAAGTTGGTGCCGGCCCACGGCGAGGACACCCGCACCCAGCATGAGCTGCTTTCGTCCCGGGTGCAGTAGCGGTTCCAGTGAAAGCTGAGCTTCACGCGCCCGTACTGGTCGGTCCAGATCTCGCGGCCCGCGGGGCCGGTGACCACCGCGGTCTGCGGCCCGGCGGTGCGCGGCTTGGCCGCGTCCGGGGTCGGGCGGAAGATGTTGCTTGCCGGGATGACCTCGAACTCGACGTTGCACTGGAACTCTTCCTGCCCCGTGGCGTCGCCCGCTTCCTGCAGCAACAGGCGTGCCGCGGTGACGAGGTAGTCGGCGTTCGCGCCGTCCTGCGGATGGCCGACCAGCGTGAAGCGATGGCCGGCCGCCACGCCGCGCAGGT
Source organism: Variovorax sp. 01N425 (assembly GCF_056399465.1). Lineage (NCBI taxonomy): Bacteria > Pseudomonadati > Pseudomonadota > Betaproteobacteria > Burkholderiales > Comamonadaceae > Variovorax > Variovorax sp. 01N425. Next base: position 44,487 of record NZ_JBFTRJ010000019.1, on the reverse strand, counting down.
TGCCCGCGCCGCTGGCCACCTGCCCCGGCGCACCGGCTTCTTCCATGCGCGCACGCGCGAGCTGCTCGCCCTCGGATTCCACGGCGTAGTTGCCGGGCCACGCGAACACCTCGCGCGTGCTGTGCTGCGTGCGCCGCGGCATCGCGCGGGCCTGCGTGAGGTCTGCCTTCGGCCGCGTGAAGTCGAAGTCGCCCGTGATCCACTTTCCGCTTTGCAGGCCTTCGGACAGCCGGAAGCGGTGGCAATGCTCCTCGTTGGACGATGCCTGCATGGCGCCGAAGGGAACCTGCTCGTAGCCGCCGGCCGGAAAGGGCCGGTGCGACTGCATGTCGTCGACGATCACCATCGTGTGGCCGGCCTCGCCGTGCTCGAAGTAGTAGTACAGGCCCCACTCGTGCAGCAGGCGGCTCGCGAAGTCGTAGTCCGTCTCGCCATACTGCACCACGAACTCGCGCGCGGGATAGCTGCCCGTGGCTCGGACGGAAAGCGCAAAGCCGTACGCGCCGAGCACCTCGCCCACCGTGTCGAGCACGCTGTTTTTCTGGAAGATCCTGTAGTCGCGCGTTCGCTGCGCCAGGCTCAGCCAAGGCTCGATGACCACTTCGTAGAGCGCCCGCCTGTTCTCCAGGCGCAGGAAGCGGGCGCGCGTCACCAGGCCGGAAATGTGGCGCTCCTGCCCCGCGCCGCCGGGGCGCCCGTCGAGCAGGATGTGCACGCTGAACTCCTCGCCGATCAGGGGCTTGAGCTTGACGTTCGCCGCCGAGCGCGCATCGATGTCCGGCGACTCCGGCGTGGTCAGCGTGATGGTGTAGCTGTAGGGGCGGCTGAGGGATTCCTCCCCCTCCACCCGCATCGGTTCGAGTGCGTCCATGCCTGCGAGCGTGGGCATGGCGCTGGAAGTTGCGGCGAGCTTGCGGCCGCGGTTGAAGGCGGACATGGCGTTGAGACTCCCTAGGTTGGGCCCATATTTCCTTGACCAAAACACATTTCGCTTCTTGCGTCTCCCTACACTTCGGCATGGCCAAGGAAAAAACTCTCTTCGTCTGCAGCGAATGCGGCGGCACCAGTCCCAAGTGGCTCGGCAAATGCCCGAGCTGCGGCGCCTGGAACACACTCATCGAACAGGTGGCGGGCGGCAGCGGCCCGGCCAACAACCGCTTCGGCACGCAGTACGCCGCGCTGGCGGGCGTGTCGGAGCTCGCAACCCTTTCCGAAATCGAAGCGACCGACGTCGCGCGCACGCCCACCGGGCTCGACGAGCTCGACCGCGTGCTGGGCGGCGGCATCATCTCGGGCGGCGTCACGCTGATCGGCGGCGACCCGGGCATCGGCAAGTCGACCTTGCTGCTGCAGGCGGTCGATGCGCTGCAGCGCGCGGGGCAGAACGCGCTCTACGTCACGGGCGAGGAAAGCGGCGCGCAGGTGGCGCTGCGTTCCAGGCGGCTCGGCCTGGACCACTCGCAGGTGCAGGTGCTGGCCGAGATCCAGCTCGAGAAGATCATCGCCACGCTCGACGCCACGCGCCCGGCCATCGCGGTGATCGACTCGATCCAGACCGTGTACTCCGACCAGCTCACCTCTGCGCCGGGTTCGGTGGCCCAGGTGCGCGAATGCGCGGCCCACCTCACGCGCTTTGCCAAGACCAGCGGCACGGCCGTGGTGCTGGTGGGCCACGTCACCAAGGAGGGCGCGCTTGCCGGACCGCGCGTGCTCGAGCACATGGTCGACACGGTGCTCTACTTCGAGGGCGACACGCATTCGAGCTTTCGCCTCGTGCGCGCCATCAAGAACCGCTTCGGCGCCGTCAACGAGATCGGCGTGTTCGCCATGACCGAGCGCGGCCTGAAGGGCGTCGCCAACCCGAGCGCGATCTTCCTGAGCCAGCATGCCGAGCCGGTGCCCGGCAGCGTGGTGCTGGTCACGCTCGAGGGCACGCGGCCGATGCTGGTGGAGATCCAGGCGCTGGTCGACAACGGCGGGCCGAGCCCGCGCCGCCTCTCGGTGGGCCTGGACCGCGACCGGCTCGCGATGCTGCTGGCCGTGCTGCACCGCCACGCGGGCGTGGCCTGCATGGACCAGGACGTGTTCGTGAACGCGGTGGGCGGCGTGCGCATCAGCGAGCCCGCGGCCGACCTGGCCGTGATGCTCGCCATCACCTCGAGCCTGCGCGGCAAGCCGCTGCCCAGGGGATTCATCGCATTCGGCGAGGTCGGCCTTGCGGGCGAAGTGCGCCCCGCGCCGCGCGGCCAGGAGCGCCTGCGCGAAGCGGCCAAGCTGGGCTTCAGCGTGGCCGTGGTGCCCAAGGCGAATGCGCCGCGCAAGGGCACGAAGGAGATCGAAGGTCTGACGATCCATGCCGTAGAACGTATCGAGGAGGCGATGGACGTGGTCCGCCGCCTGGATTAAGACCGGTTGCCAGGGAAAAAATGCCCGGCGCGCCAGGGGCGCGCCGGGCGATCCTCCCTGTTCCCACGATGTGTGCCATGTTGTGCTGGCAACCTCGGTTGCCTCTCCCTGAAGCCGGTTGCGTCGGCCCGTGCGGTGAAATGTGCCTGCTGGAACCGCGACTCGATGCGCTTTTCGGGGCGAGTACCGCCTTGCGCGCCTGGCAGTAGCAACGGCCGCTACCGCGCAAGGCGACAATGCGCCCCATGAATTTCCAGAAAATATGGGTGCCCGTGGGCGGCATCGTCCTGCTCGGGCTCGCATGGCGCAGCTACGGCTGGGCCGGCGTGGCGCTGACCGGCGGCGCCATCGTGATGTTCCTGCTGCTGCACTTCAACCGCGCGATGCAGGTGCTCAAGCGCGCGGCCGACCGGCCGGTGGGCTATGTGGCGAGCGCGGTGATGCTCAACGCCAAGCTCAAGCCGGGCGTGACGCTGATGCACGTGATCGCGATGACGCGTGCCCTGGGCGAACTGCGCTCGCCCAAGGACGAGCAGCCCGAGCTCTACCGCTGGACCGACACCGGCGGCTCGTACGTCGACGCCGTGTTCAACGGCGGCAAGCTGCAGAGCTGGACGCTGACGCGGCCCGAAGCCGCGCCCGACGACGCGCCGTCTTCCGAAGAAGACAAGGCGGGCTAGGAAGCAGCCAGGAAGAAGCGCCGCGCGTCAGAACGGCGCGTCTTCTTCCTCGGCTTCGGCATCGGCCGGCGTGGTGGTCGTGGGTGCTGCCGCCGCAGCCTTCGGCGCTGCTGCTGCGTCCGCGGGGGCGCCGCTGAAGGCCGCCTCGCCGCCCAGCGCGTCGAGCAGCGCCGGCACCAGCTGGCCGAGCTCGCCGGTGGCAATGGCCACGTCGGCGTCGAAGTTGTCTTCCTTCTTGCCGCCGGCCGCGCCGTCGCCCGTGCCTTCGAGGAACACGATCTTGCGGATCAGCATGCCGTGCGTCAGCTCGAAGGACACGCGGTCGTCCCAGGTGAGCGCCAGGCGCGTGGGCCGCTTGCCGTCGGTGATGTGCTTTTGCACTTCCTCGATGTCGAGCGGGTGCTTGGCGTAGCGCACCACGGCCTTGGAGTCGTCCGAGGCCTTGAGCTCGCATTCGCGGTCGATGGTGAAGCCGGCCGGCGGCTCCTGCGTCAGCAGCCAGTTGGCCATGGCGGCGGCCGGCTCCACCTGCGTGTTGATGAGGGCCACCGCAAAGCCGTCGAGCGACTTCACGAGGCTGGTGACCACTTCGTCGGCGCGCGAGGCGTTGCCGCTGTTGATCACCAGCCGGTGCTCGGCCTTGTCGATCCACACGGCCACGCGGGCGCTGCGCGTGAAGGCCATCGGCAGCAGCTCCAGGGTGATGTCCTCCTTGAGCTCCTTCTTTTCCTTCTTGCCGGGCTTGCGGCCGGTGGCGGCCTCGATCTGCGCGCAGCGCTCGTCGAGCTTGCGGCGCACCACGGAGCCGGGCACCGCCTTGCTCTCGATCATGTATTCGACCAGCCACTGGCCGTCGATGGATTCGACCAGCGGGCCGTTGGCTTCGCCGCGGGGCTCCACCCAGCCGGCGGATTTTTCCTGCGAGGGGCCGCAGGGCTCGAAGCGCGCCTTGGCGAGCGCTTCTTCGGCCTCGGCCAGTGTTTGGGACCAGGCAGGTTCGATGCGATAGACGATGACGTTCTTGAATACGGACACGGAAACCCTTTTTTCCACTGGTTTGGACAACCGGCCATTGTCGGGCACGGCGTTGCGGGCTCGGCCGTAAAATCGAAAGCTTTTGCGACTTCCCCCGTCGCTCCCCACACAGCTCCCAAAGGAATCAGGAAATGAGCTCGATCCCCCCCTCGCTGGACGACCGTGACGGCAAGATCTGGATGGACGGCGAACTCGTGGACTGGCGCGACGCCAAGATCCACGTGCTGAGCCACACGCTGCACTACGGCTGCGGCGCCTTCGAGGGCGTGCGCGCCTACAAGACGGCCGACGGCAGCACGGCGATCTTCCGCCTGGCCGAGCACACCGAGCGCCTGTTCAACAGCGCCAAGATCCTGCGCATGAAGATTCCCTTCACGCAGGAGCAGCTCAACGAAGCCCAGAAGCAGGTCGTGCGCGAGAACAAGCTCGAAAGCTGCTACCTGCGCCCGCTGATCTGGATCGGCTCCGAAAAGCTCGGCGTGAGCCCCAAGGGCAACCGGATCCACGCCATGGTCGCGGCCTGGTCCTGGGGCGCCTACCTGGGCGAAGAGGGCATGAAGCGCGGCATCCGCGTGAAGACCTCCAGCTTCACCCGCCACCACGTCAACATCACGATGACGCAGGCCAAGACGGTGAGCAACTACACCAACTCGATCCTCGCCAACATGGAAGCGCTGGACGACGGCTACGACGAGGCGCTGCTGCTCGATGCGAGCGGCTTCGTCTCCGAAGGCGCGGGCGAGAACATCTTCGTGGTCAAGGGCGGCGTGGTCTACACGCCCGACCTCTCGGCCGGCGCGCTCAACGGCATCACGCGCAACACCATCCTGCACGTGTGCAAGGACCTGGGGCTCGAACTGGTGCAAAAGCGCATCACGCGCGACGAGGTCTACATTGCCGACGAGGCCTTCTTCACCGGCACCGCCGCTGAAGTGACGCCCATCCGCGAGCTCGACCGCATCGAGATCGGCAACCGCGGCGACGGCGGCTCGCGCGGCCCCATCACCGAAAAGATCCAGGCTGCCTTCTTCGACATCGTGAACGGCAAGAACCCCAAATACGCCCACTGGCTCACGAAAGTATGAGAAAAACCATGCCTACCAACGCAGTCGTCGAACTCCTGGCCAGGGAGCTCAACCATCAGGGCGGCGTGTTCTGCCCCAGCCCCAAGGCCGACATGAAGCTCTGGGACACCCACCCCAAGGTCTACCTGGACGTGGCGCGCACCGGTGAAGCCAAGTGCCCGTACTGCGGCACCGTCTACCGCCTGAAGGCGGGCGAGACGGTGTCGTCGCGGCATTGACCGTTCGCGGCCTGCTCGGGCGCTTCGGCGCCGCCTACCTGCTCCTGCTGCTCATCCTGGGCCTGGCGCTGAACATGTTCGGCGTCCAGGCCAACGCGGGCGTCAATACCGCCGCGCTGCTGGGCGCCGTGATGTGGGTGTGCCTGGCCTTCGGCAAGAAGAACGGTCGCTACCTCGCGCGCAGTGAAAAGACCCGTGCCGTGCTCGGCATGATCGCGATCGACCTGGCGATCCAGGCCGCGGTCTCGGTGGCGGCGGCCATGATTGCCGGCGCCTCGGTCCTGCAGCTGGGGCCGATGCTGCTGGTGCTGCTCTTCGTGGGCGTGCTGCACGCCGCGGTGATCTATTTCTTCGTCGGCATGGCCGGCCGGCAGCTCGCGGCCGCCGAAGCCAGGCGCAGCAGCAGATAGCTATCGGGATTGCGGCGGGACTTCGAGCGCTGCCGCGATGCGGCGCGTCGGCCACAGGCCCTGCCAGGGCTGCGTCTCCCGCGGTTCCTGCGCGAGCCGCAGGTAGACCATCGCGATCCACAGCAGCGCCAGGCCGATCTGCGCGTCGCGCACGGCCGAGTTCACGCTCGACGCAATCAGCGCGATCAGCGTGGCCGCCAGCGCATAGCGGCCCGCGATGTCGGGCCGCTTCCACGCCTGCCAGACGGCGCCCGCCATGATGGCCAGCAGGCTCAGCAAGGCCGGCAGCCCGCCCTGCGCGCCGACCCAGAGGAAGTCGTTGTGCGGCATGTTCGAGTCGGCGAAGAGGGCCGGCCCGCGCTTGTGCCACTGGTCGGTCCAGCCCCCGATGCCCCAGCCCGTGAGCGGCCGGTCGGCGATCATGAGGCCGGTGTCGCGGTACATGTAGTAGCGGATGACCCAGCTGCCCTTGAAGATTTCGCCGGCCTGCGCCTTCTCGATTTCCTCCACGCCGGTCTCGACCTTGTGCTGCAGCTGCGGCAGCTGGTAGAGCGCGGCCGCCAGCACCACGGCGCCCAGCACCAGCGCGCTCACCAGCATCTTCAGGTGGCTGCGCCACTGGTGGATGCAGACCACCGGGATCACCAGCAGCAGAGCGAGCACCGAGGTGCGCGAGGTCAGCGGCAGCGCCACCACCAGCCCCAGGCCCAGCATCAGCACGAAAGCCGGAATGGCGCGCAGCGGCCGGTGCGCGGCGATCTGCGCAATGCCCCACACGGCGGCCGTGGACGCCACCACGCTGAACAGCAGCGCATTGCTGATCGACTTGTTGCCCACTTCCATGACCACCGCGCGCAGCGGCGACCAGATCGGAAAGCCGATGGCGTAGTAGGCCACGACCAGCAGGATGTTCAGCGCCGCGATCAGCAGGAAGCCGCGCAGCGCCCAGACCGCTTCCTCGCGCGTGAGCGCCATCGCCATCAGGATGGTGAGGCCGATGCGCAGGCCGTGGAACAGGTTCGAGCCGGTCTCGGGGTAGTGCGGCCCGATGGCCAGCACGATGAAGGTCCAGGCCAGGTACGCCACCAGCGGCCACCACAGCGGGTTGGCGCGCAGCCGCGCGGAGCGCTCGCGCAGCCCGCCGGCCAAGAGCATGGTGGCGAGCAGCAGCAGGGCCGAAAGGTAGGTGAGGCCGACGGGCATGAACACCACCAACCCCCAGAACATGGCCGCGGGCCTGACGATGTGCGATCTCTGCATAGGGGCGGCATTTTAGGTGGAAGGCTTGGTACTCCCCCAGGCTTCGCGCACTTCGTGTCGCTTCTCCTTCCCCCTCGCCGGGGGCGACGCCAGCGGCCCGGCGAAGCCGGTTCCGCGGCGTCCCGCGGACGAGACCGGGGGCTCAGTTCGCGGGCGCGCCCGCCGGCAGGCGGATCACGAAGCTCGCGCCGCCGCCCGGGCCGTCTTCGCAGCGCACGCTGCCGCCGTGCCGCTCGGCGATCGACTTCACCAGCGCGAGCCCCAGGCCCACGCCGCCGTTGCGCTCGCTGGCGCCGGGCAGCCGGTAGAAGGGCTCGAAGATGCGTTCGCGCAGGGCCGGCGGCACGCCCGGGCCGCGGTCGGTGACGCGCACGGTGGCAAAGCCGTTGGCGCTGCCGAGCTCCACCCTGATCTCGCCGGCGCCGTAGCGGCGCGCGTTCTCGAGCAGGTTGCGGATCGCGCGGCGCAGCAGGCGCGAGACGCCGGGCACGGTGAGCCTGGCGTTGTCGGTGCCTTCGACCAGGTCGAGCTCGGCATTCACCTGCGAGCACTCCTCGGCCGCGAGCCCCGTGAGGTCGACGGCCTCGATGGTGCCCAGGTCGGCCTCGCTCGCGTCGAGCCGGCTGGCCAGCAGGATCTCATCGATGAGCTGGTCGAGCTCGCCGATGTTGCGCGAGATTTCCTCTCGCGCCTTGGGGCTCGGGCGTTCGCCCATCAGCTCCAGGCCCATGCGGATGCGGGTGAGCGGCGAGCGCAGCTCGTGCGATGCATTGGCCAGGAGCGACTTGTGCGAACGCACCAGCTGTTCGATGCGTTCGGCCGACGCGTTGAAACGTTTGGAGAGATCAGCCACTTCGTCTTGCCCTTCTTCGGTCACGCGCACCGAGAGATCGCCTTCGCCCCAGCGCTGCACGCCGCGCTGCAGTGCCTCCAGCCGCTGGGTCAGCCGCCGTACGATCGGGTACACGCCCAGCGCCACCGCAATGCCCACGAGCGCGATCATCCAGCCCAGGCCGAACGGCGTGCGCCAGGGCGCGAATCCGCCGCCGGGCGGCCGGTCGCGCGGCGCCACGCGCAGCGTGAGTGCCTTGCCGTCGCTGAGCGTCACGTCGAACTCCAGGCCCTGGCCCGGCACGCGCAGCGCCTTGCCGGTGCCGATCGGCGTGTCCTGCGCATCGAGCACCACCACGTTACGCGGCACCGGCGCCAGCCGTTCGCGCTCGGCCTGGGCCGCCTCGCGCACGATCCAGTTGGCCATCAGCGTGAGGATGACGACGCCGCCCACCACCGCGAGCCAGATGCGCACGTAGAGGTGGCGGGAGTAGAGGCTGCGCAGCATCGGCCGGTCAGTCCTGCTGCTTGGCGAACACGTAGCCCACGCCGCGCACGGTGAGGATGCGCTTGGGGTTCTTGGCGTCGACCTCGATGGCGGCGCGGATGCGGCCCATGTGCACGTCGATCGAGCGGTCGAAGGCCTCGAGCTCGCGGCCGCGCACGGCCTCCATGATCTGGTCGCGCGTGAGCACGCGGCCGGCGCGCTCGGCCATGGCCACCAGCAGGTCGAACTGGTAGGAGGTGAGGTCGGCCAGCGCGCCGCCCACCGACACGGTGCGCGCGTTGCGGTCGATCTCGAGCGTGCCGAAGCGCATCACGGTGCTGGCTTCGGTGTCGGCATTGTTCTCGCTGCGCCGGCGCAGCACCGCGCGGATGCGCGCGAGCAGCTCGCGCGGCTCGAAGGGCTTGGGCAGGTAGTCGTCGGCGCCGATCTCCAGGCCGATGATGCGGTCCATCGGATCGCCCTTGGCGGTGAGCATCAGCACCGACACCTTCGAAGCCGGAGGCGGCAGCGAGCGGATGCGGCGGCAGATCTCCAGGCCGTCGGTGTCGGGCAGCATCAGGTCGAGGATCACCAGGTCGGGCGCGTGCTGCTGCAGCTGCTCGAGGCCGCTCGCGCCGTCGCCGGCATGCGTGAAGAGGAATCCCGACTGCGTCAGGTATTCGCCCACCATCTGTGCCAGGCGGGCGTCGTCTTCGATCATCAGGAGCTGGGGGGTACTCATGCGCTTCATGGTCGTGCACGGGGGGCAACGGGGCTTGAACGCTCCGTAAAGTTGGGTAAACGCCGCGTCCGGCTGTCCTCCGGAAGTGCTGCGAAAAGCATAGCGCCGGCTTGCGCGCCGCCGGGCAGGGCGGCGATGTTTTCCTCGAGCAGCGAGGGCAGGGCGCAATCGCCCAGGTCCGCATTGTCCGCCCGAGCGCGCGCGAGGATCTCGCCGGCCAGCTGGCGCAGCTGCGCGGCCGACGCCCGGATGCGCGCCCTGAATGCGGCGTCGCCCAGCCGCGGGTCCTTCAGGCTGCGGTTGAGTTCGGCGAACCAGGGCATGGCGGCCTGGTCGAGCATCACCGGGGCGTTGCGCCTGGCGCTGGCCGCGGACCAGCTGCGCAGCAGCTGCTGCACCGCGAGGTTCAGGCGCTGGCAATGCTGCAGCTCGTCCTTCAGGCTGCCGAGCAGCATCAGGTCGGTGAGCCGCTGCTGGAAGAAGATCTGCGAGAGCACGCCCCAGTAGTAGGCGTAGTCCCAGATCACCTTCACCGGCAGCACCTCGGGATCGCCGAACAGCGGGTACTGGTCCTGGTAGAGCGCCAGCGTGCTTTCGTAGAACGAGTGGTAGATCTGGTCGTAGAGCTGCGCGCGCGCTTCCACCGGGCGGCCCGCGCGGTCGTGCGCCACCAGGTCGGCGATGTAGGTGTTGCTGATCGCGATGAAGTCGCTGCCCGGCGAATAGAAGGGGTCGAGGAACAGCCCGGCCTCGCCCGTCAGGGCCCATCTCTGGCCCGAGAACACCTGCCTGCAGCCGTGCGAGAAGTGCTTGAGGAACGCGAAGTCCTGCAGCAGGTGCCGCTTGCCGTCGAGCGCGTCGTACAGCCGCGGCTGGTAGGTGGCGAACCACCGCATGGCCTTGTCGAAGGTGTCGATGGTGTCCAGCGGATGCAGCTTCGGGTCGGCCACGATGCCCACCGAATGCGAGCCCGAGGCCAGCGGAATCAGCCAGGCCCAGTAGCCCTCGCCTACCAGGTGGTTGGTCGAGAGCCAGCGCGCCTGCGGATCGCAGCGCCCGCGCCAGGCGGCGTCGTCGCTCCACTCGTCGATGGCAATGCGCTCGCCGATGCGGAACCACACGGCGTTGACGTCGTGCGCGTTGGCCTCGGCGAGCCCGAGCTTGCGCTTGAGCAGGCCGGCGCGCCCGCAGGCATCGACCAGCCAGCGCGCCTCGGCGCTGTGGGTTTCGCTGCCGCGCGTCCATTCGAGGCGGTGCGGTGCCTCGGCGTCCGGGGCCAGCTCGACGCGGCGCACCAGCGCGGCATCGTCGAAGCGCACGCCGCGCCGCACGGCCTCCTCGGCCAGGTAGTTCTCGAAGATGCCGCGGTCGATCTGGTAGCTGGGCACCGCCAGGTAGCGGCTGGCGCCGATCTCGGTGACCTGGTCGATGTCGCGCCGGCCCTCGCTGAAGAAGAAGCGGAAGCCGAACTTGCGCAGCTGCGCGCCGTCCATGTGGGGCTTGAGGCCGAGCACCGTGTCGAAGTAGTGCGCGCCGATCTCGACCGACGACTCGCCCACCTTGTGCGCCGCATGCGGCACCGGATGCGTGCGGCGCTCCAGCACCAGCACGTCGATGTCCTGGAAGCGCTGCTTCAGCTGCAGCGCGAGGGTGAGGCCCGCGAGCCCGCCGCCCATGATCACTGCGTCACATCGTTGCGCAGTGCCGGTCATGGAGCTTCAGTCCCGGATCGGCCGCAGTTGCAGCTGCAGCGACAGGGTGGAGGAAAGCGGCAGCCCGATGGGCGGCGGCGGACCGCCTTCATCCAGCCGTGCCAGCGCTTCGAACAGGCCGAGCGCATGGGCCATCGGGTTGATGTGCGCCAGGGTCTTGGCGGCGTCCGAAAGCGGCGCCGGCGGGTTGCCGCCACCGCCGCTGCCGTCCACCGACCAGTCGAGCGCGGCCACGCTGCGCGCCGTGCGCCCGGGCGCGATCACCAGTGCCACGGCCAAGAGGCCCTGGCTGTCGGTCACCGAGGTCAGCGGGCCCACCGTGGGCGTGTCGTAGCCCACCAGCAGCACCGGCGACTGGTCGGCCGCGCATTGCACGGCCGCTTCGAGCAGGCCGGCGGCAAAGCTGTTCTCGTAGGCCGAGACCGAGTTGCTGGCCGCCATGCAGCCGGTGCCGATGGTCCAGTAGCCCACGGCCGCGTTGTGCACCGAGTTGTGGAAGCGCGTGGGCGACAGCACCGTGGGGTCGGTGGCCAGCGTGCTGCACATGTAGTCGTTGATCGACAGGTCGCCATGCGCCGAGACGAACACGCAGGGCACGTCGGCCGCATTGCGGCCCGAGCCCGCCATCGACGCGGCGGCCACTTCGAGCGCCAGCGCCACGGTGTCGGGCGCACGCCGGCGCTCGGCCGGCGCCAGCACCTGCGGCGACGGCCGCTTGGCCGGCGGATCGGCCAGCCCGCCTTCGCCGCGGAAGGCGGCGCGCGCGGCGTCCCAGCCCGGCAGGGTGGGCGTCCAGAAGGCCGGGCCTTCGATGTAGAGGGTGGGTGGCACGGGCGTGGACTTCATGCGGTGGCCTTGCCGAACACGAGCGAGCAGTTGTTGCCGCCGAAGCCGAAGGAGTTGGTCAGCGCGAAGCGCACCTCGCCATGCGCGGGCGCGAGCCGGATCTGCGGGCCGAAGCCGGCGTCGAGCAGGTTCGTGTTGACCGTGCCCGGCATCAGGCCGCGCTCGATCGCGAGCAGGCTGATCACCGATTCGACGATGCCCGCCGCGCCCAGCGTGTGGCCCATGAAGCCCTTGGTCGAGCTGGCATGGGTGGTGGCGGGGAAGCGGCGCGCCACCAGCGCGCCTTCGACCTCGTCGTTCTTCTGGCTCGCGGTGCCGTGCATGTTGATGTAGTCGATGGCCTCGGGCGCGAGGCCCGCGCGCGCCAGCGCCTCGTCGAGCGCGCGTTCGGCGCCCAGGCCCTCGGGGTGCGGCGTCGACATGTGGTGCGCATCGCTGGCTTCGCCGTAGCCCAGGAGCCGCAGCGGCGCGGCGGCGTCGCCCTGCACGCGCTCCACCAGCGCGAAGCCGGCCGCTTCGCCCAGGCTGATGCCCTTGCGGCTCGCATCGAACGGCCGGCACGGCTCGCTCGACACCAGTTCGAGCGAGTTGAAGCCGAACAGCACGCTGCCGCACAGCGTGTCGACCCCGCCCACCACGGCGGCGTCGGCCAGGCCCAGGCGGATCAGCCGCTCGGCCGAGGCAAACACCTTGGCGCTCGACGAGCAGGCGGTGGAAATCGTCTCGCTCGGCCCGCTGAGCCCGAGCACCTGCTGCACGAACATCGCCAGCGAGTGCGGCGTGTGCACGGCCGGACGGCGCTGGTCCACGGGAAAGCGGCCGTCGGCGTCGAGCTGGGTGTAGGCCAGCTCGGTCTCGCCGATGCTGGAGGTCGAGGTGCCGAGGATCAGCGCGATGCGGGACGGGCCGTACCTGGCCCGCGCGGCCGCCACGGCCTCGGGAAAGCCGTCCGCATGCAGGCCGAGCCACGCCAGCTGGTTGTTGCGGCAGTCCCACGAGGCCAGCGCCTCGGGCAGGCGGATGTCCTCGAGCCCGTCGACCCGGCCGATCCAGGTGGGCAGCGGCGCATCGCCGAAATCGTTGGCGCGCAGGCCGCTGCGCGAATGCTCGAGCGCCTCGGCGAGCGGCTCCTTGCCGACGCCGACGGCCGAAGTGGCCGTGAAGGCGCTGATCTGAAGGGGAGAAATGCGGGGCGGCACGTTGCTTGTGGGTTTGGCGGACGGAAGGTGAATGATCGCTCTGGGAGCGAGGCGGCAGGTAAGCGGAAAGTGACAGCCTACCAGTTGCGCGGGGCCCCGCGCGTCAGCTGTTTTCCCATGCGGACCCCGCCCTATTGACGCCCGGCCGGCGCCTTGGTGGTGGTGATGCGGGCGGCCAGCGCCACCAGCAGCAGCACCGGCAGGCCCAGCAGCGCGGTGCCGGTGAAGAACTGGGCGTAGCCGTGCGCGTCGACAAAAGCGCCCGAATAGCCGGCAATGAACTTGGGCAGCAGCAGCATCAGCGAGCTGAACAGCGCGTACTGGGTGGCCGAATAGCTGATGTTCGTGAGGCTCGACAGGTAGGCGATGAAGGCCGCCGAGGCAATGCCGCCGGCCAGGTTGTCGGCCGATACCACCGCGATCAGCGCCGTCAGGTCGTGCCCGCGCGAGGCCAGCCAGGCAAAGAGCAGGTTGCTCGCCGCGCTGAGCACCGCGCCCAGCATCAGCACGCGCATCACGCCCAGCCGCATCGACAGCACGCCGCCCACGAAGGCGCCGGCCAGCGTCATGACCACGCCGTAGATCTTGCTGACCGTGGCCACCTCGTCCTTGGTGAAGCCCATGTCCACGTAGAAGGGGTTGGCCATGATGCCCATCACCACGTCGCTGATGCGGTAGATGGCAATCAGCGAGAGGATCAGCGCGGCCTGCCACTTGTAGCGGCGGATGAAGTCGGCAAAGGGCTCGATCAGCACGCTTTGCAGCCATTCGGCCGCGTTCTTCGGCTTGGGCAGCACGCGGCGCACCGGCTCGGGCGAGAGCAGCACGGTCAGCACGCCCACCGCCATCGAGGCCGCCATCACCAGGTAGGCCGTCTTCCACGCGCCGTTCTGGTAGGCCGCCGCGCCCGTGGCGGCCGCTGCTGCCGGCGCCACCTCGGCCCAGGCCGCCACCCACAGCACGCCGGCGCCGGCCCAGATCATCGCCAGGCGGTAGCCTGTTTGATAGGCGGCGGCGAGCGCGGCCTGCTTGCGCGTTTCGGCCGACTCGATGCGGAAGGCGTCCAGCGCGATGTCCTGCGTGGCCGAGCCGAAGGCCACCAGCAGCGCGCACCAGATCAGCGGCGCGAGGCCCTGGCGCGGATCGTTGAGCGCCATGCCGACCAGCCCCGCGACCACCATCCCCTGCGCCAGCAGCAGCCAGCCGCGCCGGCGCCCGAGCAGCGTGGTCAGCGGCGGCAGCGGCAGCCGGTCGACCAGCGGCGCCCAGACCCACTTGAAGCCGTAGGCCAGGCCCACCCAGCTCAGGTAGCCGATGGTGGTGCGGTCGATGCCCGCCTCGCGCAGCCGAAAGCTCAGCGTGCCCAGTACCAGCAGCAGCGGCAGGCCGGCGGAAAAGCCCAGCGCCAGCATGCGCAGCGTGGCGGGCTCGAGGTAGACCTTCAGCGCATCGCGCCAGGGCGGGGAAGGGGCGGTGGAGGTTTCGGCGGGCTGGGCAGACATGAACTCCGGATTGTCCATGAGCGCGCGCCGCCTGCCGAGCCGTCTTTTTGTCGGCAATTGTTCCTATGATCCGCGCATGTGCACACGATGCGAGCTCCTCGTTCTTTCTTCTGCGGCTTCCCCGGCGTCGCGCGCCTCGGCCTGGCAGCCGCGGCGGGCCTTCCTGCTCGCGGCGGCCGGCGCCGCGCTGGCCGGGCCGGCCCTGGCGCAGGTGAACGTGGGCAATGCCTCGGTGGCGCGCAACCTGGTGCCGGCCGACCGGATCGAGGCCGCGGGCGTGCAGCAGTACGGCCAGCTGCTCGAGCAGGCGCGCGCCAAGCGTGCGCTCGCGGGCGACGGCAATGCGCAGCTGCAGCGGCTGCGCACCATCGCGAACCGGCTGATTCCTTTTGCGACGCCGTGGAACGCGCGCGCGCGTGAATGGAAGTGGGAGGTCAACCTGATCGGCAGCAAGCAGATCAACGCCTTCTGCATGCCCGGCGGCAAGATCGCCTTCTTCACCGGCATCCTCGAACAGCTCAAGCTCAGCGACGACGAGGTCGCCATGGTGATGGGCCATGAGATGGCCCACGCGCTGCGCGAGCATGCGCGTGCCCGCATGGCCAAGAGCGCGGGCACCGGCGCGGCGCTTTCCATCGGCGCGCAGCTGCTGGGCCTGGGCCAGATGGGCGACCTGGCGGCGCGCGCCGGCACGCAGCTGCTGACGCTCAAGTTCAGCCGCAGCGACGAGACCGAGGCCGATCTCGTCGGGCTCGAGCTCGCGGCACGTGCGGGCTATGACCCGCAGGCTTCGGTGTCGCTCTGGAAGAAGATGGCCGCGGCATCGAAGAACCAGGGCGGCCTCGGCTTTCTGTCGACCCACCCGAGCGGGCCGGACCGGATCCAGAAGCTCGAGGCGAACCTGCCGAAGGTTGAAGGGCTTTACAAGGAAGCCAGGCGCAGCTGAGGTCTTGCTCCCTCTCCCTCTGAAAGGGGGCTGTGTCTTACTCCCTCTCCCTCCGGGAGAGGGCGGGGGTGAGGGCGGCGGCCTTCATATGTGAGCCGCGCTTCATCGGCGGCACGGAGCCCTCACCCCAACCCTCTCCCGGAGGGAGAGGGAGCAAAACCCTGAACAGGATCTTTTGAAGGACGGCCTTCGGTTGCCTGGCACATTGCTTGCATCTCGACTTGTACACAAGTTTGGATGCCTGATGATGGTGCATGAAGAAAACGGATCGGCTGCCGCAGCGTGGATTGCCCGCTTTCCCCGGCCCGTGCCCGGCGCGGGCTCGGGCCCTCTCGCCGGCTTGCGCTTCGCCGTCAAGGACAACATCGACGTGGCCGGCGTGCCCACCACGGCCGCCTGCCCGGCCTTCGACCGCCGGCCGGCCGAGCACTCGGCCGTGGTGCGGAAGCTGCTCGATGCCGGTGCATCGCTGCTCGGAAAGACCAACCTCGACCAGTTCGCCTGCGGCCTGAACGGCACGCGCTCGCCGTATGGCGAAGTGCCCAATGCCTTCGACGCGCGCTATGTCTCGGGCGGCTCCAGTTCGGGCTCGGCCTACGTGGTGGCCGCCGGCGAGGCCGATTTCGCGCTCGGCACCGACACCGCCGGCTCGGGCCGCGTGCCCGCCGGGCTCAACAACATCGTCGGGCTCAAGCCCTCGCGCGGCCTGCTGAGCGCCTTCGGCGTGGTGCCCGCCGCCCAGAGCGCGGACTGCGTGTCGATCTTTGCGCGCAGCGTCGGCCTGGCCGTCGACGTGCTTCTTGCGGCCGCCGGGCCTGACGCGCGCGACCCTTACTCGCGGGCGCTTGCGTTGCGCAGCCATCCGTTTCCACCGGCCTTCCGTTTCGGCGTGCCCGACACGCTGAGCTTCTTCGGCGATGCCGCGGCCGAGCAAGCCTTCCGCGATGCGCAGCTGCGGCTCGCCGCCCTCGGCGGCACGGCCGTGGAAATTCCCTATGCGCCGCTGGCCGAGGCCGCCGCGCTGCTCTACGAAAGCGCGCTCGTGGCCGAGCGCTATGCGGCGGTGCGCGGGTTCTTCGATGCGCGCGGCTCCCAGGTGATCGAGCCGGTGCGCGGCATCCTCGAAAGCGGCCGCGGCTACAGCGCCGCCGACGTGTTCGAGGCGCAGACCCGGCTGCGTGCCATCGCGCAGCAGGTCGAGCCGATGTGGCGCGGCATCGACCTGCTGCTGGTGCCGACCGCGCCCACGCACTACACGCGCGAGCAGATGCGCGCCGATCCCGTGGTGCTCAACCGCAATCTCGGCGCGTACACCAACTTCGTCAACCTGCTGGACTACGCCGCCATCTCGGTGCCGAGCGCGCTGCGCGCCGACGGCCTGCCCTTCGGCATCACGCTGATCGGCCCGTGCGGCAGCGATCTTGCGCTGGCCGAGCTGGGGCAGCGCTATCACCACGCCACCGGCCTGCCGCAGGGCGCCACGGGCCTGCCGCTGCCCGAGCCGCGCCCCATTCCGGGCCTCGCCGCTTCGCCGGTGCAGGCCATGCCCATCGCCGTCGTCGGCGCGCACCTCTCGGGCATGCCGCTCAATGGCCAGCTCACCGAACGCGGCGCCACGCTGCTGCGCGCCACCACCACCTCGCCGCGCTACCGCCTGCACGCCTTGCCGGGCACCGTGCCGCCCAAGCCGGGGCTGCAGCGCAGCGCCGTGGGCGGAACCGCCATCGCGCTCGAAGTGTGGTCCGTTCCCGTGGCCGAGGTCGGCAGCTTCCTCGCGCTGATCCCGCCCCCGCTGGGCCTGGGCAGCGTCGAGCTCGCCGACGGCAGCTGGGTGCACGGCTTCATCTGCGAAGGCCATGCGCTCGCAGGCGCCGAAGACGTGAGCCACCACGGCGGCTGGCGTGCCTACATCGCGAGCCGCGCCGCGGCCTCTTCCCAAGCCATTCCAACCTGACCGATCGAGGAGTCTTCATGTGCATTCCTGAGAAATCGTCCGCCGCCGCGTCGCGCCGCCAGCTGCTGCAGGCCGGCGCCGCGGGGCTGGCCGTGCTGGCTGCGCCCGCCATCGTGCGTGCGCAGGCCGCGCCCAAGATCCGCATCGGCTTCTGGCCCGTGGCCGCGGGCCTGCCCTTCTTTGCAGCGGTCGACCGCGGCTATTTCAAGGAAGCCGGGCTCGACGTGGAGCCGCTCAAGTTCGCGGGCGCGCAGCAGGTCATGGAAGGCATGCTCGCGGGCCGCTGCGACGGCAGCTCCAACGGCACGGGCTCGGCCAACCTCGCCATCGGCGAGATCGCGCAGCCGGGGCTGTTCAAGATCTTCTGCACCAACCCGAGCAACGCCAGGTTCGTGCTCGACGAATTCATCGTCGCCAAGGACAGCCCGATCAAGGCCATGGCCGAGCTGGCCGGCAAGAGGATCGCATCCGGCCCCGGCATCCAGAACGTGACGCTGTGCAAGACCATGCTCGAGCGCGCGGGCGCCAAGGGCGCCAGCGTGAGCGAGCTGCCCATCGGCCAGCATGTGGCGGCGCTCGTGGCGGGCCAGGTCGACGCCTGCTACACGCTCGAGCCCACCGGCACCGTGGGCCGCATGAACGGCACCACGCGCGTCATCGAGGCCGGCGTGGTCGCCAAATACATCCTCGGCGATCCGATGGCGCCCTGGCACGGCGGCGCGGCCAGCCTCACCAGCGAATTCATCAAGAAGAACCCCGACGCGGCAAGGAAGTACATCGCCGCCTATGCGCGCGGCGTGGAGCTGGTGCGCAGCAAGCCCGACGAGGCGCGCCAGCACATGAAGGGCTACACCGCCATCGAAGGCAGCCTCACGGCCGAAGTGCCGCTCGCCTCGTACATGCTCTACAACGAGTTCAAGCCGAGCGACGTCGCGTACTTCCAGAAGTTCTACGACCTGTTCACCGAAAAAGGCATCTTCGAGAAGAAGGTGCCGGTGGACGGCCTGCTCTACAAGGCTTGACCATGGCCGACGCAAGCACGACCACGGCCACGCCGTGGACACCGCCGGCCGACGGCACCGCCGCCTCGGCACCGAAGCCGCCGCTGCGCGACCGGCTGCTGCCATTCATCGGCCCCGTGGTGCTGTTCATCGTGTGGGACCTGGCGGTGCGCCTGGGCTTCATCAAGCCGATCCTCCTGCCCACGCCCGCCGACACCGTTGCGGCGCTTATCACGGGGCTCGCGGGCGGCCCGCTGCTCACCGACTTCGCGATGACCGTGTGGCGCACGCTGCAGGCCTTCGCGATTGCGGCGGTGGTCGGCGTGCCGCTGGGCGTGCTGCTCGGCAGCAACGAAAAGGCCTACCGCAGCGTCGAGTTCCTGATCGACTTCTTCCGCTCCACGCCTTCGTCCGCGCTGATCCCGCTGTTCCTCCTGATCTTCGGCGTGTCGGACGTCAACAAGGTGGCGATCGCGGCTTTCGGCGCGCTGCTGATCGTGGTGTTCAACAGCGCCTACGGCGTGATCAACGCGCGCAAGCAGCGCGTGATGGCGGCGCGCGTCATGGGCGCTTCGCGCTGGCAGATCTTCAAGGACGTGCTGGTGTGGGAAAGCCTGCAGCCCAGCTTCGTGGGCCTGCGCTCGGCGGTGTCGATGGCGCTGGTGATCGTCATCGTGGCCGAGATGTTCATCGGCTCCGACACGGGCCTCGGCCACCGGATCATCGATGCGCAGCAGGTGCTCAACGTGAAGAGCATGTATGCGGCCATTCTGGCGGCGGGTGCGCTGGGCTATGCGCTCAACATCCTCTTCCTCATCGCCGAGCGTCGCATCGTGCACTGGAGCGGAAGATGAAAGCCACGCCCGACATCGTCGTCAACGGCCCGGTGTACGCCGACGTGCCCAGGCCGGTCTTCAAGCCCGGCCCGGCCGGCACGCACATCACCATCCGCGGCCTGACCAAGTACTTTGCCGGCTGGCCGCTGTACGAGAACTTCGACCTCGACATTCCCAAGCACCGGATCGTCTCGGTGTTCGGGCCCAACGGCTGCGGCAAGTCCACGCTCATCAACATGATCGCGGGCCTGATTCCGATCGATGCGGGCGAGATCCTGTTCGACGGCAAGCAGCGCAAGGACACCAAGATCGGCTACGTGTTCCAGAACTACCGCGAGGCGATGTTCCCGTGGATGCGCACCATCGACAACATCGCCTACCCGCTGAAGCTCGAAGGCCGCAGCAAGGCCGAGGTCGACCGCCGCATGGAGGAGCTGGTGGCGTCCTTCGACGTGAAGTTCGACCTGAAGCGCTTTCCGTACGAGCTCTCGGGTGGGCAGCAGCAGACCGCATCGATCATGCGCGCGCTCGCGCCCAAGCCCGAGGTGCTGTTTCTGGACGAGCCTTTTTCGGCGCTCGACTTCGAGATGACGCTCTTCATCCGCGAGAAGCTGCAGGAGGTGTTCATGCAGACCGGCACCACCATGCTCCTGGTGTCGCACGACCTCGAGGAGGCCGTGTACCTGGCCGACGAGGTGCTGCTGCTGACCAAGCGGCCCACCCGGGTGGCCGAGATTCTGCGCTACGGCGATGCGCGGCCGCGCACGGTCGAGACCCTGAGCACCGAGAGCTTCGTCGCAACCAAGAAGCTCAGCCTCGACATCTTCCAGCGCGAGGTCCGCCGGTGACGCCCGAGATCAACATCCCCGAGGTGCTCGCCGAAGTGACGGACGTGTTCGCGCGCTACGAGCAAGCGCTCATGGCCAACCAGCCCGCGGTGCTCGACGAGCTGTTCTGGAACAGCCCGCACACGCTGCGCTACGGCTTCTCGGAGAACCACTACGGCCATGCCGGCATCAGCGCCTTTCGCGCATCGCTGCCGGTGCAGAGCCCGCCGCGCGAACTGCTGCGCACCGTCATCACCACCTACGGCCGCGACTTCGCCACGGCCAACTGCGAGTTCCGGCGCGAAGGCGCCACCGCTGTCGGCCGGCAGAGCCAGACCTGGCTGCGCACGGCCGACGGCTGGCGCGTGGTCGCCGCCCACGTGAGCCTCCTGGGCTGAGCGCGGGGCACATTTTTTGCACTCCCTTCAACCTCTGGAAAGAACGCCATGACAAGCCAAATCAATCGCCGCGATTCCCTCAAGTCCCTGGCTGCGCTCGGCGCCGCCGGCACCCTCGGAGGCTGGAGTGCGCTCGCCGGCGCGCAGGCCAAGCCGCTGACCGTCGGCGTGATCTACGTCGGCGCGCGCGACGACTACGGCTACAACCAGGCGCACGCCATGGCGGCCGCCGAAATCAAGAAGCTGCCCGGCATCAAGGTGGTGGAAGAAGAGAACGTGCCCGAGACCGCGGCCGTGCAGAAGACCATGGCCGGCATGATCTCGCAGGACGGCGCCAAGCTGCTGTTCCCCACTTCGTTCGGCTACTTCGATCCGCACATTCTGGCCGTGGCGCCCAAGAATCCCGACGTGCGCTTCTCGCATTGCGGCGGCCTCTGGACCGAAGGCAAGCACCCGAAGAACGCGGGCAGCTTCTTCGGCTACATCGACGAGTGCCAGTTCCTGAACGGCGTGATCGCCGCGCACATGACCAAGAGCAACAAGATCGCCTTCGTTGCCGCCAAGCCGATTCCGCAGGTGCTGCGCAACATCAACGCCTTCACGCTGGGTGCGCGCTCGGTCAAGCCGAACATCACCTGCAGCGTGATCTTCACCGGCGACTGGTCGATGGCCGTGAAGGAAGCCGAGGCCACCAACAGCCTGGCCGACCAGGGCTGCGATGTCTTCACCATGCACGTGGACGGCCCCAAGGTGGTGGTGGAAACGGCGGCCAAGCGCGGCAAGATGGTCTGCGGCTACCACGCGAGCCAGGCCAAGCTCGCGCCCAATGCGTACCTCACCGGTGCCGAATGGAACTGGCTCACGGCCTACAAGACCGCCATCGAGGCCGCGCAGGCCGGCAAGCCGCATCCCAACTTCCTGCGCGGCGGGCTGAAGGAAGGCTACGTGAAGATGTCGGCGTACGGCCCGATGGTGCCGGACGCCGCAAAGAAGCAGGCCGACGAGATCAAGGCCAAGATGGTGGCGGGCAGCTTCGACATCTTCAAGGACGGCATCAAGGACAACAAGGGCGTGGTCGTGGTGCCGGCCGGCAAGGTGCTCAAGCAGACCGACCTGGAGCTCGAGAAGATGAACTACCTGGTCGAAGGCGTGATCGGCCAGGCCTGATCGCAGCCGCACCGGCCCGCACGCCATGCGCCAAGCGCTCAAGGAATTCGCCCTGCCGGTGTTCGCCATTGCGGCGGCGCTGCTGCTGTTCGGCGTGCTCGCGGCCTTTGCGGGCGTCGATCCGCTGGAGGTCTGGGCGACGCTCTTCAAGGGCGCGTTCGGCGACTGGTTCTCCTGGCAGAACACATTGCAGCGCGCCGCGCCGCTGATGCTGACCGCGCTGTGCGTGGCATTGCCGGCGCGCGCGGGCCTCATCGTCATCGGCGGCGAAGGTGCGCTGGTGCTGGGCGGGCTGGCGTGCGCGGCGCTCGCGCATGCGGTGCCGCTGCCCGGCAATGTCCTGGGCACGGCGATCGTCTGCATCGCGGGTGCATTGGCCGGTGCGCTGTGGATCGTGCTCGCAGGCTGGCTGCGCCAGTACCGCGGCATCAACGAAACCATCAGCAGCCTGCTGCTGGCCTACATCGCCATCGGCATCTTCAAGCACCTGGTCGAAGGGCCGCTGCGCGATCCGGCGAGCCTCAACAAGCCATCGACCCATGCGCTGGCCGACGGGCTGCTGATCGGCGGCATCGGCGGCTCGGACGTGCACTGGGGGCTGGTGATCGGCGTGGTCGCCTGCCTGGCGCTCGGGTGGTGGCTGCGTGCCACCGCCTCGGGCTTTTCGGTGCGCGTGGTGGGCGGCAATCCGCGCACCGCGCAGCTCGTGGGCCTGCCGGCCACGCGGCTCATCCTCGGGGCCTGCGGGCTCGGCGGCGCATGCGCGGGGCTCGCGGGCGCGGTCGAGGTGGCGGCGGTGCACACCAATGCCAATGCCTCGCTGATCGCGGGCTACGGCTATGCGGGCATCCTGGTGTCGTTCATCGCGCGGCACAACCCGGTGGCCATCGTGCCGGTGGCGATCCTGTTCGGCGGCTTCGGCGCGGCCGGCAGCCTGCTGCAGCGGCGGCTCGGGCTGCCCGATGCCTCGGTGCTGGTGCTGCAGGGCATGGCCTTCGTGCTGATCCTGGCGAGCGAGGGCTTGCGCATGGTCGACTGGAACGCGCTGCGTGCGCGCGTGCCGCGCGGCGCGGGGGTGGTGCGATGAGCGCGGACCAGTGGATCGCGCTCGCGGCCGGCATCGTCGGCGGTGCGCTGCGCGTGGGCGCGCCGTTTCTTTTCGTGAGCCTGGGCGAATGCCTCACCGAGAAGTCGGGCCGCATCAACCTCGGGCTCGAAGGCGTGCTGGTGCTTTCGGCGATGGCGGCCTTCGGCGGCGCCTATCTCACCGATTCCGCCTGGCTGGGGGTGCTGATCGGCGCGCTGGCCGGGGCGGCGCTCGCGCTGCTGCATGGCCTCTTGTGCTCGCTCGACCGCGTGAACGACGTGGCGACCGGCATTGCATTGATGCTGCTCGGCACGGGGCTCGCGTTCTACCTGGGCAAGCCGCTGATCCAGCCGCAGGCGCCGCAGATTCCCGCCATACCGCTGGGCTTCTGGAGCGACAACACGGTGGTGCGCTCGGCGCTGCAGCTCAATGCGCTGGTGCCCGTTGGCGTGGCGCTGGCGGTGCTGCTCTGGTGGGGCTTTGCGCGCACGCGGGCCGGCCTCCTGGTGCGCATGGCCGGCGACTCGGCGCAGGCGACGCGCGCGCTCGGCTACTCGGTCTCGGGCCTGCGCATTGCGGCGACCACGGCCGGCGGCTTCATCGCCGGGCTCGGCGGCGCGTCGCTCACGCTGTTCTATCCGGGCAGCTGGAACGAAGGCATCTCGAGCGGCCAGGGCCTGATCGCGGTGGCGCTCGTGATCTTCGCGCGCTGGAGTCCGCTGCGCTGCGTGGGCGCGGCGCTGCTCTTCGGCGGGGCCGGTGCCATCGGGCCGGCGCTGCAATCCATCGGCATCGGCTGGGGCTACCACCTGTTCAACACCGTGCCCTATGTGCTCACGCTGGTGATCCTGGTGTTCACCTGCAGGCCCGGCACTGCCGCCGCCGGTGCGCCGGGCGAACTTTCATCGACAAGGAGCTGAACCCCATGGCGAACACCCCATCTCCCCGCCGCGTGGCCGCCGAGCCCTATGGCTGGCCCTACAACGGCGCGCTGCGGCCCGACAACACCGCGCTCATCGTGATCGACATGCAGACCGACTTCTGCGGCAAGGGCGGCTATGTCGACGTGATGGGCTACGACCTCTCGCTGGTGCAGGCGCCGATCCAGCCAATCGCGCGCACGCTCGCGGCGCTGCGGCCGCTGGGCTTCCACATCATCCACACGCGCGAAGGCCACCGGCCCGACCTGGCCGACCTGCCGGCCAACAAGCGCTGGCGTTCGCGCCAGATCGGCGCCAACGGCGTGGGCATTGGCGACGACGGGCCGTGCGGGCGCATCCTGGTGCGCGGCGAGCCGGGCTGGCAGATCATTCCCGAACTCGCGCCGCTGCCCGGCGAGGTGGTGATCGACAAGCCCGGCAAGGGCTCGTTCTATGCCACCGACCTGGAATTGATCCTGCGCACGCGCGGCATCGAGAACCTGATCCTCGCGGGCATCACCACCGACGTGTGCGTGCACACCACGATGCGCGACGCCAACGACCGCGGCTTCGAATGCCTGCTGCTGTCCGACTGCACCGCCGCCACCGACCACGGCAACCACCTGGCGGCGCTGAAGATGATCACGATGCAGGGCGGCGTGTTCGGCGCGCATGCCACATCGCAGGCGCTCTTGGCCGCGCTGGACTGATCAGGGCATGGCCGACCCCACGCCCCACGCCATCGGCGCGCTGCCTGCGGGCCACGGCGCGCTCGCGCTCGACACCTACGAGCTGACCAAGCGCTTCGGCGCCTTCACCGCGATGGACCGCGTGACGATGCACGTGGAGCCCGGCACGGTGCATGCGCTGCTCGGCGAGAACGGTGCGGGCAAGAGCACGCTGGTGAAATGCGTGGCGGGCTTCCAGCGCGCGGAGGAGGGCAGCATCCTGATCGACGGGCGCGAGCAGGACATTGCCAACCCGATCGTGGCGCGCGCGCTCGGCATCGGCATGGTCTACCAGCACTTCACGCTGGCGCCGGGCATGACGGTGGCCGAGAACCTGCTGCTCGCGGGCGGCAAGACGCCGGCGCTGATCGACTGGAAGGCCAAGCGCGCGGAGCTCGGGGATTTTCTTGCGGCCACGCCCTTCAGCCTCGACCTCGATGCGCGGCCCTCCGAGCTGGCGGCGGGCGAGAAGCAGAAGCTCGAACTGCTCAAGCAGCTGTACCTGAAGCCGCGCCTGCTGATCCTCGACGAACCGACCTCGGTGCTCACGCCGCAGGAGGCCGACGAGGTGCTGGGCCATGTGCGCGAATTCGCGAAGAGCGGCCTGTGTACGGTGCTCATCATCACGCACAAGTTCCGCGAGGTGATGGCGTACGCCGACAGCGTGACGGTGCTGCGCCGCGGCAAGGCGGTGCACCACTGCCGCGTGGCGGACACGAACCCGGCGCAGCTGGCGCAGGCGATGATGGGCGGCGAGGATGCTTCGGCGCCTGTACCGGCTTCTTCGCCCGTCGCGAGAAAACCGGTGCCCGATGCGGCGCCCGTCGCCTTGCGCGTCGAGGGCCTCGAGGCGCAGGGCGACCGCGGCACGCTCGCGCTGCACGGGCTCAGCCTTGCGGTGCGCGCGGGCGAGATCCTCGGCGTGGCGGGCGTCTCGGGCAACGGCCAGCGCGAACTGGTCGAGGCGCTGGTCGGCCAGCGCGCGCGGCTGGCCGGCAAGGTGAGCGTGATGGGCCAGCCCTACAGCGCGCGCCGCGCAGAGAACCGCAGCCTCAAGGTCCGCAGCCTGCCCGAGGAGCCGCTGCGCAATGCCTGCGTGGGCGACCTCAGCGTGGCCGAGAACATGGCGCTGCGCGATTTCGACCGGCCGCCCTTGTCGCGCGGCGGCGTGCTGAACTTTCCGTTCTGGCGCCACCGGGCGCGCGAGTGGATTGCCGAATACGGCGTGAAGACGCAGGGCGAGGGCGCGCCGATCCGCAGCCTGTCGGGCGGCAACGTGCAGCGCGCGGTGCTGGCGCGCGAACTGGCCGGCGACATCAATGTGCTGATCGCGGCCAACCCGGTGTTCGGCCTCGACTTTGCCGCCGTGGCCGAGATCCACGAGCGCATCGTGCAGGTGCGCGAGAAGGGCGGCGCGGTGCTGCTGATCAGCGAAGACCTCGACGAGCTGCTGGAGCTGGCCGACCGCATCGTCGTGATGAGCGAAGGGCGGATCGTGTTCGAGACTTCGGCTGCGGGGGCAGAGAGGCATGTGATCGGGGCGCACATGGGTGGGGGGCACCATGAGCCTTCGAAGGCTGCGGCATGAGTTCTCTGGCTGCTGTTGATAGGCCGCCCGGCGTGCGGTGCGGCGCGGTCGGCCCCACTGTGCCGGCCGCTTCGCGGCTGCCCTGCGGTGCTCGCGTTTCGCGGGGTCTCGCAGAACTCGCTTCGCTCAAACAGCTGCGAGCCCTGATCCGCGAAACGCTGCGCTCCTCGGCGGCACAGAGGGGCCGCCCACCCCGCACCACACACCGGGCTCGGCGGTGGAGTGTTTGCCCCCGGTACATCCGAGGCGATGGGCGGTGTGCCCCTGGCCGGCCGTTGAGGCACCGCCGAGCAGCGCAGCGACAGGCGGATCAGGGCTCGCCCTTGTTTGAGCGAAGCGAGTTTGGGCGAGACCCCGCCTGTCGTGAGCAGCGCAGGGCAGCCCGAAGGGCCGGTGACGTCGGCCGGCCAGGGGCACACCGCCCATCGCCGAATCCAGAGCATCAAAACACCCGAGACACAGCATGCGCATAGAAACTGCCAACCCCTTTCCCTACGACTTCGAGCTGAAGAACACCGCGCTGGTCCTCATCGACATGCAGCGCGACTTCATCGAGCCCGGCGGCTTCGGCGAAACGCTGGGCAACGATGTGTCGCTGCTCGAAGCGATCGTTCCGGCCACAAAATCGGCGTTGCAGGCATGGCGGGAGGCCGGCGGCCTCGTGGTGCACACGCGCGAGGCGCACAAGGCGGATCTTTCCGACTGCCCGCCCGCCAAGCGCAACCGCGGCAACCCGAGCCTGCGCATCGGCGACCAAGGGCCGATGGGCCGCATCCTCGTCGCCGGCGAACCGGGCAACCAGATCATCGATGCGCTGGCGCCCGTCGATGGCGAGCTCGTCATCGACAAGCCCGGCAAGGGCGCGTTCCATGCCACCGGCCTGCATGAGCTGCTGCAAGTGCGCGGCATCACGCACCTGCTGTTCGGCGGCGTCACCACCGAGGTCTGCGTGCAGACCAGCATGCGCGAGGCCAACGACCGCGGCTACGACAGCCTGCTGCTCGAAGACTGCACCGAGAGCTACTTTCCGGCCTTCAAGGCGGCCACGCTCGACATGGTCCGTGCGCAGGGCGCGATCGTGGGCTGGACCGCGCCGAGCAGCGCGCTGCTGGCGGTGCTCGGCCAAGGGCAATGACTGCGACTACCATTCCCCACGTGCCTACCGCCCGACCCCGCTCCGCTTCGCCCGCCCCCGCTTCCGACGCCACCGTTTTCCGCACGCGGGCCGACGAGGTCTACGCGCAGCTCAAGCGCGACGTGGCCGATTTCATCCTCGTGCCCGGCGACCGCTTCACCGAGAACGAGATCAGCGACCGGCTCGGCGTCTCGCGCACGCCGGTGCGGCAGGCGCTGTTCCGCCTGCAGCAGGAAGGCTTCGTCGAGGTGCTGTTCCGCAGCGGCTGGCGCGTGCTGCCCTTCGACTTCGACCAGTTCGAGCAGCTCTACGACCTGCGCATGGTGCTCGAGACCACCGCGGTGCACCGCCTCTGCGAAGCCGACCGCCGCGTCGACCGCAGCCTGCTCGACGCGCTGGCCGAGATCTGGCTCGTGCCCGCGGCCCAGCGCAGCAGCGACACCGCGCAGGTGGCGCAGTGGGACGAGGCCTTCCACTGCGCGCTGGTGGCCGCGGCGGGCAACGCCGAGATGGCGCGCGTGCACCGCGACGTGACGGACCGCATCCGCATCATCCGCCGGCTCGACTTCACCCAGCAGCCGCGCATCGACGCCACGTATGAAGAGCACGCCAAGATCTTGAAGGCCGTGCGCGCCAACCGAGGCGAGCAGGCCGCGATGCTGCTGCGCGCGCACATCGAGACCAGCCAGGCCGAGGTGCGCAAGATCACGCTGCACCAGGTGCACCTCGCGCGGCACGCGGGCAAGGCGGCGCCGCGCTGAAGCGGCCTTTTCGGCTACAGCGTGAAGTCGTAGTCCACCGTGATCGGCGCGTGGTCGCTGAACTTGATGGTCTTGTAGATCTGCTCGCTGCGCGCGAGGGCGCCCAGGGCTGGCGTGGCCAGGTGGTAGTCCAGCCGCCATCCCACGTTGTTCGCATAGGCCTGGCCGCGGTTGCTCCACCAGGTGTAGGCCTCGCCCGTGGTGTCGGGCTTGAGCAGGCGGTAGACGTCGACCAGCCCCGCGCCGTCGGTGCCGGCGTCCAGCAGCCGGGTCATCCAGGCGCGCTCTTCCGGCAGGAAGCCGCTGTTCTTCTGGTTGCCGCGCCAGTTCTTGAGGTCGATTTCCTTGTGGGCGATGTTGATGTCGCCGCAAAGGATGAATTCGCGCTCCTTCTTGAGCGCGGTGAGGTGCGGAAAGAAGCCCTTCAGGAAGCGGAACTTGGCTTCCTGCCGCTCCTCGCCCGAACTGCCGCTCGGGAAGTAGCAGCTGATGATCGAGAGCTTGCGCCGGGGCGTGTCGAAGCGCAGTTCGAGATACCGGCCCTCGGCGTCGAATTCGGCGTCGCCCCAGCCCACCACCACGGCGCTCGGCGCGTGGCGGGTGTAGATCGCGGTGCCGGCGTAGCCTTTTTTCTCGGCGAAATGGAAATGGCCCTTGAGGCCGGCCATTTCCTCGAAACGGCCTTCGATGTCGCTCGCCTGCACCCGGATCTCCTGCATGCAAATACAATCCGGCGCAAGTTCGGCCACCCAGTCCGCCACCCCTTTCGTGGCGGCCGAACGCAGGCCATTGAGATTGAGGCTGGTCAGTTTGAACACAAGGAATTTCCGATGGCTGTAGATGGTGTGCAAGGCAGCGCGGTGGCGCAGGATTTCGTCCAGTTCGCCCTCGACGCAGGGGTGCTGCGCTTTGGCGAGTTCAAGACCAAGGCCGGGCGAATGAGCCCTTATTTCTTCAATTCGGGGCTCTTCGACGACGGCGCCAAGATCGCGCGGCTCGCCGGATTCTATGCAGACCGGCTGATCGAGAGCGGCGTCGAGTTCGACATGATCTTCGGCCCCGCCTACAAGGGCATTCCGCTGGGCGCCACGGTGGCGGCCGAACTGGCCCGGCGCGGCCGCAACCATCCCTTTGCCTACAACCGCAAGGAAGCCAAGGCGCATGGCGAGGGCGGCAACCTGGTGGGCGCGCCGCTCAAGGGCCGCGTGCTGATCGTCGACGACGTGATGTCGGCCGGCACCGCGGTGCGCGAATCCATTGCCGCCATCGAAGCCGCGGGCGCCACGCCGCACGCCGTGGCCATTGCACTCGACCGGCAGGAAAAAGCCACCGAGAACGGCGTCGACGTGGACCACAGCGCCGTGCAGTACGTGCGCAACCAGCTGGGCCTGCAGGTGGTGGCGATTGCCACGCTCGACGACCTGCTGAACTACCTCTCGGGCAGCGCCGCCGCCGACCTGGGCGTGCATCGCGAGCGGGTGCTCGCCTACCGCGCGCGCTACGGCGCCAACTGAGACCGACGCCGTGCCCATTCACAAGCCCGGCCTGGCGGCCCGACCGTTCGCAGCCCCCTGGGTGCTGCTGTTGCCGATGGCACTCTGGGCTGGTGCGGTCCCGGCGCAGCCCGCACCGGCGCCGGCCGCGGGCATTTATTCATGCACCGATGCGCGCGGCCGCACGCTCACGGCCGACCGCCCGATTGCCGAATGCGTCGACCGCGAACAGCGCGAACTGAGCCCGAGCGGCACCACGCGCCGCCGCATCGAACCCACGTACACCGCCCGCGAACTGGCCGAGCGCGAAGACCGCGCCCGCGAGGCCGCCTTGCAGGCCGCGCGCCTGACCGACGAGCGCCGCCGCGAGCGCGCACTGCTGGTGCGCTATCCCAACGCCGAAGTGCATGACCGCGAGCGCGCCGAGGCGCTGGTGCAGATCGACGCGGTGATCCAGGCCGCGAAGAAGCGCCTGGCCGAACTCGCCGAAGACCGCCACAAGATCGACGAGGAGCTCGAGTTCTACAAGCACGACGTGAGCAAGGCGCCCGGCGCCGTGCGCCGCAAGCTCGAGGACAACGCGCAGAGCGTGGCGGTGCAGAACCGCTTCATCGGCGAGCAGGAAGACGAGAAGAAGCGCGTCAATGCGCGCTTCGACGAGGAGCGCACGCGCTTGAAGCAGCTCTGGTCCCCCCAGAACGGCGGCATCAAGCGCTGAGGCTCAGCCCAATTTTGCTTTCAGCAGCTCGGTCACCTGCGCCGGGTTCGCCTTGCCGCCGCTGGCCTTCATCACCTGGCCCACGAGGCCGTTGAGCGCCTTTTCCTTGCCGCCGCGGTATTCCTCGACGTTCTTCGCGTTCTTGGCGATCACCTCGTCCAGGATCTTGTCGAGCGCGCCGGTGTCGCTCATGGGCTTCAGGTCCCTGGCCTCGATGATGGCGTCGACATCGCTGCCTTCGCCGGTCCAGAGCGCGTCGAACACCTGGCGCGCGGCGTTGTTGGGCAGCGTGCCGTCGGCAATGCGCCCGACCAGCTGCGCCAGCTGCTGCGCCGTGACGGGCGCGGCCTCGATGCCGATCTCCTGCGCGTTCAGGCGGCGCGCCATCTCGCCGGTGATCCAGTTGCTCGCGAGCTTGGGCGTCGCGCCGGCCTTGACCGCATCGTCGAAATAGCGCGCGAGCGCCGGGCTCTGCGTGAGCTGCGCCGCGTCGTATTCGGACATGCCGTGGTCGCGCACATAGCGCTCGGCCATGGCGCGCGGCAGCTCGGGCATGGTGGCGCGCACGCGCTCGATCCACTCGGCCTCGATGGCCAGCGGCGGCAGGTCCGGGTCGGGAAAGTAGCGGTAGTCGGCCGCGTCTTCCTTGGTGCGCATGGTGCGCGTCTCGCCGGTGTCGGGGTCGAACAGCACGGTGGCCTGCTCGATCTTGCGGCCGTCTTCCAGCTCGTTGATCTGCGAGTTGATCTCGTAGTCGATCGCCTGCTGCATGAACTTGAAGCTGTTCAGGTTCTTGATCTCGCGCCGCGTGCCGAGCTTCTCGCCGGGCTTGCGCACCGACACGTTGGCGTCGCAGCGGAAGCTTCCTTCCTGCATGTTGCCGTCGCAGATGCCGATCCAGGTGACGATCTTGTGCAGCTCGCGCGCATAGGCCACGGCCTCGGCGGTGGAGCGCATGTCGGGCTCGGTCACGATCTCCAGCAGCGGCGTGCCGGCGCGGTTCAGGTCGATGCCGCTCTGGCCGATGAAGTTCTCGTGCAGCGACTTGCCCGCGTCTTCCTCGAGGTGGGCGCGCACCAGGCGCACGGTCTTCTTTTCTTCGCCGAGGAAGAACGAAACCGCGCCGCCCTGCACGACCGGGATCTCGTACTGGCTGATCTGGTAGCCCTTGGGCAGGTCGGGGTAGAAATAGTTCTTGCGCGCGAACACGCTGCGCGGCGCGATGTGCGAGCCGAGCGCCAGGCCCAGCTTGATGGCGCGTTCGACCGCGCCCTTGTTCATCACGGGCAGCGTGCCGGGCAGCGCGAGGTCGACCGCGCAGGCCTGCGTGTTGGGCTCGGCGCCGAAGGCGGTGGAGGCGCGGCTGAAGATCTTGCTCGCGGTCGAGAGTTGCGCGTGCGTCTCGAAGCCGATGATGACTTCATAGCCGCGCACCAGCGGGCCGGTCGGGCGGCCTTCTTGCTGTGCTTCGAAAGTGTTCACGGGTTCGCTCATTTCAAAAGCCCTCCGGCGTGCGCATGTGCCAGTCGGTGGCTTGCTGGAAGCGGTGGGCTGCGTTCAGCAGCTTCGCTTCGCCGAAGTAGTTGCCGATCAGCTGCAGGCCGACGGGCATGCCGGCGTCGAAGCCCGCGGGCACGCTCATGCCCGGCAGGCCGGCCAGCGAGGCCGGCAGCGTGAAGATGTCGGCCAGGTAGTCGGCCACCGGATCGCCGCCGTGCTCGCCGATCTTCCAGGCGGTGGTCGGCGCGGCCGGGCCGGCGATCAGGTCGCACTGCCCGAAGGCCTGCTGGAAGTCGTCGGCGATCATGCGGCGCACCTTCTGCGCCTGCAGGTAGTAGGCGTCGTAGTAGCCGTGCGAAAGCACGTAGGTGCCGATCATGATGCGGCGCTTGACCTCGTCGCCGAAGCCTTCGGCGCGCGTGCGCTCGTACATCTCGGCCAGGTCCTTGTACTGCTTGGCGCGGTGGCCGAACTTGACGCCGTCGAAGCGGCTCAGGTTGCTCGAGGCTTCGGCCGCGGCCAGGATGTAGTAGACGGGAATCGACAGCTCGGTGAGCGGCAGCGACACCTCGACGCGCTTGGCGCCGAGCTTTTCGTACTGCACAAGGGCCGCATCGATGGCCGCGCGCACGCCGGGTGCCACGCCTTCGCCGAAGAACTCCTTCGGCACGCCGATGCGCAGGCCCTCGAGCGAATCGCCGAGCGAGCGGCCGAAGTCTTCGGCGGGCTTGTCGAGCGAGGTCGAGTCGCGGTCCAGGTCGGGGCCGCAGAAGGCCGACAGCAGCAGCGCGCAGTCTTCGGCCGAGCGGGCCATCGGGCCGGCCTGGTCCAGGCTCGATGCGAAGGCCACCATGCCGTAGCGCGAGGCGCGGCCGTAGGTCGGCTTGATGCCGGTGATGCCGCAGAACGAGGCCGGCTGGCGGATCGAGCCGCCGGTGTCGGTGCCGGTGGCCGCGGGCGCCAGGCGCGCCGCCACGGCCGCGGCGCTCGCGCCCGAGGAGCCGCCCGGAATGCGCTCGCGGTTCCACGGGTTCTGCACCGGCACGGCCTTGTCGTGGCCCACGGCGGGCACGGCGACGTTCTCGTTGGCCGAACCCATCGCGAATTCGTCGCAGCTCAGCTTGCCCAGCGTGACCGCGCCGGCCTCGGCCAGGCGCCTGACCACGGTGGCGTCGAACGGCGAGCGGTAGCCCGCGAGCATCTTGGAGCCGGCGGTGGTGGCGAAATCGGTGGTGACGAAGATGTCCTTGTGCGCAATTGGCACGCCGGCCAGCGCCGGCGCGTTGCCCTTGGCAATGAGCGCGTCGGCCGCGCGGGCCTGGGCCAGCGTCACTTCCTCGTTCACGTCGAGGAAGGTGCCGAGCGATTCATGGGCCCTCATGCGGCCCAGGAAGACCTGCGAGGCCTCGACGGCCGAAACCTTGCGCTCGGCCAATGCCTTGGCCAGGTCGGCCACGCCCATCTGGTGCAATTCGCCGCTCATTCGATCACCTTCGGCACGAGGAACAGGCCGGCTTCGACGGCCGGGGCGCTCTTCTGGTTGGCTTCGCGGTTGTCGGGTTCGCTTGCCACGTCGTCGCGCAGGCGCAGCGTGATGTCCTCGACGGCGGCCACCGGATGGGCCAGCGGCTCGACTCCGGCGGTGTCGACCGAACGCATGCGTTCGACCAGGTCAAAGAAGCCGTTGATCTGGCTGAGCATGCGCTCGCTTTCGTCGGAAGCAAGCTGCAGCCGCGCCAGGGAGGCGATGCGTGCAATATCTGAGGCGGAAAGTGACATGGGTCGGACCGGTCGAAAAAACCGGAAGTAATCGCACGCCGGAGAGGGTGCTAACACGGGATTCAGAGGGGATTCGGGTATTATCCCGCCTTTGCCGCAACCCCCGCGAACGCGCCGGCTTTTGCGCCAAAAACGATCAATTCACCCCGTCATACGACCCAAAAAACAGAGCGACGACCTGCCGACGCGCAGGCGTGCTCCAGAGGATTCCGCACATGTTTGGAGCTTTCCGTCGGTACTTTTCCACCGACCTGGCGATTGACCTCGGCACCGCCAACACCCTGATCTTCGCCCGCAACAAGGGCATCGTGCTGGACGAGCCCTCGGTCGTCGCCATCCGCCACGAAGGCGGTCCCCACGGCAAGAAGGTGATCCAGGCCGTCGGCCGCGAGGCCAAGGCCATGCTGGGCAAGGTGCCCGGCAACATCGAGGCGATCCGCCCGATGAAGGACGGCGTGATTGCCGACTTCGTGATCACCGAGCAGATGATCAAGCAGTTCATCAAGATGGTGCACCCGCGCACGCTGCTCACGCCGAGCCCGCGCATCATCATCTGCGTGCCCTGCGGCTCGACCCAGGTCGAGCGCCGCGCCATCAAGGACGCGGCCGAGGCGGCAGGCGCCACGTCGGTCTACCTGATCGAGGAACCCATGGCCGCGGCCATCGGCGCCGGCCTGCCAGTCAGCGAGGCTTCGGGCTCGATGGTGGTGGACATCGGCGGCGGCACCACCGAAGTGGGCGTCATCAGCCTGGGCGGCATGGTCTACAAGGGCTCGGTGCGCGTGGGCGGCGACCGCTTCGACGAAGCCATCATCAACTACATCCGCCGCAACTACGGCATGCTGATCGGCGAGCCGACGGCCGAGGTCATCAAGAAGAACATCGGCTCGGCCTTCCCGGGCTCCGAGGTCAAGGAGATGGAAGTCAAGGGCCGCAACCTCTCCGAAGGCGTGCCGCGCAGCTTCACCATCAGCAGCAACGAAGTGCTGGAAGCCCTGACCGATCCGCTCAACAACATCGTCTCGGCCGTGAAGAACGCGCTGGAGCAGACGCCGCCTGAACTGGGCGCCGACATCGCCGAGCGCGGCATGATGCTGACCGGCGGCGGCGCGCTCTTGCGCGACCTGGACCGCCTGCTGGCCGAGGAAACCGGCCTGCCGGTGCTGGTGGCCGAAGACCCGCTGACCTGCGTGGTGCGCGGCTGCGGCATTGCGCTGGAACGCATGGACCGCCTGGGCAGCATCTTCACGAGCGAGTAAAAGGCGTAAGCCATCATCGGCCGGCCTCTGCTTGCGCAGGCCGGCTTTTTTGCCATCTGACGTTGCACACAGCCAGGTCCGAACCATGCCCTTGGGCACGCTCGATCGCACAGCCCCACCCCTGTTCAACCAGGGGCAGTCGGCGCTCAGCAAGCTGATCTTCTTCGGCGCGCTCTCGCTGTTCCTGATGGTGGCCGATGCGCGCTTCCACCTCGTGCAGCCGCTGCGCGCGGCCGTCGGCGCGGTGCTCTACCCGGTGCAGTGGCTGGCGCTCAAGCCGGTGCAGATGGTGATGGGCGGCGGCCGCTATTTCGAAGACCTGCAGACGGCCCAGCGCAACGAGGACGAGGCGCGCAAGGCGCTCATGCTGCAGGCCGAGCGCGCGAGCCAGGCCGACACGCTCGCGCAGGACAACGCGCGGCTGCGCGCGCTGCTCGAACTGCGCCAGACCACCCAGGCGCCGGGCCGCGCGGCCGAGGTGCTGTACGACGCGGCCGACCCCTACACGCGCAAGATCGTCATCGACCAGGGCCTCACGCAGGGCGTGGCGCCCGGCTCGCCCGTGATCGACGCGCACGGCGTGCTGGGACAGGTGACGCAGGTGCAGCCCTTCACGAGCGAGGTCACGCTGGTGATCGACCGCGATCTTTCCATTCCCGTGCAGAACACCCGCACCGGCGTGCGCAGCGTGGCCTTCGGCGACGCGTCGGCGCATGGCGGCGGGCTGGAACTGCGCTTCATGGCCGCCAATGCCGACCTGCAGGAGGGCGACCTGCTGTCCACCAGCGGCGTCGACGGCGTCTATCCGCCCGGCCTGCCGGTGGCGAAGATCGAACGCATCGAGCGCCGCGCCGATTCGGCCTTTGCGCGCATCTACTGCGTGCCGCTGGCCCGCGTGACGGCTGCGCGCTACGTGCTGGTGCTCGCGCCCACCGGGGCTCCCTCGGCGCCGCCGGCCCCGGCGCCCGCCGCCGCGGTGCGCAAGAAGCCCGAGGCCAAGCCGGCCGCCAAGGCGGACAAGGCCACCGACAAGGCCGACAAGAAAGCCGCGGAGCGCGCCCGATGATCAAGCGTCCCGGACAACAGCAGCTCCTGCTGCCCGTGAGCCCGCTGTTCATGTGGGCCAGCCTGGTGGTGGCGCTGCTCATCAACATGATCCCGATCGGCCGCGCCGCATGGATGCCCGACCTGCTCGCGCTGGCCATCGTGTTCTGGGGCGTGCACCAGCCGATGCGCGTGGGCATCGGCGCGGCCTTCGTCTTCGGGCTGTGCATGGACGTGCACCAGTCGTCCATGCTGGGCCAGCATGCGCTGTCCTACACCACGCTGGGCTTCTTCGCGATCACCATCCACCGGCGCCTGCTGTGGTACCCGGTGGCCTCGCAGGCGCTGCAGGTGCTGCCGCTCTTTGCGCTGTCGCAGCTCATCGAGGTGATCACGCGGCTGGTCGGCGGCGGCGTGTTCCCGGGCTGGAGCGTGCTGGTCTCGCCGGCCATCGAGGCCGCGCTGTGGCCGCTGGCCACCGCCTTGCTGCTCGCGCCGCAGCTTCGCACGCCCGACCCCGACGAGAACCGGCCGCTGTGAATTCGCCCGCATTTGCCATGGCCACGGCCCGCGCCTAAGCTCGCACTTTCCCCGCCATGACCGAAATCCGCAACGTCGCTGCCGACCTCGCGCGCTTCAAGCGCCGCGTGGTCGTGATCGGCCTGGCGGTGCTGTTTGCCTTCAGCCTGCTGTGCGCGCGCCTGGTGTACCTGCAGGTGGTGCGCCACGAAGACCTGGCGGAGCAGGCCGAGAGCAACCGCACGGCCATCGTGCCCGTGGTGCCCAACCGCGGCCTGATCCTCGACCGCAACGGCATCGTGCTGGCCTCCAACTATTCGGCCTACACGCTGGAGATCACGCCTTCGAAGGTGGGCGACGTCGAGGAGACCATCGAAAGCCTGACCCAGGTGCTCGAGATCTCGCCGCGCGACCGCCGCCGCTTCAAGCGCCTGCGCGAGGACTCGCGCAGCTTCGATTCCATTCCGATCCGCACCCGCCTGAGCGACGAGGAAGTCGCGCGCTTCGCCGCGCAGCGCTACCGCTTCCCGGGCGTGGAGATCAAGGCCCGGCTGTTCCGCAACTACCCGCATGCCGAGCTGGCCTCGCACGTGCTTGGCTACATCGGCCGCATCAACCAGCGCGAGAAGACCGCGATGGAAGACTGGGACGAGGAAGACCAGGCCAACTACAAGGGCACCGACTACATCGGCAAGCTCGGCATCGAGCAGAGCTACGAGAAGACGCTGCACGGCCAGACCGGCGTCGAGCAGATGGAAACCTCGGCCGGCGGCCGCGCGGTGCGCCGGCTCGCCAGCCACCCCGCCACGCCCGGCAACACCGTGATGCTGTCGCTGGACATCAAGCTGCAGAAGCTGGTGGAAGACATGTTCGGCGACCGCCGCGGCGCGCTGGTGGCCATCGACCCCAAGTCCGGCGAGGTGCTGGCCTTCGTGAGCAAGCCCACCTTCGACCCCAACCTGTTCGTCGAAGGCATCGACACCGAGAGCTGGCAGGCGCTGACCGAATCGCTCGACAAGCCGCTTTTGAACCGCGCGCTGCGCGGCACCTACCCGCCCGGCTCCACCTACAAGCCCTTCATGGCGCTGGCGGCGCTGCAGACCGGCAAGCGCGGCCCCAACGTGGTGGTGAACGACCCCGGCTATTTCAACTTCGGCGGCCACCGCTTCGGCAGCCCCGAGGGCAACATCGGCGGCGTCGACATGCGCCGCTCGATCCAGCTGTCGAGCAACATCTACTACTACTCGCTGGCCAATGAAATGGGCGTGGACCTGATCCACGACTTCATGAAGCCGCTGGGCTTCGGCCAGATCACCGGCATCGACCTGGGCGGCGAGGTGCGCGGCGTGCTGCCGAGCACAGAGTGGAAGCGCAACGCCTACAAGCGGCCCGAGCAGAAGAAGTGGTATGCGGGCGAGACCATCTCGCTGGGCATCGGGCAGGGCTACAACGCCTTCACGATGCTGCAGCTCGCGCAGGCCACCTCCATCGTGGCCGACGGCGGCCGCAAGCACAAGCCGCACCTCGTGCTGGCCACGCGCAACACCGTGAGCGGGCAGGTGGTGCCGCTGCCGCAGCCGCCGGCCGAGAACCTGGGCTACACCGCGGCCAACGTCGCGGTGGTCCGCGAGGGCCTGACCAGCGTGGTCACCAGCGGCACCGCGCGCGGCGTGTTCGCCGGCGCAGGCTACCAGGCGGCCGGCAAGACCGGCACCGCGCAGGCCGTGACGCAGGCGCAGAACACCAAGTACAACGCGCGCGCGCTCGAGGAGCACCAGCGCGACCACGCCCTGTTCATGGCCTTTGCGCCGGTCAACGATCCGAAGATCGCGCTCGCGGTGATCGTCGAGAACGCCGGCTGGGGCGCAGGCGCGGCGGCGCCCATTGCGCGCCGCGTGTTCGACTACTGGCTGATGGACCAGTATCCGAGCGAGGCCGACATGGCCGCCATCAAGGTCGGCAAGGCCACCGCCCCGATCGGCAAGCCGCGCGTGGCGAGCGAAGTGGCGTGGCCGGCAGCGTCGGCCGCTGCGACCGCACCCTGAATCTTGCTCCCTCTCCCTCCGGGAGAGGGTTGGGGTGAGGGCCGGCAGCCTTGGAGCCCGTGCAATGTTGTGAGGCCGGTAGCCCTCACCCTAGCCCTCTCCCGGAGGGAGAGGGGACAACACGCAGACCTCAGGCCACCACCGTACCGCTGACCTCGCCCAGTCCGATGCGCACCGCGCCTGCGCGCTCGCAGTAGCCGCGGATCACCAGCGTGTCTCCGTCCTCGAGGAAGGTGCGCTTCTCGCCGTTGGGCAG
This sequence comes from Variovorax sp. 01N425, assembly GCF_056399465.1. NCBI lineage: Bacteria > Pseudomonadati > Pseudomonadota > Betaproteobacteria > Burkholderiales > Comamonadaceae > Variovorax > Variovorax sp. 01N425. The sequence continues at coordinate 6,113 of NZ_JBFTRJ010000019.1, read as the reverse complement.
CGTGATCGGCTGCTTGCCGCCCTGCGTGAGCTCGATCAGCGAGCCGGCCTCGTCGGGCTGCGGGCCCGACAGCGTGCCCGAGCCCAGCAGGTCGCCCGGCTGCAGGTTGCAGCCGTTCACCGTGTGGTGCGCGACCAGCTGCGCGGCGGTCCAGTAGGCGGCCTCGGTGGTGTTGCCGCGCGTGAGGCGCGCGGGCGCCAGGCCTTCGGCGCGCATTTTCGCGGTCTGCAGCAGCACTTCGAGCGTGATGTCGAGCGCGCCGGCTTCGCGGTTCGAGGGCGCATCGAGGTATGCGAGCGGCTGCGGATCTCCCGCGGGCCGCTCGAAGCGGGCGCGGAACGGCGCCAGCGCCTCCATCGTCACGATCCACGGCGACAGCGTGCTCGCGAAATTCTTCGAAAGGAAGGGGCCGAGCGGCTGGTACTCCCAGGCCTGGATGTCGCGCGCCGACCAGTCGTTGAGCAGCGCCACGCCGAACAGGTGGTCCTCGGCCTCGGCGATGGCAATCGGCTCGCCGAGCGCATTGCCGCGGCCGACGAAGAAGCCCAGCTCCAGTTCGTAGTCGAGCCGCTTCGAGGGGCCGAAGCCGGGTTCGGCCGCGTCGGGCGCCTTGGTCTGGCCCTGCGGCCGCTTGAAGACCTGCCCGCTCACGCCGATCGACGAGGCGCGGCCGTGGTAGCCGATCGGCACCCACTTGTAGTTGGGCATCAGCGGCTGGTCGGGGCGGAACAGCTTGCCGATGGTGGTCGCGTGGTGGATGCCGGTGTAGAAGTCGGTGTAGTCGCCGATGCGGCAGGGCACGGCCATTTCGGCCTTGGCTTGCGGCAGCAGTGCCTTGGCCCAGGCCGCCTGCTGGCTGCTGCCTTCGGCCAGGCCCGCGGAGATGGCCGCGCGCAGGGCCTGCCGCTCCTTCACCCTCGCGTTCATCAGCGCATTCATGTCGTCGCTGTCGACGAGGCCGGCCGCCTTCAGGTCCAGCACCTGGTCGCCGATGGCCACGCCGATGCGGAAAGCCTCGCTGCTGCCGGCCGTGCGGAAGCGCCCGAAGGGCAGGTTCTGGATCGGGAAGCCGCAGCCGGCTTGGTTGGCGGAGGCGACCCAGCTGCGCAGCTTCGGGTCGTGGGTGGCGTTCAGTGCGGTGGTGCTCATGGCATGTCTTTCCTTGAAATTCGGTTCAGTCGGCGGTCATGCCGGCTTTCCTGGCGACGTCGCCCAGGCGCTGGTATTCGGTTTGCGTGAGCGTGGCCAGCTCCTGCGCGGTCGAGCCGCGCGGCGAGAAGCCGGCCTGCTGCAGCTTGGCTTTCACCTCGGGCATCGCGAGCGCCTCGACGAAGGCTTCGTTCAGCGCCTTCACGATGGGCGCCGGCAGGTTCGCCGGGCCGTACACGCCGAACCACGGGTCCAGCGCATAGCCCTTGAGCCCGGCCTCGGCCATCGTCGGCACATCGGGCAGCGAGGGCGAACGCGCCGGCCCCGCCACCGCCAGTGCGCGCAGCTTGCCGGCCTGGATGTGCGGCAGCGACGCCGGCAGGTTGTCGAACATCAGGCCGATGTTGTTGCCCAGCATGTCGGTGATGGCCGGGCCGCTGCCCTTGTAGGCCACGTGCACGAGCTCGGTGCCGGTCATCTGCGCGAACATCACGCCCGCCAGGTTCATCGAGGTGCCGGCGCCGGCCGTGGCGTAGGGCAGGCCGGGGTTCTTTTTTGCGGCCGCGACCAGGTCGGACACCGACCTGATCGGCGAGCTGGCGGGCACTTCGAGCACGATGGTCGAGGTGCCGAGCAGGCTGATGGCCGTGAAGTCGCGGCGCGGATCGAAGGCCATCGACTTGTAGATGTGCGGGTTGAGCGCATTGGTCGAAATGGCGCCGAAGCCGATGGTGTAGCCATCGGGCGCGGCCTTGGCCACGGCGTCCATGCCGATGTTGCCGCCCGCGCCGGCGCGGTTGTCGATCAGCACCGGCTGGCCCAGCTTCTGCGAGACCTGCTGGCCCACGGTGCGCGCCACCAGGTCGGTGGTGCCGCCGGGCGTGTAGGGCACGATGAAGCGGATGGGTTTCGACGGAAACTCCGCCGCATGCGCCGCGAGCAGGGGCGCGGCGAGCAGCGCGATGGCGGCCGCGCGGCGCGTGGTACCGAATGCGTTCTTCATGGCTTGAACTGGTCCTTCAGGCCCGCCCAGCAGTCGGCGTAATCGGTGTCGAGCGCGGGGCTCTTGAGCGCGAAGTCCGTCGGAATGAACCGGTAGCGGCTCTCGAACATGAAGGCCAGCGTGTTGTCCAGCTTGTGCGGCTTCAGGTCGGCATGCGTGGCCTTGTCGAAGGCTTCCTCGTCGGGGCCGTGCGGCACCATGCAGTTGTGCAGGCTTGCGCCGCCGGGCTTGAAGCCGCCCGGCTTGGCGTCGTATTCGCCGAGCACAAGGCCCATGAACTCGCTCATGAGGTTGCGGTGGAACCACGGCGGGCGGAAGGTGTTTTCCATCACCATCCAGCGCGGCGGAAAGATCACGAAGTCGCAGTTCGCGGTGCCGGGCGTGTCGCTCGGCGAAGTCAGCACGGTGAAGATCGACGGGTCGGGATGGTCGAAGCTGATGGAGCCGATCACCATGAAATTGGCCGTGTCGTACTTCACCGGCGCCAGGTTGCCGTGCCAGGCGACCACGTTGAAGGGCGACTGCCTGGCCGGCGCCTTCCAGAAGCGGCCGCCGAATTTCTTCACCAGCTCGTAGGCGCCGCCGCCGTCCTCGAAGGCCGCCACGGGCGCCTGGAAGTCGCGCGCGTTGGCCAGGCCGTTGGAGCCGATCGGGCCGAGCTCGGGCAGGCGGAAGTGCGCGCCGTAGTTCTCGCAGACGTAGCCGCGCGAGAGCCCGTCGGGCAAGGCCACCTTGAAGACCATGCCGCGCGGCAGCAGCGCGATCTCGCCGGGCTTCACGTCGAGCACGCCGAGCTCGGTGGTGATCACGAGGCGGCCCTGCTGCGGCACCACCAGCATCTCGCCGTCGGCGTTGACGAAGGCGCGCTTGTCCATCGAGCGGCCCGCCAGGTACATCAGCGAGCCGATGCCCACCTGCGATTCGGCATCGCCATTGGCCGCGATGGTGTGCATGCCGTCGATGAAGTCCGCTGCGGCCGCGCCGCCCTCGAGCGGCAGCGGATGCCAGCGCAGCGGCTCGGGCGGCAGCGCGATCTCGCGGTCGGCGCCGGTGGTCCAGTGCGCCTGCGCATACGGCTGGTAGCGGCCCGACACCACCGAAGGCTGGCGGCGATACAGCCAGCTGCGGCGGTTCTCATGGCGCGGCGCGGTGAAGGCGGTGCCCGAGAGCAGCTCGGTGTAGAGGTCGAAGGGCGCGCGCTGCGGGTTGTTGCGGCCCTGCGGCAGGGCGCCGGCAACGGCTTCCGAGGCGTACTCGTTGCCGAAGCCGCTCTGGTAGCGCCGCTCGGTATGGGCGGTTGGGTTGGTCATGGTGTTCTCTTTCGAAAATCAGGGCGAGAGCCGGCCCGTGTTCAGCTGCCGCGCGCGGCCTCGAAGGCCTCGCGCAGCACGGCCAGCGATCCGATGTGGTTGGCCAGCACGAGCACGAGCCGCGCATTGAAGGCGTGGCTCTCCTCGGTGGAAAGCCCCTGGTGCGCCTCGATCAGCGCCTCGTAGAAATCGTCGGGCGCTTCGAGGTTCGGTGCGGTGATCAGTTGTTGTTGCATGGTGGTCCTCATGCCTTGGCCAGTGCGCGGCCGATGGCTGCGCGGATGTTTTCTGCCGTGGGTTGCCGCCAGCGCGCGCACACATGCTGGTCGGGCCGCAGCAGGTAGACGGTGCCGGGCTGCGCGTCGTAGCGCTGCACGGCGAGCCCGCCTGCGGGCGTCGCGCCTTCCACGCGCACCACGTGCAGCGGAAGGTCGCAGGCCTTCAGCGCCTGCAGGCTGCGCTCGGCCGCTTCGTCGGTGCCGAACAGCAGCGCCGTGAACTGCGCCACATGGCATTCGCGCAGCAGCCAGCCGCTGCTGCCGTCGGCGCGCACGATGGGCGCATCGGCGGCCGCGGCGCCGGGCACCATCGCACCGGCAAACACATCGGCATCGGGCGTGTTGAGCGGCGAATCGCGCAGCACCGCGGGCAACGAGAGCCGCCCGCTGTTGACCAGCGTGCGCGCGAAGGCGTGGCGCTTGGTGAGCTCCAGCACCGCGTCGCGGAACAGCCGGCTCACCTCGCTCTTGGGCGTGATGAAGTCGGTGGCGCGCGTGGAGTGGCGGATGTTCTCGTCGGCCGCGTATTCGCGCTCGCTCGCATAGCTGTCGAGCAGCGCGTCGGGTGCCTCGCCCTGGAGCACGGCCGCGAGCTTCCAGGCGAGGTTGTCGGCGTCCTGCACGCCCGAGTTGGCGCCGCGCGCGCCAAAGGGCGACACGCCATGCGCCGAGTCGCCCGCGAACAGCACGCGGCCATGGCGGAAGCGCTCCATGCGCTGGCAGGCAAAGGTGTAGACGCTGGCCCAGCCGATCTGGAACTGCACGCCCTCGAAGCCGATGCTGTCGAGCAGCGCGCGCACCCGCGGCGTGATGTTCTCGGGCTTGCGCTCTTCCACCGGGTCGGCGTCCCAGCCGAGCTGGAAGTCGACGCGCCACATGCCGTCGGCCTGCTTGTGCAGCAGCACGCTCTGGCCGGGGTGGAACGGCGGGTCGAACCAGAAGCGGCGCTCCGTGGGCAAGTCCGCGTCCATCGTGATGTCGGCGATCAGGAAGCGGTCGCGGAAAGTGCGGCCCTTGGCTTCGAGGCCCATCAGCTGCCGCAGGTTGGAGCGCGAACCGTCGCAGGCGCCGACGTAATCGGCGGCCAGCTGGTAGCTGCCTTCGGGCGTTTCGATGGTCAGCAGCGCGCCGTCATCGCGCGGCTCGATGCCCGTGACCTTGTTGTTCCAGCGCAGGTCGATCAGCGGCAGGGTGGCGGCGCGCTCGACGAGGTAGCCCTCGACGTAGTACTGCTGCAGGTTGATGAAGGCCGGGCGCTCGTGGCCGGGTTCGGGCAGCAGGTCGAAGCGGTAGACCTGCTCGCCGTGGAAGAACACCTTGCCCACGTGCCACGACACGCCCTTGTCGACCATGCGGTCGCCGCAGCCAAGGCGGTCGAACACCTCGAGCGTGCGCTTGGCGAAGCAGATCGCGCGGGAGCCGCTGGACAGGGTGTTGTCGTTGTCGAGCAGCACCACCGGCACCTGGCGCAGCGCCAGGTCGATGGCGAGCGTGAGGCCGACCGGGCCGGCGCCGACGATCACCACCGGGTGGCGGGCGGGCTTGGACGCATCCTGGTCGGCATGGCGCCTGTAGTCGAAGCGCAGGCTTTGATAGTCGATCACGTTTGTCTCCGTGTCTTTTGTATTGCTCCTTCCCCCTCCGGGGGAAGGCTGGGATGGGGGCTGACTGCGCTCGTTGCGGGCGCCGCGTGCCCCCACCCCAGCCCTCCCCCGGGAGGGGAGGGAGCAAAACCGGTCAGCCCTCGAGCGCCTTCCACATCTCGATGTCCCGCTCGGCCGTCCACACGCGCGGATCGGCATGGCCCGAGGCCTCGTCGTACGCGCGGCTCACGTCGAAGGGCATGCAGTGGTCGAAGATCACCCACTGGCTGTACTTGGGCTTGAGCTTGGCGTAGGTGTCCTTGTAGACCGTGTTCAGGTCGCGGCCGGCCTTCACGCCTTCCTGCACGCTGGCATACACGTCGGAGATGAAGTTGCGCGTGCCGGCCAGGCCCTCGGCCACTTCGGCCGGCGTGGTGAGCGCGGCGCCGCGGCCGGGCACCAGCGCGGCCGGCTTGAGCGCGGCGATGTTGTCCAGCGTCTGCGGCCAGTCCTGGAAGTAGGCGTCGCCCGCATACGGCGTGGCGCCGAACTCGACCAGGTCGCCCGACAGCAGCGTGCGCTCCCCGGGCAGCCAGACGACGGTGTCGCCCTTGGTGTGGCCGCGGCCCAGCTGGATCAGCTGCACCTCGAGCTTGCCGAGCCACAGCGTCATCTTGCCGGTGAAGGTCATGGTGGGCCAGGTCAGGCCCGGCGGCACCGTCTCGACGTTCTGGAACAGGCGCGGGAAGCGGCCGATCTCGCTGGCCTTGTCCTGTTCGCCGCGCTCCAC
>NZ_JBFTRJ010000018.1:0-133695 GCF_056399465.1 Variovorax sp. 01N425 | reverse complement strand
GGAAATGGTCATGCCTGGCGACAACGTCAGCATCACCGTGAAGCTGATCAACCCGATCGCGATGGAAGAAGGCCTGCGCTTCGCCATCCGCGAAGGCGGCCGCACCGTGGGTTCGGGCGTCGTGGCAAAGATCCTCGACATCTAAGCCGCACGCAAAGGAATCACCATGGCTACCAAGCAAAAAATCCGCATCCGCCTGAAGGCGTTCGACTACAAGCTGATCGACCAGTCGGCAGCCGAAATCGTTGATACCGCCAAGCGCACCGGCGCGATCGTCAAGGGCCCCGTGCCCCTGCCGACCCGCATGAAGCGTTTCGACATCCTGCGTTCGCCGCACGTCAACAAGACTTCGCGCGACCAGCTCGAGATCCGCACGCACCAGCGCCTGATGGACATCGTCGACCCGACCGACAAGACCGTGGACGCGCTGATGAAGCTCGACCTGCCGGCCGGCGTGGATGTCGAGATCAAGCTGCAGTAAACCAGCCTCGCGCTGCGTTTCCTGAGAAGCCCGCTTGCAGAAATGCAAGCGGGCTTTTTCATTTGTCTTCCAACTGTGGCATCCTCGCGCACCGGTGTTCTTCGGGGCCAGCGGGGCCGGGGCTGAAACGAGGGCAGTACAAGCTATGAGCTACAAGAACTCTTCTGCATGGATCGTGGCATGTGTTGCCGTGGCGCTGCTGGCCGGCTGCGGTGGCGGAGGCGGGGGAGGTGGTGGCGGCGGCTTCGCCGGCTTCCCGCTGCCGGTGGCGGGTCCGGTCACCCTGAGCGGCACGGCCACCTATGAATCCGTGCCGAATCCGAACGGCACCCTCGTCTATGCCAGCTCGGCGCCCAGGCCCGTGCGAGGGGCCAGTGTGGAAGTGCTCAATGCGGCAACGTCCGCGCCACTGGCCACGGCCACCACCGACGACAACGGCGCCTATGCGGTGTCCGTGCCCGCGAACACGGCGATCGCGGTGCGGGTCAAGGCGCAGCTGGTCCGAAGCGGCCCGGGCGCAAGCTGGGATGTGACGGTGCGCGACAACACGCGCTCCAGTGGCCTCTACACCATGCAGAGCCCCGCCTTCTCGTCGGGCGTGGCCGCCTCGGTGCGCGACCTCCATGCACCTTCGGGCTGGGGTGGTTCGAGCTACACGGGGGACCGGGTGGCGGCGCCCTTTGCCATCCTCGATACGGTCTACACCGCCATGCAGAAGGTGGTCTCGGCGGCGCCTGCAACGGCATTTCCGGCCTTGCGCGTGTTCTGGAGCATCAACAATGCGCCGTCCCCCGGCAGCGTCGCGGCGGGGCAGATCGGCACCACCTTCTTCGTCGACAGGGGCAGCAACGGCCGCGAAATCTATGTGCTGGGCAAGGAAGACGTCGATACCGATGAATACGACACCTCGGTGATTGCCCACGAGTGGGGGCACTACTACCAGTCCTCCTTCAGCCGCGACGACTCGATGGGCGGGGACCACAGCCAGAGCCAGCGTACCGATCGCCGGCTCGCGTTCTCGGAAGGCTGGGGCAATGCCTGGTCGGGCATTGCGCTCGGGCGCCGGAACTATGTCGATTCGGGCGGGGCGCAACAGGCGTCCGTCCGGGAGAGCATCAACATCGACCTTTCCGCCGGTGCGGCAACCCAGCCGGGCTGGTACCGCGAGACCTCGATCCAGTCGATCTTCTGGAATCTCAACCAGCAGGTGGGCTTCAAGCCGATCCACGACACGCTGACCGGCTTCCAGTTCAGGAGCGGCGCGGCCGTCACCTCGATCCATCCTTTCTCGGCGGCCTTCAACGCGACCGCGCCGGGCAGCGCTTCGGCCCTGGCCACCCTGCTGGGCGGGCAGGGCATCAACGCGACGGACAACGATCCGTTCGGCGGCGCCGAAACCAACGACGGCGCAATTCCGGTTGCGATCCCGATGTACAGGGTGGCGACCGTGGGCGGCGCCGTGACCCAGGCCTGCGTCTCCAACGACGCCGGCACGGGCAACAAGCTCGGCAACTTCTCCTATGTCCGCTTCACCGCGCCTGCCAACCGCAGCTACCAGATTGTCGTGAATGGCGGTCCGGCGGGATCCAACCCCGATTTCGACATCTTCAGGGGCGGCCTGGTTGCCCGAACCGGCAATACGGTCAGCCTGTCGGCTGGCGAGTACGTTCTGGCAGTGACGGACCGCAGCAGTCTCGACGCATGCTTCAACGTCTCCATTCAGTAGTAGCAAGAAAGGCCGCCATGAACATCCGATCGAATTCGATGATGGCCCTCGCGTGCCTCGTGTGCCCCGCACTGGCAATGCTGTCGGTACCGGCCGCGGCAGACGGCGACCCCGGGTCGCGCAGCGCCAGGCATGCAGCGTCGCAGCAGCAGCGCCAGGCCGCCCCCATGACCACGGCGCCGCAAAAGCCCGGCGGCGCCGGCGTCAAGCTCGAATACCGGCTCGACGCCACGCCGCGAGTGGGCCAGGCCACGCCTGTCGTGCTGCAATTCGACGGCGTGACCGACGCCGAGGGTGCCACGGTCCGCCTGAGCGCCGACAAGGGGCTGGCCCTCCAGGGAAGCAGCACCCTCGCGCTGCCGGCCGGCAAGCGGACCACGGCCACCGTCGTCGTGGTGAGCGAGGCCGAGGGGCTGGCCTACCTCAACGTGTTCATCAGGCACGGCGGCGCCTCGAGCGCGGTTTCGGTCCCCATCCAGACCGGCACGGCCGCGCCGACCTTGAAATCCAGCGGCGAAATGAAGTCCACGCCGGGTGGCGACAGCATCATCACGATGCCCGTCAAATAGGCCGGAAGCAGTAAAAAAGCGGCCCAAGACAGGGGGCAGGCGCCCTCCGGGCCGCCTCGCAATGCAGCTTGCACTGCGCCCGCATCGCGGGCTATAATCGCTGGCTCTGCCCTTCGTGCGTCCATTCGGGCGCCTTGAGAGCGGAGATTTATCAACCTTCCTTCGCAGGCCGGGTACCCCCAGGGGAATCTGCCAAACGCTGTCGCCAATTGAAGTGGCAGCGGCGAGGGGAGTTTCCATTTTTGGAGAAAACAAATGAGTCTGAGCAACTCCCTCGGGTTGCTGGGCCGCAAGGTGGGGATGATGCGTCTCTTCACCGATGACGGGGACGCAGTTCCTGTCACGGTGGTGGATGTGTCCAACAACCGTGTGACCCAGATCAAGTCGCAAGAGACCGACGGCTACGTCGCACTGCAAGTGACGTTCGGTTCGCGCAAGGCATCGCGCGTGACCAAGCCCCAAGCCGGCCACCTCGCCAAGGCGGGTGTCGAAGCTGGTGAAATCATCCGCGAATTCCGCGTGACCGCCGATACCGCAGGCCAGCACAAGGCTGGCGCCGTGATCGCCGCGAGCAGCGTGTTCTCGGTGGGCCAGAAGGTCGACGTGCAAGGCACCTCGATCGGCAAGGGCTACGCCGGCACCATCAAGCGCCACAACATGAGCTCGCAGCGCGCGTCGCACGGCAACAGCCGTTCGCACAACGTTCCCGGCTCGATCGGCATGGCACAAGACCCCGGTCGCGTGTTCCCCGGCAAGCGCATGACGGGCCACCTCGGCGACGTCACCAAGACCACGCAGAACCTCGATGTCTTCCGCATCGACGAAGCGCGTCAACTGTTGCTCATCAAGGGCGCGATCCCGGGTTCGAAGGGTGGCTTCGTCACCGTGCGTCCCGCCATCAAGGCCAAGCCGCAAGCGGCTGAAGGAGCGAAGTAATGCAACTCGAACTCCTGAACGAACAAGGCCAGGCCGCGTCGAAATACGATGCCCCCGAGACCGTGTTCGGCCGTGACTACAACGAAGACCTGGTCCACCAGATCGTCGTTGCATTCCAGGCCAACGCCCGCCAAGGCACGCGCGCCCAGAAGGACCGCGAGCAGGTCAAGCACTCGACCAAGAAGCCTTTCAAGCAAAAGGGAACGGGCCGCGCCCGTGCCGGTATGACGTCCTCGCCGCTGTGGCGCGGGGGTGGCCGGATCTTCCCGAACATGCCTGACGAAAACTTCTCGCAGAAGATCAACAAGAAGATGTACCGCGCCGGCATGGCCGCCATCTTCTCGCAGCTCGCTCGCGAAGGCCGTCTGGCCGTGGTGGATTCGCTGACCGTGGATTCGCCCAAGACGAAGCCGCTGGCAGCCCGTTTCAAGGCGATGAATCTCGAGTCCGTGCTCGTGATCGCCGAAGAAGTCGACGAAAACCTGTACCTTGCCTCGCGCAATCTGGTGAACATTCTCGTGGTCGAACCCCGCTACGCCGATCCGGTGTCGCTGGTCCACTACAAGAAGGTGCTGGTCACCAAGGGTGCCGTCGACAAGCTCAAGGAGATGTTCGCATGAGCCGCGTGAACCCTACCGCCGCTGAACGTACGTTCGAAGAAGGCCGCCTGATGGCGGTGCTGGTCGCCCCGATCGTGTCCGAAAAGGCCACGATGGTCGGCGAGAAGTCGAACGCTGTCACTTTCAAGGTGCTGCAAGACGCCACCAAGCCCGAGATCAAGGCCGCTGTCGAACTGATGTTCAAGGTCGAAGTCCAGGGCGTGTCGGTGCTCAACACCAAGGGCAAGACCAAGCGCTTTGGCAAGTCCATCGGCCGCCGCGACAACGTTCGCAAGGCCTATGTGACCCTGAAGCCCGGTCAAGAGCTCAACCTCGTCGGGGAAGGCGCTTAATCATGGCCGTCATCAAGATGAAACCCACTTCGCCGGGCCAACGCGGCGCGGTGAAGATCTCGCGGGACCACCTGTTCAAGGGTGCTCCTCACGCGCCTCTGCTGGAACCCCAGTTCCAGAAGGCCGGCCGCAACAACAACGGCCACATCACGATCCGTCATCGTGGCGGCGGTGCCAAGCACCACTACCGCGTTGTCGACTTCGTGCGCAACAAGGACGGCATCCCGGCCAAGGTCGAACGCATCGAATACGACCCGAACCGCACCGCCCACATTGCCCTGGTCTGCTACGCCGACGGCGAGCGCCGCTACATCATCGCCCCGCGCGGTCTTGAGGCTGGTGCAACGCTGCTGAGCGGTTCGGAAGCCCCGATCCGCGCCGGCAACACGCTGCCGATCCGCAACATTCCGGTCGGCTCGACGATCCACTGCATCGAACTGCAACCCGGCAAGGGCGCGCAGATCGCGCGTTCGGCCGGCACGTCGGCCACGCTGCTGGCTCGCGAAGGCGTCTACGCCCAGGTCCGCATGCGTTCGGGTGAGGTGCGCCGCATCCACATCGAATGCCGCGCCACCATCGGTGAAGTCGCGAACGAAGAGCACAGCCTGCGCCAGCTCGGCAAGGCCGGTGTGAAGCGTCACATGGGTATTCGCCCGACCGTTCGCGGCGTGGTGATGAATCCTGTCGACCACCCGCACGGTGGTGGCGAAGGCAAGACCGGCGAAGGCCGCCATCCTGTCGACCCATGGGGCAACCTGACCAAGGGCTACCGTACCCGTAACAACAAGCGCACGCAGGTCTTCATCGTGTCGCGCCGCAAGAAGTAAGGGATAGCAAATGACTCGCTCTCTCAAAAAGGGTCCGTTTGTTGACCATCACCTCGTGGCCAAGGCCGACAAGGCCGTGACGACGAAGGACAAGAAGCCGATCAAGACCTGGTCGCGCCGCTCGATGGTCCTGCCCGAGTTCATCGGCCTGACCATTGCCGTGCACAACGGCAAGCAGCACGTGCCTGTCTACATCACCGACCAGATGGTCGGCCACAAGCTCGGCGAATTTGCGCTCACGCGCACGTTCAAGGGGCACCCCGCGGACAAGAAAGTCCAGAAGAAGTAAGGAACGACCATGTCTGAAACACGTGCAGTCCTCCGCGGTGTCCGCCTCTCGGTCGACAAGGGCCGTCTGGTCGCTGACCTGATCCGCGGCAAGAAGGTTGATCAAGCGCTCAACGTCCTGCAATTCACGCAGAAGAAGGCCGCTGTGATCATCAAGAAGGTGCTCGAGTCGGCAATTGCCAACGCCGAGCACAACGATGGCGCCGATATCGACGAACTGAAGGTCAAGACCATCTACGTCGAACAGGGCGCAACGCTCAAGCGCTTCACGGCGCGAGCCAAGGGTCGCGGTAACCGCATCAGCAAGCCCACGTGCCATGTGTACGTGACGGTTGGCAACTAAGAACGCCTGGAAGAAATATGGGACAGAAAATCCATCCGACCGGCTTCCGCCTTGCGGTTACCCGTAACTGGTCCAGCCGCTGGTACGCAAGCGACCGCGATTTCGCGGGCATGCTGGCCGAAGACATCAAGGTCCGCGAATACCTCAAGAAGAAGCTGAAGAACGCTTCGGTGTCGCGCGTCATGATCGAGCGTCCCGCCAAGAACGCACGCATCACGATCTACTCGGCTCGTCCGGGCGTCGTGATCGGCAAGAAGGGCGAAGACATCGAGAACCTCAAGCGCGAACTGGGCAAGCAGCTCGGCGTGCCGGTGGCAGTGAACATCGAAGAAGTGCGCAAGCCCGAAATCGATGCCCAGCTGATCGCCGACAGCATCACGCAGCAGCTCGAAAAGCGGATCATGTTCCGCCGCGCCATGAAGCGCGCCATGCAGAACGCCATGCGTCTGGGTGCCCAGGGCATCAAGATCATGTCGGCTGGCCGCCTGAACGGCATCGAAATTGCCCGTACCGAGTGGTACCGCGAAGGCCGCGTGCCCCTCCACACGCTGCGCGCCGACATCGACTACGGCACCTCGGAAGCCAAGACCACCTACGGCGTCATCGGCGTCAAGGTCTGGGTCTACAAGGGCGACACGCTGGGCCGCAACGACCTGCCGGCCGTCGAAACGCCGCGTCCGGACGACGAGCGTCGTCCGCGTGGTCCGCGCCGCGATGGCCGCCCGGGTGGCGACCGTCCGGGTTCGGACCGTCGTGGTCCCGGCCCGCGCGCCGGTGCCCGTGGCCCGATCGGTGGCAACACCGCCCCGGCCGACGGCAGCGACAAGCCCGCAGAAGCCACTGGCGCAGCTCCCGCTGCTCCGGGTGCAGACTCGAAACCCGCCGTTAAGCGCGTCCGCAAAGCCGCGCCAGCTGCAGCAGCTGACGGTGCCAAGACCGAGTGATCGGTCTTAGAACTACGGAGTATTAAAAATGCTGCAACCTGCACGCAGAAAGTTCCGCAAGGAACAAAAGGGCCGCAACACCGGCGTCGCAACCCGGGGCAACTCGGTTGCCTTCGGTGACTTCGGTCTCAAATGCACCGACCGCGGCCGCCTCACGGCGCGCCAGATCGAAGCCGCTCGCCGCGCGATTTCGCGTCACGTGAAGCGCGGTGGCCGTATCTGGATCCGCGTGTTCCCGGACAAGCCGATCTCTACCAAGCCCGCCGAAGTGCGGATGGGTAACGGTAAGGGCAACCCCGAGTACTACGTCGCTGAAATCCAGCCTGGCAAGATCGTGTTCGAGATCGTCGGCGTGCCCGAAGAACTCGCCCGCGAAGCGTTCCGCCTGGCCGCCGCCAAGCTTCCGCTGCGTACGACCTTCGTCGCTCGCCAGCTCGGCGCCTGAGAGGAGAACATCCATGGCAACACGTAAGAAAAAAGAAACCGCGGCTCCGGCCAAGGTGACCAAGGCTGCAACCCTGCGCACGAAGGACGTCGCAGGCCTGCAAGCCGAAATCAAGGACCTGCAGAAGGCCCATTTCGGCCTGCGCATGCAGAAAGCCACGCAACAGCTGTCGAACACCTCGACGCTGCGCGTGACGCGCCGCGACATCGCGCGCGCCAAGACCATTCTTGCTCAGAAGCAGCAAGAAACCCAAGCCGCCAAGTAAGGAGTGAACATGACGGAAGCTAAAAAATCCCTCAAGCGCACCTTGATCGGCAAGGTGGTCAGCGACAAGCGTGCCAAGACCGTGACCGTGCTGGTCGAGCGCCGTGTGAAGCACGAGCTCTACGGCAAGATCGTGGCCAAGACGAGCAAGTACCACGCCCACGACGAAAAGGGCGAGTACAAGCTGGGCGACACCATCGAGATCACGGAAAGCCGTCCGATCTCCAAGACCAAGAACTGGGTCGTGACCCGCCTGGTCGAGAAGGCCGTGCTGGTCTGATCACCGGCTGATCGACCTCGGGAAGCCTCTTGAAGGCAACCCATCCGGAAACGGCCCACAATGTGGGCCGTTTTTCTTTTTCAGGAGCACTCAGATGATCAAAGTCGGCGACACCCTTCCTTCGGCAACCCTGCAGGAATATTCCGAGGTCGAAGGCGAAGGCTGCAGCATCGGCCCGAACCCGGTGGACGTGAGCAAGGCCACGGCCGGCAAGACCATTGCGCTGTTCGCGCTGCCGGGCGCCTTCACGCCCACCTGCTCGGCCAAGCACGTGCCCGGCTATGTGCAGCACTACGACGACTTCAAGGCCGCCGGCGTTGACGAGATCTGGTGCGTGAGCGTGAACGACGCCTTCGTGATGGGCGCCTGGGCGCGCGACCAGAAGACCGGCGCCAAGGTGCGCATGCTGGCCGACGGCAGCGCCGATTTCGCCAAGGCCACCGGCCTCACGCTCGACCTGACCGGCCGCGGCATGGGCCTGCGCAGCAACCGCTATTCGATGCTCGTGAAGGACGGCAAGGTGGCCACGCTGAACGTCGAGGCACCGGGCAAGTTCGAGGTCAGCAATGCCGAGACGCTGCTGGCCCAGGCCCGCGGCTGACGGCTGAGCTGCCTAAAGGTCCACCTTGAGGTAGTGCGCGCCCGCGATCGGGTTGTGATAGTAGGGCGGCACTTCCTCGAAACCCAGGTCTTCGTAGAGCGCGCGGGCCGATTCCATGTCGTCCAGCGTGTCGAGCAGCACGCAGGCATAGCCTGCGCCGCGCGCGGCGTCGAGGATGGCTTCGGCGAGCTGCCGCCCGACGCCCAGCCCCCGAAAGCCGGGCCGCACGAACAGCCGCTTCATCTCTGCGGCATTGGCGTAGTCGGTGTTGTCGAGCGGGCGCAGCGCGCAGCAGCCGGCCACGTGCGCCAGCGTGCCGTTGGCGCGCATGAGGGTCGGTGCGCGTTGCCCGGCTTCCTCCTTGATGTGGGCGGCATCGACCAGCGCGAGCAGCAGGGCGCCGCGCGGCTCGGCGTAGTCGCCTGGCAGCGTGGCGACCTCTTCCTCGAAATTCTGGAAGCACAGGTCGATGTCCAGCGAGGCGGCGTAGTCGCGGAAGATCGCGCGCGCCGCATCGAGTTCGGCGGGTTCCTCCGGCGTCAGGAGCACGACGGCTGGCGTGTCGGCCAGCGGCAGCGGGCGTGAAACCGAAAAGCTCATACGCGCAGCGATGAGATCCAGTAGGCCATGCCTGCGCATGCGGCGAACAGGATCGGTGCGGGCTCACGCGAGGCGGCCACGGGAGAGTCGGTCATCGAAGGGGCGGGGTGCGCAAGAACTGCGGAAGGCGCAGATTAGCAAAGTCCGGGCCGAAGCATGCTTCGGGTTGTTGCTATGCGTTCGCCCCTGCACCTCGTGCGGATCAAGCCTCGGCGAGCAGTTTCTCAATCAGCTTGTGGAGCTCGGCGAAATCGGGTTCGCCCACATAGCGCTTCACGATCTCGCCCTTCTTGTTGACCAGGTAGGTGGTGGGCGTGAGCTTCACGTCGCCCCAGGCCTGGGCCACGCTGCCGGTGTTGTCGATCGCCACCTTGAACGGCAGCTTGCGGGTCTCGGCAAAGTTGACGACGTAGCTTGGCGGGTCGTAGCTCATGGCCACGGCCAGCGTGTCGTAGCCCTTGGACTTGTACTTGTCGTAGGTGGCAATGACCTTGGGCATTTCCGCCACGCAGGTCACGCAGCTGGTGGCCCAGAAGTTCACCAGGGTGACCTTGCCCTTCAGGTCGTTGGTGCTTTTCTTGCTGCCGTCGAGCAGCACGAAGGTCGAGGCCGGTGCCTCGGTGGTGCCGGAACCCAGGTACACCCCCACGCCTGCGGCCAATGCAAGGGCGACTGCGGCGACGGCGATGTATTTTTTCATGGCAGCGGATGGAGAGGGGCCGGCCGATTTTAGTTCCGCCGGCCGGATCGTGCCGGCGGGCGTGCGGGCGGCTCGATAATGGCTTTCCGATGCCATCGTCCGACTCCCGTTTCCGGCCCGCGCTGGCCGCAGCCGCCACGCTCGCGCTTGCCGCCTGCAGCCCCACCTTCAACTGGCGCGAGGTGCCGATTGCCGACGACGGCCTGGTCGTCCTCCTGCCCTGCAAGGCGGACCGCGCCGACCGCGCCTTGCCGCTCGGCGCCGAGTCGGTGCAGGTCGACATGGCGGGCTGCGAGACCGGCGGTGCGACCTTCGCGGTGGCCCATGCCTCGGCCGAGAGCCCGGCGCAGGCCGAGGCCTGGCTCCGGGCGTGGCGCGCTGCCACCCGCAGCCAGTTGGGCGAGGCGCAGATGACCGAAGCCCCTGCCGTACTGAAACGCGCGATCGCGGCGCCCGCGCCGGTGCGGCTCGATGCCCAGCCGCCGCAAAAGGGCGCCGCGCCGGTCCAGGTGCTCTGGTTCGCCCAGTCGAAGAAGAACGGCGGTGTCGCGCTCTACCAGGCCACCGTGCTCGGCCGCCCCTCCGCGCCCGAGGCGGCGACCACCTTCTTCGAGGGCCTGCGTCTCCCATGAGCGGCGGCCTGCTTGCCGGACGGCGGCGCATCGCCACCGTCTTCCTGGCCTTTGCCTTCGCCTATTTCCTTTCGACGCTGGTGCGCGCCATCACGGCCACGCTGTCGCCCGCGCTCACCGCCGAGTTCGGACTCGAGTCGCGCGACCTTGGATTGCTCGCGGGCGGCTATTTCCTGGGTTTCGCGTTCACGCAGCTGCCCATGGGCACCTGGCTCGACCGCCATGGGCCCAAGCGCGTGATCGTCTGCTTCCTGTCTGCCGCGGTGGCCGGCTGCCTTTTGTTTTCGGTGGCCACGCATTTCTGGCTGCTGCTGGCGGCGCGCGTGCTCACCGGCGTCGGCGTGAGCGCCTGCCTGATGGCGCCGCTCACCGGCTACCGGCGCTGGCTGACGCCGCCCATGCAGCTGCGCAGCAATTCGTGGATGCTGATGGTGGGCTCCTTCGGCCTGGTCGGCGCGACCTTGCCGGTGCAGTGGCTCATGCCCTACCTCGGCTGGCGGCCGCTGTTCTGGCTGCTGGCGGCGGGCGCGCTCGTGTCGATGGTGCTGATCGCATGGGCCGCGCCGGCATGGCATGACGGCGCCGCCACCCGGGAAAAGAACCAGGGCGGAGGCAGCTATGCGGCCGTGTGGCGCGATCCCTTCTTCCGCAAGCTCGCGCCGATCGGCTTCTTCAACTACGGCGGCTTCGTCGCGATGCAGACGCTCTGGGTCGTGCCATGGCTCACGCGCGTGGCGGGCTACACGCCCCAGGAGGCCGCCGGCGCGCTGTTCTGGATCAGCATCGCGCTGCTCGCCACCTATGGGCTCTGGGGCATGGTCAATCCGCGGCTCGCGCACCGCGGCATTCCCGCCGCCCGGCTGCTGGCCTGGGGCATGCCGCTCGGGATGCTCGTGCTTGCTCTGGTTTTGATAGCTGGCCCGGCGGCGGGGACGATGGCCTGGGTGGTCTTCCTGTGCGTTTCCACCGTTGTCACGCTGGCCCAGCCCGCCGTCGCCCTGGCCTTGCCGACTGCGCTCGCGGGTCGCGCGCTGTCGGCCTACAACCTGGTGGTCTTTGCAGGCGTATTTGTCGTGCAGTGGGGCATCGGCCTGCTGATCGACCTGTTCGCCAGCGCCGGGCTCGACCAGGCGGCGTCATTCCGTGCGGCGCTGTCCGTTTTACTCGCCTGCTGCGTTATGTCGTATGTCTACTTCCTTTGGGCGCCCCCGCATAATCGGTGCGTAGTCCCCCGACCCGCATGAACAGCATCCTCATCATCGCCCACTCACCGTTCGCGCAGGCGCTGCGGCGGTGCGCGCTGCATGTGTTCCCCGATTGCGAACAGGCCATCGTCGCACTCGACGTGCTGCCCAACGTGTCGCCCGAAGAAACGCTGGCGGCAGCCCGCATCACGCTCGAGCAGCAGCTCAATGCACCGCGCTCGCAGGTGCTGGTGCTGGCCGACGTGTTCGGCGCGACGCCCTGCAACGTGGCGCAGAAGCTGGTGGACGGCGTCCGCTCGCGGCTGGTGGCGGGCGTCAACCTGCCGATGCTGCTGCGCGCGGTGACCTACCGCCACGAGCCGCTCGAGACGCTGGTGCAGCGCGCCATCGCGGGCGGCACCGCGGGCGTCATGCAGGTGGCGGTGGCGGCACCCCAGAACCAGGCGAAGAGAAAGCACAGTGATCAAGAAATCCGTGACCATCAGCAATAAGCTGGGCCTCCATGCGCGCGCATCGGCCAAGCTCACCAAGATCGCAGGCAGCTTTCCCTGCGAGGTGTGGCTCTCGCGCGGCGACCGCCGCATCAATGCCAAGAGCATCATGGGCGTCATGATGCTGGCCGCCGGGCTCGGCTCGACCGTCGAACTCGAGACCAACGGCCCGCAGGAAGAAGAGGCGATGGATGCCCTCGTCCAGCTGATGAACGACAAGTTCGGCGAAGGCGAGTAAGGGAGCCCCCATGACCTTCGCAGTCCACGGCCTCCCCGTCGCCCGTGGCATTGCCATTGGCCGCGCGGTGCTGGTGGTGTCCAGCCGCATCGACGTGGCCCACTACTTCATCAAGCCCGAGGAAGTGGAGACCGAGATCGACCGGGTGCGCATGGCCCGCAATGCGGTGGCCGACGAGCTTGCCAAGCTGCAGGCCAGCGTCGCGCTGATGGGCCCCAACGATGCGCCGCACGAGCTCGCCGCGCTGCTCGAGGTGCACCAGATGCTGCTGCAGGACGAGGCGCTCACCGGCGGCGTCAAGCACTGGATCACCGACCGGCTCTACAACGCCGAGTGGGCGCTGACCACGCAGCTCGAAATCATCGCGCGCCAGTTCGACGAGATGGAGGACGAGTACCTGCGCGAGCGCAAGGCCGACCTCGAGCAGGTGGTCGAGCGGCTGCTGCACCGCATGAAGGGCACGGCCGCGGTGCTGGCGCCGAGCCCGCCGCGCCGCAAGCGCCCCGCGGCCGAGGAAGACGACGACCCCACCGCCGGCGACGGCATCGACGCGCCGCTGGTGCTGATCGCGCATGACCTGTCGCCGGCCGACATGCTCCAGTTCAAGAAGAGCGTGTTCGCCGGCTTCGTGACCGACGTGGGCGGGCGCACCTCGCACACCGCGATCGTCGCGCGCAGCATGGACATTCCGGCCGTGGTGGGCGCGCGCACCGCGAGCCAGCTGGTGCGCCAGGACGACTGGGTGATCATCGACGGCGATGCCGGCGTGGTGATCGTCGATCCCTCGCCGATCATCCTGGCCGAGTACGGCTTCAAGCAGCGCCAGGGCGACCTGGAGCGCGGCCGGCTCGCACGCCTGCGCCACAAGCCCGCGGTGACGCTCGACGGCCAGCGCGTCGAGTTGCTCGCCAACATCGAGATGCCCGAGGACACCGTGGGTGCCGTCAAGGCCGGCGCAGTGGGCGTCGGGCTGTTCCGCAGCGAGTTCCTCTTCATGGGCCGCGAGTCGCAGCACCAGACCCGCCTGCCCGACGAGGAAGAGCAATACCAGGCCTACAAGCGCGCGGTCGAAGGCATGCAGGGCATGCCGGTCACCATCCGCACCATCGACGTGGGCGCCGACAAGCCGCTCGACGGCAAGGCCGTCAGCAAGCAGGAGCACCTGAATCCCGCGCTCGGCCTGCGCGCCATCCGCTGGAGCCTGGCCGACCCGGCGATGTTCCTCACGCAGCTGCGCGCGATCCTGCGCGCGGCGGCGCACGGCGAGATCCACCTGCTGATTCCCATGCTCGCGCACGTCAGCGAGATCCGCCAGACGCTGTCGCTGATCGACTTCGCGCGCTCGGAGCTCGACAGCCGCGGCGCCGTGTACGGCAAGGTGAAGCTCGGCGCGATGATCGAGATTCCCGCCGCCGCGCTCACGCTCAAGACCTTCCTGAAGTACTTCGACTTCCTGTCGATCGGCACCAACGACCTGATCCAGTACACGCTGGCCATCGACCGCGCCGACGAGGCCGTGGCCCACCTCTACGACCCGGCCCATCCCGCAGTGCTCCGGCTGGTGGCCGACACCATTGCCGAATGCCGCCGCCAGGGCAAGAGCGTGGCCGTGTGCGGCGAGATGGCGGGCGACGTGGCCTTCACGCGCCTCTTGCTCGGCCTCGGACTGCGCAGCTTCTCGATGCATCCGTCGCGCATCCTCGCCGTCAAGCAGGAGGTGCTGCGCGCGGACACCGGCAAGCTCGAGGAATGGGCCAAGGGCGTGCTCGAGTCGGACGATCCGGCGTCGGTGCTGGCCGGAAATTAGTTCTTACTATTTCAATCCGCTCAGAGGCAGGGCGGAGTCGAAATAAAACGAAACACGCCGAAACTGCGGCGAAAGGACTTGCAGACGCGTCGCAAGCACCATCAGGTCTCCTCTTCCACTACAGAAAGGCCTGACCATGAAATCCCTCTCCCTGACCCAAGTCGTTGCCATCGGCTCCTTCGCGCTGCTCGCTGCAGCCGGTGCCAAGGCCGAATCCTACGAAGGCGTCCAGCCGCTCGCCTCGGCCAAGAGCCGCGCCGAAGTCAACGCCGAAGCCGCTCGCACGGCTTCCGCACCGGACCAGAACGTCGTGCGCGGCTCGCGCGGCGCCGAGACCATGGCCGTTTCCAGAGACCGCGCAGGCGTCGTCTTCGAAGCCATGCGCACCGCCGCCGCACCCGACCAGAACGTGACCTCGGGTTCGCGCGTGAACAGCAAGGTCGTCTCGACCCTGCAGAACCCCGTCGATGCACGTGCCGCAGCCGCCGGCAACAGCAACAGGCTCTAAGACCCACGCCCGCAGGGCACTCCGCGGGCCGCAAGGAACATCATGAAACACTGGATCAAACGCACTCTCTTCGGTTTCGCCGGCCTTGCGGTGGTGGCGGGCAGCATTGCCGGCTGCGCCGGCCATCGGCACGGCTGGGGCAGCGGCGATTCCGCCGAGTTCCGCACCAGGATGGTCGAACGCGTCGGCAGCAAGCTGGAGCTCGACGCCTCGCAGAAGCAGAAGCTCACGGTGCTGGCCGAGAAGCTGCAGGCGCAGCGCGAAGCCATGCGCGGCGCGGGCGGGGCGGGCGATCCGCGTTCGCAGTTCAAGGCGCTGTTCGCGGGCAACAAGCTCGACCAGGCGGCCGCCACGCGGCTCGTCGACGAGAAGACCTCGGCCGTGCGCAACGGCAGCCCGGAAATCATCGCCGCCGCCGCCGATTTCTTCGACAGCCTGAACGCCGCGCAGCAGCAGAAGGTGCGTGACTTCATGGATCGCGGCGGACGCCGCTGGCGCCATCATGGCTAGGCTTGGCTCGCCCCCGGGCTTCGCGCACTTCGTGTCGCTTCGCCACCTCCCTGCCAGGGGGCGATACCTTCGGCCCGCCGAAGCCGGTTCCGCGGCATCCCCCGAGCAGGCCGTGGCCGCGGCGGGCGGCGTGCGCGCGCTGCTGCGGCTCGAAGGCGCCGTGGTGCTGGGCGCGGCGCTCGCCGCCTACGCGCAGTTCGGCGCGGGTTGGGGCGTGTTCGCGCTCTGGCTGCTCGTGCCCGATCTGTCGCTGCTGGGCTACCTCGCGGGCCCGCGCACGGGCGCGGCGCTCTACAACGCCGCGCACTCGTACGTCGGCCCGGTGCTGCTGCTGGCGCTCGGCGTACTCGCGGCCATGCCCTGGGCGGTGGCCGGCAGCCTGATCTGGCTGGCCCACATCGGCGTCGACCGTGCGCTGGGCTACGGGCTCAAGTACGCGGCGGGCTTCGCTGCCACCCACCTGGGCCGCATCGGCAGGGCCGATCCATGGTGAGCGACGCGTCCATGCGCAGCGGCCGCAGCGCTTCCCCCGCCGTGCACGCGCCGGCCGCGCGCGCATGGATGCTGGCGGAGGCGTCCATGCTCGGCCTCGCGTCGACGGTGCACGCGGGGTTGCTGGTGTCCGGCTACGCGCATGCCGCGGCCCGCAATGCCGAGGCGGTGATAGCCACCGTGCTGGTGCTGGCCTCGGCCGCGACCTGGCTGCGTCCCCATCATGCGCGCCGCGCCGCCATCATCGGCCAGGGCTTCGCGCTGCTGGGCACGCTGGTCGGGCTCGGCACCATCATCGCGGGCATCGGTCCGCGCACGGTGCCCGACGTGGTCTACCACGCGCTGCTGCTCTGCGTTCTCGTGGCGGGCCTGGCCTGGGCGGTGCGATGCCGGCGGGCCTGATGGTCGGCGAGGTCATTCGCCACCTTCTTGTCAGGAGGCACAATCCCGCCATGCCGCGCATCCTGCTGATCGACGACGACGAACATCTCGCCGCGCCGCTGACCACCTACTTCGCCCGCTTCGGCTACACGCTGGAGAGCGCGGTGCGCCCGAGCGAAGGGCTCGCCAAATTGCGCGCGGGCCCGTTCGACGCGGCGATCCTCGACGTGATGCTGCCCGAGATGGACGGCTTTGCGCTGTGCCGCGAGATCCGCAAGGAGAGCGACATTCCCATCGTGATGCTCACCGCGCGCGGCGAGGTGATGGACCGCGTGGTCGGCCTCGAGCTGGGCGCCGACGACTACGTGCCCAAGCCCTTCGAGCCGCGCGAGCTGGTGGCGCGCGTGCAGACCATCCTGCGCCGCCAGCGCAGCACGCCGGCGGCGGCCAACGGCAACGGCACCCAGCACCGCGTGTTCGACGGGCTGTCGATCGACCTCGACCGGCGTCAGGTGCTGCGCCATGGCGAGCGCGTGGAGCTCACCGGCACCGAGTTCGAACTGCTCGCGCTGCTGGCGGCCGAGCCCGGCAAGGTGTTCAGCCGCGACGACATCCTGAACCGCCTGCGCGGCCACGAGGCCGAGCTCTACACCCGGGCCGTCGACATCGTGGTGAGCCGCCTGCGCAAGAAGCTCGAGCCGCTGGACTGCATCAAGACGCTGCGCAATGCCGGCTATGCGCTGGCCGTCGCGCGCAGCGAGCCTGCATGAGGCGCAGGCGGCGGAGTTTGCGCGAGGCGCTGCACGGGATCGCATCGCGCCGCGCGGAGCTGCACAGGCAATGGCATGCGCAGTGGCACGAGAAGGTGCAGGGCAAGCGCCGCTGGCGCCGCTCGCTGCGCATACGGCTGGTCATGATGTTCGTGATGCTGGCGCTGGTGATGGCGGCGGTGTTCATGGGCGGCATGAAGAAGTCCTTTTCCACCGGCTGGGCCGAGGCCGCCAAGCCGATGCTGGTCGACTATGCCGACCGGCTCGTCGCCGAGATCGGCACGCCGCCCGACGTGGCGCGCGCGGAGGCGCTGGTCGCCCGGCTGCCGATCACGATCCGCATCACCGGCCCCAAGGTCAACTGGGACTCCAACCCCGGCGGCAGCAATGGCCGCGGCGGCTGGATGCACGACCGCGACGAAGAACCCTGGAACGACAAGTGGTTCGTCCGCCCGACCGCGGATGGCCACCGCGTCATCTTCGGCTGGTCGCCCAGGCTCTGGCAGCTCGCGCCGCGCATCGTCGGCTGGGCCACGCTCTGCGCGCTGCTGCTGCTCGTGGTGCTGGGCTATGCCTATGTCAGCCGGCTGCTGCGGCCGCTGATCGACATCCGCGAAGGCGCGCAGCGCTTCGGCCGCGGCGAGTTCACGCAGCCGATCCCGATCCGCCGCAACGACGACCTGGGCGACCTTGCCGAGCACATCAACACCATGGCCGACGACATCCAGGCCATGCTCGATGCCAAGCGCGGGCTGCTGCTGGCGTTGAGCCACGAACTGCGCTCACCGCTCACGCGCGCCCGGCTCAATGCCGAGCTGCTGCCGGCCACGCCCGAAAGCCAGGCCGAGCGCGAGGCGCTGCTGCGCGACTTGAACGAGATGCGCGACCTGATCAGCGACCTGCTCGAGAGCGAGCGGCTCGCAAGCCCGCACGTGGCGCTGCAGCGCGAGCCGGTCGACCTGGCGGCGCTGGTGCGCGAGGTGGCGGCCGAGATGCCGGGCGCCCCGCAGGTGCACCTGGACCTGGCCGAGGGACTGCCGCCGCACGCCGTCGACCGCATGCGCATCCGCCTGCTGGTGCGCAACCTGCTGGACAACGCCTTGCGCTACAGCACCGATGCGCCCCGCCCGCCCTGCGTGTCGCTGCGCGCCGTGGTCGACGGGCCGGCGCAGGGCGTGGAGATCGAGGTCCGCGACCACGGCCCCGGCGTCGACGAGGCCCAGCTCGAACGCCTGACCGAGGCCTTCTATCGCACCGACAGTGCGCGCGCGCGCGCCACCGGCGGCGTCGGGCTGGGCATGTACCTTTGCCGGCTGATCGCCGAGGCCCACGGCGGCAGCCTCGCGGTGCACAACGCGAATCCGGGCCTGCGGATCGTGGTTCGCCTGGCCTGAGCGGCTGGCGGCAGGGCGCGGTGCTGTCGCCTGCGCTACGGCCAACGGCGCCGCGCGCCGCTAGCATGGCGCCGCAACAACGACCTTTCCAAGGAGACCTCCCATGGCCGAAACGCCCGTCAATCACCAGGTCAGGCTCGCCAAGCGGCCCGAGGGCGCGGCAACGCGCGAACACTGGCAGTTCACCACCGAACCGGTCGGCGAGCCCGCCGAGGGCGGTGTGCTGGTCAAGACCCTTTCGCTCTCGCTCGACCCCGCCATGCGCGGCTGGCTCAACGACGCCAAGAGCTACATCGCGCCGGTGGAAATCGGCGCCGTGATGCGCGCCGGCGGCATCGGCCGCGTCATCGCGTCGAAGAATCCGGACTTCGCGGTCGGCGACACGGTCTACGGCACGCTGGGCGTGCAGGAATACATGCTCGTGCCCCGGGAAGAGATCAAGCGCAACGGGCTCGCCAAGATCGACCTGCGCGCCGGCACCATCCACCAGTGGCTCAACGTGCTCGGCATGCCGGGCATGACCGGCTACTTCGGGCTGATGGACGTGGGCCAGCCCAAGGCGGGCGAAACGGTGGTCATCTCCGGTGCCGCGGGCGCCGTGGGACAGACCGTCGGGCAGCTCGCCAAGATCAAGGGCTGCCGCGTGGTCGGCATCGCCGGCGGCCAGGCCAAGTGCGACTGGGTGGTGAAGGAGCTGGGCTTCGACGCCTGCATCGACTACAAGGCCGGCGCGGGTGCCGTGCGCGACGGCCTCAAGGCGCATTGCCCCAAGGGCGTGGACATCTACTTCGACAACGTCGGCGGCGAGATCCTCGACGCGGTGCTCGCGCGGCTCGCGCGCAAGGCCCGCGTGATCATCTGCGGTGCCATCAGCCAGTACAACAACGCCAACAGCATGCCCGCGGCCGGCCCCCGCAACTACCTGAGCCTGCTGGTGAACCGCGCGCGGATGGAAGGCATCGTGGTGTTCGACTACGCGGACCGCTTCCCCATTGCCGTGGCCGAGCTGGCCGGCTACCTCAGGGACGGCCGCATGAAGAGCAAGGAAGACGTGGTCGTGGGGCTCGACACCTTCCCCGAGGCGCTGAACCGGCTGTTCAGCGGCAAGAACTTCGGCAAGCTGGTGCTGCAGGTGGCGGAGGCTTAGCCCTGCCCGGTTCGTGATGTAAGTCTCGGATGTTGGGGTAGGGAGTGTCAACTATCGTCAATTGCCGATAGACGGTGTTCTTTTGCATCTTTGTGTGAATAAGCTGCGCACTGCCTTGCACAAGCAAGCGCATTCACATCAATCCAGGGAACGCAAAAATGCAAAAGACCGTATTCGTCAAGTTCGCAGCGCTGGCCGTCGCCGGCGTGTTGTCGCAAGCCGCCTTCGCCGCCGATGGCACCATCAATTTCACCGGTGAAATCGTCGATACGCCTTGCTCGATCTCGCCCAACAGCCAGAACCTGACCGTGCCGCTCGGCAAGGTGACGCGCAACGCGTTCGGTGGCACCGCTGGCACCGCGGTCATTGGCACGAAGGCCACGCCCGCCAGGTTCACCATCGACCTGCTCGGCTGCGGCGCGACCGCCAAGGGCGCCACCGTGACCTTCTCGGGCACCGCCGACCTCGATGACGCCACCAACCTGCGCTTGGCCAATGCCGGCCAAGTGGGCGTGGGCTCCGCCTCGGGCGTGGCCATCGAACTCGGCGATTCCGCCGGCACCAAGATCGCCCTGGGTTCGCCGTCGGCCGACTACATCCTGGGCCTGGGCGACAACTCGCTGAAGTTCCAGGCAGCCTATGTGGCGACCAAGACGGCCGTGACGGTCGGCCCGGCCAACGCGGTCGCGCAGTTCACGGTGGCCTACAAGTAAGCCGCCGGCGGCCACGGCCGCCCTTGCCCGCGCCGCGCCGGAACCCCAAGGTCCGGCCGGCGCAGCCAGATCCCCTTTTTCTTTTTTCCTCGGCGCCTCGATGCGCCGCGGTGCCGGGCTGCGCGCGCCATGCGTCCGCCCGCCAAGGATTTCTCTTCCTATGTGCAGCAACAATCGCCTTCGGTGGGCTTTCGCCATCCTGCTGATGCTGGGCTTCCAGTGGCCCGCCGCAGCGGGCGTGATGCTCGGCGGCACGCGCGTGATCCTCGGCGAGAAGGACCGCGAAGCCTCCATCCCGGTGAAGAACACCGGCACCTCGCCCTACGTGGTCCAGGCCTGGATCGATGCCGGCGAAGGCAGGAACAAGACGCCGCTGATCGTCACGCCGCCGCTGTCGCGGCTCGACCCCGGCATGGAAAACATCCTGCGCATCATGCGCGTAGGTGGCGAGCTGCCGGCCGACCGCGAGTCGGTGTTCTGGCTCAACGTCAAGGAAATTCCCGAGAAGTCGAAGGAAGAGAACGTGCTGCAGATCGCGGTGCGCAGCCGCATCAAGCTGTTCTACCGCCCCGCGAAGCTCGCCGGCAAGCCCGAGGAATCGCGCGCGCAGCTCAAGTGGGCCGTCAGCGCCGGCGCGCAAGGCCAGGGCGCCGTGCTCAAGGTCGGCAACCCCACGGCCTATAACGTGACCTTCACCGCGTTGAACATCAACAGCGGCCAGCAACTGATCAATGCCGACATGGTGCCGCCCTTCGGCGAGATGGCGTATCCGCTGAGCGCGGTCAAGGCGCCGCAGGCGATCCAGGTCGACTTCACCACGCTCAACGACTATGGCGGCGAGACGCCCGAAGAGCGGGTGCAAGTACCGGCGGGTGCAGAGCCGGTGGCCGTGAAGGCCGAACTGGTGCCTCCGCCTGCGCCTTCTGCGCCCGCCGCCGACGGCGCCAAGCGCTGAGACGCAAGGACCGTATCACCATGCGTCATTCGCCACCTGCGCTTCGTGCGCCGTTCCGGCTGACTCTGTGCGCAGCCCTGCTGGGCGCGTTCGGCATCCCCGGCCATGCGCAGCAGCAGTTGGCCGGCTCCAGCTTCAATGAGGAATTCCTCGGCATCGGCGGCGACCAGCCGCATGCCGACCTCTCGCTCTTCTCCTTCGGCAACCGCGTGCTCGCAGGCAAGTACATGGTTGACGTGTCGCTCAACGAGCGCGGCGCGGGGCAGACCGAAATCCGCTTCGCCGCGAAAGACGGCAAGCATGACGCCGAGCCTTGCCTCACGCGCGGCATGCTCGATGCATGGGGCGTCAACGTGGCGGTGTTTCCCGAACTCGCGGGCGCCGCGGACGAGGCCTGCATCGACCTGCTCAAGGTCATTCCCGATGCGGCCGTGAGCTACGACGCGGGCAAGCAGCGCCTGTTCGTCAGCATTCCGCAGGCGGCGCTCAAGCGATCGGCGCGCGGCGCGGTCGGCCCCGAGAAATGGGACCGGGGCATCACCGCCGGCATGCTCGACTACCAGCTCAACTTCGCGCGCTACAGCGGCAACAACTACCGCAACGACGCGAGTCCCTTCGCCTTGCCGCAGAACGTGTTCGACGGCAACCCCTTCGTCGACCGCAACAAGGCCCTGCAGCGCAACACCCTGTTCGCGGGCCTGCGCGCCGGCTTCAACCATGGCGACTGGCGCTTTCGCCACTTCTCGACCTACAACCGCGGCATCGACGGCCAGAGCCGCTGGCAGGGCATCAACACCTATGCGCAGCGCGACCTGGCCTCGATCAACGGGCGGCTACTGATCGGCGACGGCAACACGCCGGGCAACTTCTTCGACAGCCTGCCATTCCGCGGCGTGCAGCTGTCGTCCGACGACGCGATGCTGCCCGACAGCCAGCAGGGCTACGCGCCCACCATCCGCGGCGTGGCGCAGACCAATGCGCGCGTGACGGTGCGCCAGAACGGCTATGTGGTCTACAGCACCTTCGTGGCGCCGGGCCCGTTCGTCATCGACGACCTGTACCCCACTGCTTCGAGCGGTGACCTCGAAGTGACCATTGCCGAGGCCGACGGCCGCCAGACCCGATACACGCAGGCCTTCTCGGCCGTGCCTACGCTGCTGCGCGAAGGCACCTGGCGCTATTCGGCCACCGTCGGCAGGTACCGCAACGGCTATGGCAACGGCAACGGCAGCGTGCTCGGCGCGCGGTCTTCGCTCTCGCAGCCGGTCTTCATGCAGACCACGCTGGCGCGCGGGCTGGGCAACGAGTTCTCGCTCTACGGCGGCCTGCTGATGGCAAACATGTACCAGTCGCTGCTCGCAGGCGTGGGCAAGAACCTGCGCGACTTCGGCGCCGTGTCGGTCGACCTGTCGAGCGCGCGCACCACCGGCCGCTCGCCGGGCCACGGCCAGGAGACCTACGACGGCCAGTCGGTGCGCTTCCTCTATTCGAAGTCGTTCCTCGCCTCGGGCACCAATTTCCGCGTGGCCGGCTACCGCTACTCGACCAGCGGCTACCGCACCTTCCAGGAGGCGGTGCAGATGCAGGACCTGCGGTCTTTCGAGTCGTTCCACAGCCGCCGCAACGAAGTGCGCTTCGAGCTTTCGCAGCAGATCGGCGACTGGGGCAGCGTGTTCGCGTCCGCACGCCAGCAGAGCTACTGGGGCACCAGCGCGAAGGACCGGCTGGTGCAGGTGGGCTACTCGGGCAACTACAAGCAGTTCGGCTACAGCGCCTTCTACAACCACACCACCAGCCTGAACCGCGCGCCGGTGCGCCAGGTGATGTTCACACTGAGCATTCCGCTCGGCGACACCCGCGCCAGCGCGCAGTACGCCCTCACCCGCGACAGCACCGGCCGCGTCAACCAGCAGGCCAGCGTCTACGGCTCGGCCTTCGACGACAGCCGCCTCAGCTACAACCTGACGGCCGGCGGCGCCAACCAAGGCGGCGGCAGCAGCGGCAGTGCGAGCGCGAGCTACCTGTCGCCCGTGGGCCGCTTCGATGCCGGCCACTCGCAGGGCCGCGGCTATGGCCAGAGCACCTTCGGCGTGTCGGGCGGCGTGCTGGTCCACGGCGGCGGTGTCACGCTGTCGCAGCCGCTCGGCGAGACCATCGGGCTGGTGCAGGCGCCCAAGGCGGGCGGCGTGGGCTTTGAATCGCAGCCCGGCGTGGCGACCGACTGGGCCGGCAACGCGGTCATCCCCAACCTCACGCCCTACCGCCTGAACCGCCTGGCCATCCGCACCGCCGACCTGGGCGACACGGTGGAAGTGAAGAACGCCGCCACCGAGGTGGTGCCCACGCGCGGCGCCGTGGTGGCCGCGAAGTTCGAGACCTCGGTGGGCTTCCGCCTGCTGATGGTGCTGAGCGACGCAAAGGGCCGCCCGCTGCCGCTGGGTTCCAAGATCGAGAACGAGGCCGGCCAGGAGGTCGGCATCGTCGGCCCCGATGGGCAGGCCTTCGTGACCGGCGCGGGCAACAGCGGACAGCTGACCGTGCGATGGGGTTTGGACAAGGCCGACCAGTGCGTGGTGCCCTACAGCCTGCCCGACGAAAAGAACCCGCCGCCGATCCGCGAGCTCAACGGCCAATGCGCCGCCGCAGCCGCACCGGTCACAGCACAACCGAAGGGAGCGGAATGAGCCGCAGCCAACCAATGCGCGCAATGAAGGCCGTGCGCAGTTCCATGCGCTTCGCCGTGCCGGCCTTTGCGTTGATGCTCGGCGTACAGGGCGCGTGGGCGGAGTGCTTCGTCACACCGGGCTACGTTGAAAAGACAGTCAACATGACGATGGGCCGCATCATCATTCCCAACGATGCGGCGATCGGCACGATGTTCAAGTCGCAGCTTTTCCCGCTGCCCTCGGCTGCCATCAACAAGCCCTGGACCTGCGTGGGCGGAGGTCTCGTGAAGGGCGTGATGCTGCAGGGCGCCGAGGTGCCGGGCTACGACCATGTGTTCACCACCGCGGTGCCCGGCATAGGCATCCGTCTGTCGCGCTACTTCAGCGACACCGCGGTCACCTATTACCCGCACGACCTTTCGACCCCCAACGACTTCGGCAACTTCGACCCGGCGTCGCGCTTCCAGGTCGAGCTGTTCAAGATCGGGACCATCACGGGCAGCGGTCCGCTCGCACGGGGCACCTACACCCGGTACTACAGCGTGGCGGACAACAAGTCGGTGCTCACCACCTACCTGCTGGGCGAAGGCATCACCATCATCACGCCCTCATGCTCGGTGGACCTCGGCTCGCGCAACATCCTGGTGGAATTCGGCAAGGTGCCGCTGAGAAACTTCAAGGGCAGAGGCACAACCACGGGCGACCGCAGGTTCAACATCAAGCTCAATTGCAAGGCCGGGCAGAACGCGCAGAGCACCGTCTACCTGCGCATGGACGCGACACCGGACCCCTCGAACGAGCAGGGGGTACTGAAGGTCACGCAGGCCGGCCCGAGCACCGCGACCGGCGTGGGCATCCAGTTGGTCGACGACCAGGCCGTGCCTGTGAAGTTCGGCGAAAACGCGCTGGTGGGGCCGTCGAAGAACGGCGATTACGTGCTGACCTACACGGCGCGCTACTTCCAGACCGGCGCCACCGTGACGCCCGGCCGCGCCGACGGCACGGCCACCTTCACGCTCGATTACAAGTAACCGGCGCGGGGCACTCGCCGCTCAGTTCACTCGTCGGTCGGCCGCATCGGAATGTCGCCCATTGCGTCGTCCTCGCGCAGGCTGCGCGCGGCCTTCAGCAGCTCGATCGACAGGCCGCCGCCCTGGCCGGCAAAACCCTTGGCGACGCCCTCCAGCGCCGTGGCAAGGCCGGTCTCGCCGTCGGCGCGCGCATCCATGCTGATGTTGAGCACCCGGGCCGCCATCTGGCGGTAGGTGATGGCGCCCGCGCCCTCCAAGGCGGCCACCAGGTCGAGGTACAGCGCCAGGTTCAGGTCGAACACCAGCTTGGGCGTGATCTCGAAATCTTCGTTCTTGTTCTTGTTTTCCATGAGTGGGGGCTCCTTTATTCCTGAGCCTCCACTCTAGCCATAAAAACGTGCGCTTCCGTCGGACGAACGCCATTCAGCGTGCGCGTGTGCCCATGACGGCTGCCGAAATGATGAGCAGGGCGGCCAGCGCGACGGTCCAGGTCAGCGGTCGGCCGGTCACGAGCAGCAGCAGCGCCGTCGAGCCCAGGGGGGTGAGATAGCTCAGGATGCCGATGCGCCGCGGGTCGCCGCGCTTGAGCGCCATGTCCCACACGAAGAAGGCCGCGCCCAGCGGGCCGAGGCCGCACAGCACGAGCAGCAGCCAGTCCTTGCCGGACAGCGCGGCCGGCGCTTCGAGCAGCGCGTGGCAGGCCAGCGAGAGCACGCCCGAGACCAGCCCGAACAGGCCGATGGCCGAGGTCGGAAAGGCTTCGACACGCTTGGTCCACAGCGAATAGCTGGCCCAGATGAAGGCCGAGCCCAGCGCCGGCAGGAAGCCCCAGTAGCCTTGGATTGCGCTGGCGCCTGCGCCGCTGCCCCCGCGCGTGCCGAGGATCGCGACCGCCGCGCCCGCAAAGCCCAGCAGCGCCGCCGCCAGGTGCAGCGGCCTGAGCGACAGGCCCGGCAGCAGCACCGGCGCGAGCACCACCATGAACAGCGGCCACAGGTAGTTGACGAGGTTGGCCTCGACCGGCGGCGCGTGCCGCAGCGCGATGAACAGCAGGAAGTGAAAGCCGAACAGCCCGTAGACGCCCAGCGCCAGCGTGCGCGCCGGCACGCGCCAGGCCGCGCGGTCCCGCAGCACCAGCGGCCAGCTCGGCAGGCTGCCGATGATCAGCGCGAGCCCGGTCAGAAGGAACGGCGGCAAGTGCGAGAGGGCGGTCCCGAGCGAGGCGAGCGTGGCCCAGAGCGCGATCGCGAACAAGGCAAGGAAGGTGGGCGACATGGAGGGCAAGGCTAACCCGGCCGGCCGTCGCGCAGCGCCGGTGCGTCGTCGCGCAACGACGGTGTGGCCGGTCAGCAGCGATCGCGCCGGCGCAGCGCGGCGGTGAGCGCCGAGGGCGAGCGGTAGCCGGTGCGGCGCGCGGTTTCGGCCACGCCCATGCCTTCGAGCCGCAGTTCGCGCGCATGCGCCAGCCGAAGGCCGCGCAGCCAGTGCATCGCGCTCAGGCCCTGTTCCTCGCGGCAACGCTGCGCGAGCTGGCTGGGGCTCAGGCAGGCGACTTCGGCCAGGTCGGCGACCGTGAGCGGCTCGTGCCACCGCGCCCGGGCCCAGGCCGCGAGCGCCGGCCAGTCGATGCGGCGGCGGCGCGTGTGCGGCATCGAAGAAGAAGGCGCGGGGCTCCAGGCTTCCAGCAGCAGCGCGGGGCCGTGCTGCAGCGCGAGCGCGAACTGCTGCGGCTGCGCCGTGCAATGCGCGAGATAGCGCGCCAGCGCATGCAGCTGAAGCGGGTCGGCCGGCGCGCGCTCGGCACACCGGGCCCACGGCGCATGCGCGGTGTCGAGCACGAGGCAACTGCTGCCGCCGCTGCCGCGTGCTTCGAAGTCGTGCCGGTCGCCGGGCGCGACCACCTGCGCCTGGCCAGCGCCGATGCCGGTGCCGCGGCCTTCGACCTCGATCTCCAGCACGCCTTCCAGGCCGACCAGCACCTGGAAGTGGTCGTGCGCATGGCTGCCGCGCGAGCTGCCGTAGTGGCGCAGCGAAAGGATGGGCGTGGCGGGCTGGTGCATGGCGAAGGGCTGATTGTCTTGCGGCGCTCCCCGCCTGTCACCCGAGCCGCAGCAGCAGCGCCGAGGCCGCGCACACCAGCAGGAACGGAATGCTGATGCGATGGAACTCGCGCAGCCCGTGCGGCAGCCTGGCCAGGCGCAGCGCGATCAGGTTGGCCAGCGAGCCCAGCACGCAGCCGAAGCCGCCCACGCTCACGCCGGCCGCGAGCGCCGGCAGGTCGCGCACATGGCCGTCGAGCAGGATCGCGGCCGGCACGTTGCTGATGAACTGCGAGGCGACGATGGCGGCAAGGTAGGCGCGCCATCCTTCGGTGATGGGCCAGTGGTTCAGCAGCGACCCGATCGCCTGCAGCTCGGCCAGCTGGCGCAGGTCCACGAACATCAGCGCAATGATCGCGAGCAGCGCCCAGTCGATGTCTTTCAGCACGCGCGGATAGCTCAGCAGGAACACCGCGAACACCACGCCCAGGCCCGCGAGCAGCCAGTGCCGGTCGAGCGCGACCACGAAGCCGACGAACAGGACGCCCGCCAATGCCAGGAGGCGCGGCTGCACCGGCGCGGCCTCGGTCTCGGGCTTGAGCGCGATGGGCGTGCGCGGCACCAGCAGCCAGGCCGCCGCGAAGAGCCAGAACAGCATCACGGCCACGGTCGGCAGCATCATGCCCATGAAGCCGACGAAGCTCTCGCCCGAGCGGTGCCAGAGGTAAAGGTTCTGCGGATTGCCGATGGGCGTGAGGGCCGAACCCGCATTGACCGCCAGCGCCTCGAGCACCACGAGCCGCGCGAGCGGCAGGTGCGCCTGGCTGGCGAGCACGCGCGTGAGCGGCACCAGCAGGAACAGGCTCACGTCGTTGGTCACCAGCGCGGACAGGAACGCCGCGCTGGCGGTCAGCAGCAGCGCCAGGCTGCGCTGGCTGTGCGTGCGCGCGAGCAGGCGCTGGGCGGCGGCCTGCAGCATGCCGCTTTTCTCAACCCCTTGCGTGATCGCGAGCAGCCCCGCGAGCGCCCCCACGGTCTGCCAGTCGACCAGCTTCAGCCAGTCCATGGGCGCGCGCGGGCGCAGGAAGGCGAACAGGAGCGCGACGGCGGCCAGCAGCCACAGCAGGCCGTTGCCGCCGCCGTGTTCGGAGGGCGCGGCTGCCCGCGCCTGCGTTTCAGCGGCCGGCGAGTTCACGCAGTTCGCGCTTGAGCACTTTGCCGATTGCGCTGCGCGGCAACTCGTCGATGAACTGCAGCCGCGCCAGGCGCTGGGTCTTGCCGAGCTGCGCGTTGGCCCATTGCAGCAGCGCGTCCTCGGACGTGCCGTCGCCCTCGCGGCGCACCACGAAGGCCACCGGGGTCTCGCCCCATTGCTCCGACGGCACGCCGGCCACCGCCACGTCGGCCACGGCGGCATGGCCGCGCAGCACGGCTTCGAGATCGCTCGGGTAGATGTTGAAGCCGCCGCTGATGATCATGTCCTTCTTGCGGTCGAACAGCGTGAGGAAGCCATCGGCATCGAAGCGGCCGATGTCGCCGGTGCGGATGAAGCGCTTGCCGGCGGCGTCGAACCACTCGGCCTCGCGCGTCTTCTCGGGCTGGCCGTGGTAGCCGGTCATCATGCCGCCCGAATGGCCCACCACCTCGCCGGCCAGCTCGATGTTGGCGCGCGGGATCTCGCGGCCCTCCTCGTCGATCAGGCGGATGTCGCTGCCTTCGGCCGGCTGGCCGACGGTGTGCAGCTTGTCCGGATGCAGGTGGGCTTCGAGGATGCAGGTGCCGCCGCCTTCGGTCATGCCGTAGAACTCGATCAGCCCGCCGGGCCAGCGCTTGAGCACATCGGCCTTGAGCGCGGCGTTGAAGGGCGCGCTGGTGCTGAACTTGAAGCGGAAGGACGAAAGGTCGTGCGCATCGAAGCGCGGATGCGCCATCAGGCGCTGGTACTGCACCGGCACCAGCATCGTGTGCGTCACGCGGCGCTGCTCGGCCAGCTGCAAATAACCGAGCGCGTCGAACTTGGGCATCAGCACCACGCAGCCGCCGAAGGCGATGGTCGGGAAGAACACCACCAGCGTGGTGTTCGAATAGAGCGGCGTCGACAGCAGCGTGACGGTGTCCGGGCCGTAGCCGTACCTGGCGCCGCGCTGCACATGGGCCCAGCGCATGCCGTGGCCCTGCACGATGCCCTTGGGCTCGCCGGTGGTGCCCGACGAATAGATGATGTTGAAGGGCCAGGAGGGCTGCGTCTCGACGGCGCGCGGCTGCGTGCCCACGGGAGCCAGCCAGCGCTCGAGGGCCTGCCCGGCGGCGGAGCTGTCGAGCGCCACGGGCGGGATGCCGCCTTCCTTCGCGGGGCCGACGACCTCGGCCGCCGAGGCATCGGTGAAGAGAATGCGCGCATCGGCGTCCTCGATCATGCGGGCCAGGCTGGCCGGCGTGGAGCCCGGCGCCAGCGGCGCGACCGCGACGCCCGCGCGCAAGGCGCCGAGGAACACCGTCGCGTAGTTCACCGAGGATGCCGCGCAGACCGCGATGGCATCGCCCGGCCCGAGGCCGTCGCGCTGCAGGGCGGCCGCGACGCGGTCCATCAGCGCGTCGAGCGCGCCGTAGTCCAGTGCCTGTTGCGCGTCCGCGAGCGCGACGTGGCCGGGCGTGTGTTGCGCGTGGAGGCGAACCAGGTCGGCGATGGCGCCGAAGCCGCGCTCCATGGCGGCTTGAATGGCAGGGTGCGTTTGCAAAATTCGATCCTTCGTCTTGGCCAGACGGCAGGATAGCGAAGACCCCGGCCCGGCGCTGAGCCGCACGCGACGGACGTGCGCCTACGCCGCGCGCAGCGTGCGGCGCGGCCGCCGCGCGGCCTTGTCCCGGTGCGCCCACTCGGCCTGCTCGATCAGTCGGCCGAGCTCGGCCACGGCCGGGCTGCGTTCCCCCGCATCGCCTTCGCCGTAGGCCAAGGTGAAGTCCAGCATCGGCAGCGCCGGCAGGCCATGGCGCTCGTCCAGCGCCGCCATGCCGGGGCGCAGGTTGTCGCGCGTGAAGGTGGCCACCGCCAGGCCGCTCAGCGCGGCCGTGCGCAGGTCCTGCAGGCTGTGCGAGCTGAAGGCGCCGTGCCAGGGGATGCCGGCGGTGTTGAGCGCGTCGATGCTGACCTGGCGGCACACGCAGGGCGGCGGCGAATAGGCCAGCGGCAGCGAGGCGCCGTCCGTGCGCTCGAAGCCCTCGGCCGCGGCCCACACCATCGGCAGGCGCCGCAGCAGCGTGCCCTCGACCTCGCCCGAGACCGACACCACCACCGCCAGGTCGAGCTCGCGCTCGCGCACCATCGTGGCCAGGTCGAGCGTCAGGCCCACGCTCACTTCCAGCCTCACGTTGGGGCAGCTGCGCGCGAACTGTTGCAGGAGCTGCGGCAGGCCCTCGCTCATGAAGCTCTCGGGCACGCCGAAGCGCACCGTGCCTTCGATCGGCGAGCAGCGGAAGTGCCGCGCCAGCGCGTCCTGCGCCTGCAGGATGCGCTCGGCATGGCGCAGGAAGTCTTCGCCGTCGGCGGTCAGGCGCAGGCGCCGCGTGGTGCGGTGGAACAGCGGGCGCCCGACCAGTTCCTCGAGCCGGCGGATCTGGTGGCTGACCGCCGATTGCGTCAGGTGCAGCTGCTCGGCGGCGCGCGTGAAGCCGTTGGCGCGGTGGACGGCGGTGAAGGCTTGCAGGAGGCCGGTATCGAAGTTCATGGCCGCCAGATTAATGAAGTCGCTTCCTGAGTGGAAGTAAATTTAATCATTTGCCTAATGAAATCGGGGTCTTGAGAATGCCCCGGACCACCTACTTTCCCTTCACGTCCCCATGTCCTCTTCCCCCCGCCATCCCTCTCTGGCGCTGGCCGCCATCTGCCTGGCGGCGCTGATGTTCGGCCTGGAGATTTCCAGCGTGCCGATCATCCTGCCGGTGCTCGAAGCGCGGCTGCACGCCGGCTTCCGCGACCTGCAATGGATCATGAACGCCTACACCATCGCCTGCACCACGGTGCTGATGGCCACCGGCACCCTGGCCGACCGCTACGGACGGCGCCGCATGTTCGCGCTCACGGTGCTGGCCTTCGGCCTGGCCTCGCTGCTGTGCGGCCTGGCGCCCAGCACGCCGGCGCTGATTGCCGCGCGCTTCCTGCAGGGCATGGCGGGCGGCGCGATGTTCATCTGCTCGATTGCGATCCTGTCGCACCAGTTTCCGGACGGCCGGGCGCGCGGCCGCGCCTTCGCGATCTGGGGCGTGGTGGCCGGCATCGGCCTGGGGTTCGGGCCGGTGGTGGGCGGCGCGATCATTGCGCTGGCCAGCTGGCACTGGGTCTTCCTTGCGCACGTGCCGCTGGCGCTGCTGGGGCTGGCGCTGATCATGGCCGGCGTGGCGGAGTCGCGCGATCCGCTGGCCCGCCAGCAGAAGCTGGACCTGGCGGGCATCGTCACGCTGACCACCGCGGTGCTCGGGCTCACCTGGCTGATCACGCAGGGCGACAGCCTGGGCTGGACCAGCCCGGCCGCGCTGGGCCTGATGGCCGCCACCGCGGCGGGCCTTGCGGCCTTCGTCGCGGTCGAGCGCTTCCATCCGCACCCGATGTTCGACTTCTCGGTGTTCCGCATCCGCGACTTCTCGGGCGCCATCGTCGGCTGCATCGGCATGAACTGCAGCTACTGGCCGTTCATGATCTACCTGCCGCTGTATTTCTCCGCCGGCCTGGGCTACGGCACGACCGCCGCCGGCCTGGCGCTGCTGGTCTACACGGTGCCCTTCCTGGTGATGCCGCCGGTCGCGCAGTGGCTGCTGCTGCGCTACCAGGCGCGCTTCGTGATTCCCACAGGCCTGTTCCTGATCGGCCTGGGCTTCATGGCGATGAAGTGGGGCAGCGGCCTCGCGCACCTGGGCGGCTGGACGGTGCTGCCCGGCGCGCTGGTCGCCGGCATCGGCCTGGGCCTGACCACCACGCCCGCGACCAACATGACCACCGCCTCGGTGCCCGCGCACCGCGCCGGCATGGCCTCGGGCATGGACGTCAGCGCGCGCCTCATCTCGCTGGCCATCAACATCGCGGTGATGGGCCTGGTGCTGGTGGCGGGCATCCTGGCCGCGCTGCGGGGCTCGCTGGGGACGGCGCTCGATGCGGCGCGGCTGCGCGCATTGGCCGAGCAGCTCGCGGGCGGGGACATGGCGGGCGCGCAGCAGGCGCTGGCCCTGCCGGATGTTTCCGGTGCGGTGCTGCAGGCCGCCGTGACCCACGGCTTCGGATGGGTCATGCTGTACGGCGCGCTCGGCGCCTGGTTGACCGCGGCGCTCAGCTTCGCGGTGTTCGGCGGCCGGCAGGCTGCGTCCGTGCGGGACGCGTCACCGGGGGTGGCCGGCGGGCGATAAGGCGCGCCGGCGGCCGTTTGTCAGACGCCCGCGGCGTGCGCCTGCTGGTCCGCGTGGTAGCTCGAACGCACCATCGCGCCGACGGCCGCGTGGCTGAAGCCCATCTTGTAGGCCTCTTCCTCGAACATCTTGAAGGTGTCGGGGTGCACGTAGCGGCGCACCGGCAGGTGCGAGCCCGACGGCGACAGGTACTGGCCGATGGTCAGCATGTCGATGTCGTGTGCGCGCATGTCGCGCATCACCTGCAGGATCTCTTCGTCGGTTTCGCCCAGGCCCACCATGATGCCGCTCTTGGTCGGAACCTGCGGGTGCAGCGCCTTGAACTTCTTCAGCAGGTTGAGGCTGAACTGGTAGTCGCTGCCGGGGCGCGCTTCCTTGTAGAGGCGCGGCGCGGTCTCGAGGTTGTGGTTCATCACGTCGGGCGGCGCGGCCTTGAGGATCTCGAGGGCCCGGTCGTCGCGGCCGCGGAAGTCGGGCACCAGGATCTCGATCTGCGTCATCGGCGAGAGCTCGCGGATGTTCGTGATGCAGTCGACGAAATGCTGGCTGCCGCCGTCGCGCAGGTCGTCGCGGTCGACGCTGGTGATCACCACGTACTTCAGGCGCAGCTTGGCGATGGTCTTGGCGAGGTTGAGCGGCTCGTCCTTGTCGAGCGGATCCGGGCGGCCGTGGCCCACGTCGCAGAACGGGCAGCGGCGCGTGCACTTGTCGCCCATGATCATGAAGGTGGCCGTGCCGTTGCCGAAGCATTCGCCGATGTTCGGGCACGAGGCTTCTTCGCAGACCGTGTGCAGGTTGCTCTCGCGCAGGATCTGCTTGATCTCGTAGAAGCGCGTGGTGGGGCTGCCGGCCTTCACGCGGATCCATTCGGGCTTCTTGAGCACCTCGCCCTGCTGCACCACCTTGACGGGAATGCGCGAGAGCTTGGCCGCGGCCTTCTGCTTGGCGAGCGGGTTGTAGGTTTCGGCGCTCTGGGCGTCGCGGACGACTTCTGTGGTGCTCATTGGATTGCTAAGGCGCCAGGTAGGTGCCGAGCTTCTGGCTCAGGACCCGGGCAGCTTCTTCCCATGTGGTTTGGACCCCGATTGTAGAAAGATCGACCGTTTGCAGCCCCGCATAGCCGCAAGGGTTGATGCGCGAGAAGGGTTCGAGGTCCATCGCGACGTTGAGCGCCACGCCGTGGTAGGTGGCATGGCGGCTCACCTTGATGCCGAGCGCGGCGATCTTGCCGAGGCCGCGGAACGGGTCGCCGGCGGGCAGCGGGCCGGTCAGCGCGGCATGCGAGAAAGGGTCGTCGAGCCGCACGTAGATGCCGGGTGCGCCCGCCACGCGGTGGCCCGTCACGCCGAAGTGGGCCAGCGTGCGCAGCACCGATTCCTCGATGCGGTAGACGTATTCCTTCACGAAGTAGCCCGCGCGCCGAAGGTCGATCAGCGGATAGGCCACCACCTGGCCCGGGCCGTGGAAGGTGACCTGGCCGCCGCGGTCGGTCTGCACGACCGGGATCGCGCCAGGGTTCAGGATGTGGTCCTGCTTGCCCGCGATCCCCTGCGTGAAGACCGGCGCATGCTCGCAGATCCACAGCGCATCGGGCGTCTCGGGCTGGCGTTCGAGCGTGAACTGCTTCATTGCGCCGTAGGTGGCGGCGTAGTCGGCGGCGCCCAGCCATGTCGCTTCGATGCCCGTGCTCATCGCGCGCCCGGCGCTTTCTTCAGAGAACGACCTTGACCATCGGATGGGCCGACAGTGCGCGGTAGAGATCGTCGAGCTGCTCGCGGCTGGTGGCGGTGACGGTGATCGTCACGCCCAGGTAGTTGCCCGCCTTGCTGTCGCGCAGCTCGACCGTGGCGGCGTCGAAGGCCGGATCGAAGCGCTCGGCAATCTGAGTGATCGCGTGCACGAAGCCATCGGCCTTGACGCCCATGACCTTGATCGGGAACTGCGAGGGGTACTCGATCAGCGATTCCTTGCGCGGATCGGGGACGTGAACGGTGGCGGTTTCGATCTTTTCGTTGGTGTCGGTCATGCGGGAACTCCTTGCGCTTGCGCGTTGCTCAGCTTGGCCTGCTGGTAGGCGGCGTACAAGGCTTGGTAGATGGGGCCGGGACGGCCATTTCCAATCGCCTGGCCATCGAGCGTCACGACCGGCAGCACTTCCTTGCTGGCCGACGAGAGCAGCAGCTCGTCGGCGCCGAACACCTCGTCGCGAGAGATGCGGCGCAGCGCAAACGGGATGCCGCACTCGGCGCACAGGCGTTCGAGCAGGCCGTAGCGGATGCCGGTCAGCACCAGGTTGTCCTTGGGCGGCCCCACGAGGCCGCCGTCCTTCACGATCCACACGTTGCTCGACGAGGCCTCGCTGAGCCATTCGCCGCGGAACATGATGGTCTCGGCCGCGCCGGCCTCGACGCTGATCTGCCGCGCCAGCACCGCGCCCAGCAGGCTGGTGCTCTTGATGTGCGCCTTCTGCCAGC
Organism: Variovorax sp. 01N425; assembly: GCF_056399465.1. NCBI lineage: Bacteria > Pseudomonadati > Pseudomonadota > Betaproteobacteria > Burkholderiales > Comamonadaceae > Variovorax > Variovorax sp. 01N425. Next base: position 98,892 of record NZ_JBFTRJ010000018.1, on the reverse strand, counting down.
GGAAGTCGGCCGCGCTCACGCAGGCCACGCCCTTGGCGCGCACGGCATCGGCCACCGGCGGCAGCGGGTTCACCATCACGAACACGGTCGGGTGCACGCCACGGGTCATGGCATGATCGCGCGGCGCGACACCGCGGGTAATTTGAAAGTACACGGCCTGGGGCGCATCGCCGCCCGCCTCGACGAGCCGCATCACGATGCCGCGCCACTGGGCGAGCGTGAGCGGATTGGCGATCTGCAGTTCGGCCAGCGAGCGATCGAGGCGCGCCATGTGCTCCTCGAAGCAGAAGGGCTGGCCGCCGTAGACGGGGACGACTTCATAGACGCCGTCGCCGAAGATGAAGCCGCGGTCGAGCACGCTGATGCGTGCGTCCTTGAGCGCGGTGTACTCGCCGTCGAGATAGCAGAGCGTGGAGGGGAGTGCGGCGGTAAGAGGGTGCATGCTGGAATTATGGTTGCGCGCGGCAGGTCGGGTTCTCGTCAGCCGATGAAGCCTCGATTTGCAAACGCGACAGCTCGGGTGGTCGGATGGGCTGGGTTTTTACTTATAATCAATGGCTTTGTAGAAATTCTGGGTCGTCATCCGGGCTTCATTCGAAATGAAAACAATCGCCCGAAAAGATGAACAAGTCGCGGAAGACCTCGACGCAGAATACAAGCCGTTGACCGCCGATGAGGCGCGTGAACTGCGAGCAAGGCATCCCTCGATCTCCCCTTGGTGGGTCATCGCGGGGCAGTTGGTTGTCGGTCTGCTGGTGGCTTTGGCCGCCTGGGGACTGACGGGGAGGCAAAATCTGGGGTGGTCCGCCGGCTACGGCGCGATTGCGGTGGTCATTCCTGCTGCGGTGTTCGCGCGGGGGCTGACCGGCCGGTTTTCTTCCCTGAATCCGGGCACTGCGGTGGTTGGGTTCTTCCTGTGGGAAATGGTCAAGATGGCCTTGTCGATTGCGATGTTGTTCGCAGCGCCAAGGCTGATAACGGCGCTGAGCTGGCCAGCAATGCTGATCGGCCTGGTGGTGACAATGAAGGCGGCCTGGTTGGCGGTGATGTTCTCGCCCCGGCGCCGGCAACATAGAGACGAGTAACTGAATGGCTGCTGAAAACGCTGCGGAACATGGTCAGACCGCGGGTGAATACATCATTCACCACTTGACGCACCTGCAAAGCTCCAAGCCTGGGGGTGTTGCGGACTTTTCGGTTTTCAATTTCGACTCGCTCTTCTTCTCGATAGCACTGGGCATCCTGGGTTGCTGGCTGCTCTGGCTGGCTGCCCGCAAGGCTACTTCGGGCGTTCCCGGCCGTTTTCAAGCGGCCGTCGAACTGCTGGTGGAAATGGTCGACCAGCAGGCCAAGGGCATCGTCCACAACGCCACCAGCCGCAAGTTCGTTGCCCCGCTGGCGCTCACGATCTTCGTCTGGATCTTCCTGCTCAATGCAATGGACCTGTTCCCGGTCGATTTGTTCCCGGCGATCTGGGCCAAGATCTTCCACATCGCCGGCGAAGACCCGCACCATGCCTACCTGCGCGTCGTGCCCACGGCCGACCTCTCGGTGACAATGGGCCTGTCGGTGGGCGTGCTGCTGGTTTGCCTCTACTACAACATCAAGATCAAGGGCCTGGGCGGCTGGGTGCACGAGCTCTTCACGGCGCCGTTCGGCAACCACTGGGCGCTGTATCCGTTCAACTTCGCCATGCAGATGATCGAGTTTGTCGCCAAGACCGTCTCGCACGGCATGCGGCTGTTCGGCAACATGTATGCCGGCGAGCTGATCTTCCTGCTGATCGCGCTGATGGGCGGCGCCTGGACGCTGTCGACCACCGGCGTGCTGCTGGCACTCGGCCACATCGTTGCGGGTACCGCATGGGCCATCTTCCACATCCTGATCATCACGCTGCAGGCGTTCGTGTTCATGATGCTGGCGCTGGTCTACATCGGCCAGGCCCACGATCACCACTGATCATCCGGTTTCGTTTTCGTTTTTTTGTTTTCTCTTCAACCAAAGTCCTCTAGGAGTCATCATGGAAGTTATTAGCTTTGTTGCACTGGCCGCCGGCCTGATCATCGGTCTGGGCGCTGTGGGCGCATGTATCGGCATCGGCATCATGGGCAGCAAGTACCTCGAGTCGGCCGCACGTCAGCCTGAACTCATGGGTGAACTTCAAACCAAGATGTTCCTGCTGGCCGGTCTGATCGACGCTGCTTTCATTATCGGCACCGGTATCGCCCTGTGGTTCGCAACGGCCAACCCGTTCCTGGCTCAGATCGCCAACCTGCCGAAGTAAGTCTTTCTCGTCGGACCCGTGTCGTCGTTCCCCTCTGTGGAATGGCTTCGCATTCAATCCCAAAGAGAGGGTGAAAAGTGAGCATTACCGGTACCCTGATCGTTCAGATGATCGTGTTCCTGATCCTGGTCGGGTTCACGATGAAGTTCGTGTGGCCGCCGATCGCGAAGGCGCTGGACGACCGCGCTGCGAAGATCGCCGAAGGCCTCGCTGCCGCCGACAAGGCCAAGTCCGAACTCTCCGCCGCCAACAAGCGCGTGGAAGCCGAACTGGGCCAGGCACGCAACGAGTCCGCACAACGTCTTGCCGACGCCGAACGTCGCGCCCAGGCCATCGTTGAAGAGGCCAAGGCCCGCGCGACCGAGGAAGGCAACAAGATCGTTGCAGCCGCACGCGTCGAAGCCGACCAGCAGGCACTGAAGGCGCGCGAAGCACTGCGCGAGCAAGTCGCGGCCCTGGCTGTCAAAGGCGCAGAGCAGATCCTGCGCAAGGAAGTGAATGCAGGCGTTCACGCCGATTTGCTCGCCCGCCTGCAGACCGAACTCTGATAGAAGCCATGGCAGAACTCGCCACCATTGCACGCCCCTACGCCGAGGCGCTCTTCAAGGCCTCGTCGTCCGACGTTGCCGGCACCAGCGCCTGGCTCGAAAAGATGGCCGCCATCGCGGCCAGTCCGGAGCTCCAGCAGTTCGCCGACAACCCCAAGGCCACGGCCGAGCAGGTTCTCGGCGTGGTCGCCGGCGCCTTCGGTGCGCCGCTGCCCGCCCATGCCCAGAACTTCCTGGGTGCGCTCCTCGAGAACGGGCGCTTCTCGGTGCTGCCGGAAATTGCGAAGCAATTCCGGGCACTGGCCAACGCGAAGAGCGGTTCGTCCGACGCCGTGGTCTACAGCGCCTTCCCGATCGACGCATCGGCCCTGGCCAATGTGGCGGCCGCGCTCGAAAAGCGCTTCGGCCGCAAGCTGCAGGTCACGGTCCAGCAAGAGCCGGAACTGATCGGCGGCATTCGTGTGGTGGTCGGCGACGAGGTGCTCGACACCTCCGTCAAAGCGCGCCTTGAACAAATGAAAGTTGCGCTGGCGGCCTGACGGTCTTCAGCCCTCTACTTGTAGCCTCAAAGAAAGAAGGAAAGAGTCATGCAACTCAATCCCGCAGAAATTTCCGAACTGATCAAGAGCCGCATCGAGGGCCTCGGAGTCAGCGCGAACATCCGCAACGAGGGCACCGTGGTTTCGGTGACCGACGGCATCGTGCGCGTGCACGGCCTGTCCGACGCGATGCAGGGCGAAATGCTCGAGTTCCCGCCCACGGCCGACGGTACGCCGTCGTTCGGCCTCGCGCTGAACCTCGAGCGCGACTCGGTCGGCGCCGTGATCCTGGGCGAGTACGAGCACATCTCCGAAGGCGACACCGTCAAGTGCACGGGCCGCATCCTGGAAGTGCCCGTCGGCCCCGAACTCATCGGCCGCGTGGTGAACGCCCTGGGCCAGCCGATCGACGGCAAGGGCCCCATCAACGCCAAGATGACCGACGTGATCGAGAAGGTCGCACCGGGCGTGATCGCCCGCAAGTCGGTCGACCAGCCGATGCAGACCGGCCTCAAGTCGATCGACTCGATGGTGCCGATCGGCCGTGGCCAGCGCGAGCTGATCATCGGCGACCGCCAGACCGGCAAGACCGCCGTGGCAATCGACGCGATCATCAACCAGAAGGGTCAGAACATGACCTGCGTCTACGTTGCGATCGGCCAGAAGGCTTCGTCGATCAAGAACGTGGTGCGCGCACTGGAACAAGCCGGCGCGATGGACTACACCATCGTGGTGGCCGCATCGGCCTCCGAATCGGCCGCCATGCAGTACGTGTCGGCCTACTCGGGCTGCACCATGGGCGAATACTTCCGCGACCGCGGCGAAGACGCGCTCATCGTCTATGACGACCTCTCCAAGCAAGCCGTGGCCTACCGCCAGGTTTCGCTGCTGCTGCGCCGCCCGCCAGGCCGCGAAGCCTACCCCGGCGACGTGTTCTATCTCCACTCGCGTCTGCTCGAGCGCGCAGCCCGCGTGAACGCCGACTACGTCGAAGCCTTCACCAAGGGTGAAGTCAAGGGCAAGACCGGTTCGCTGACGGCACTGCCGATCATCGAAACGCAGGCCGGCGACGTGTCCGCCTTCGTTCCGACCAACGTGATCTCGATCACCGACGGCCAGATCTTCCTGGAAACCAACCTGTTCAACGCCGGTATCCGCCCCGCCATCAACGCCGGTATCTCGGTGTCGCGCGTGGGTTCGTCGGCGCAGACCAAGGTCATCAAGGGCCTGTCGGGCGGTATCCGTACCGACCTCGCCCAGTACCGTGAGCTGGCTGCGTTCGCGCAGTTCGCCTCCGACCTGGACGAAGCCACCCGCAAGCAGCTGGACCGCGGTGCCCGCGTGACCGAACTGCTCAAGCAGGCCCAGTACAGCCCGCTGCCGATCTCGCTGATGGGCGCCACGCTGTTCGCGGTGAACAAGGGCTTCATGGACGACCTGGAGATCAAGAAGGTGCTGCCGTTCGAACACGGCCTGCACCAGTTCCTGAAGTCCAGCCATGCTGCGCTGCTCGACAAGATCGAAAAGGCCAAGGCGCTCGACAAGGACGCCGAGGCCGAGCTGACCGCCGCCATCACGTCGTTCAAGAAGTCGTTCGCCTGATCGGCCGGACAAGGAGCACTCATGGCAGCTGGTAAGGAAATCCGCGGCAAGATCAAATCGGTGGAAAACACCAAGAAGATCACCAAGGCCATGGAAATGGTCTCGGTTTCCAAGATGCGCAAGGCGCAAGAGCGCATGCGTGCCGCCCGCCCCTACAGCGAAAAGATCCGCAACATCGCGGCCAACCTGGGCAAGGCGAATCCCGAGTACACGCACGCGTTCATGAAGAAGAACGAGGCCAAAGCCATCGGCTTCATCATCGTCACGAGCGACAAGGGCCTGTGCGGCGGCTTGAACACCAACCTGCTGCGCGCCGTCACCGGCAAGCTGCGGGAAGCCCAGGGCGCGGGCATCGCGATCGAGTCGGTGGCCATCGGCAGCAAGGGCCTGGGCTTCCTGAACCGCATCGGTGCGCGCGTGGTGGCCCACGTCACCCACCTGGGCGACACGCCGCATCTCGACAAGCTCATCGGCCCGGTCAAGACGCTGCTCGACGCCTACGCAGAAGGCAAGCTCTCGGCCGTGTACCTGTGCTACACGAAGTTCATCAACACGATCAAGCAGGAGCCGCTCGTCGAGCAGCTGCTGCCGCTGGCCGCAGACTCGCTGCAGGTCGAGGCCGGCCAGCATTCGTGGGACTACATCTACGAGCCCGATGCGCAGAGCGTGATCGACGAGCTGCTGGTGCGCTATGTGGAGTCGCTGGTCTACCAGGCCGTGGCCGAGAACATGGCGTCCGAGCACTCGGCCCGGATGGTTGCAATGAAGGCGGCGACGGACAACGCCGGCAACGTGATCAACGAGCTCAAGCTGGTCTACAACAAGACCCGCCAGGCAGGCATCACCAAGGAGCTTTCGGAAATCGTGTCCGGCGCCGCTGCGGCCGCCGGTGTTTGATTGCGGCAATGGACCGGGCCACATTGCCATTCGCGCTTCGCACTGCGAACCGATAACCGAAGGCCTTTTTCTGGGGACTCTGCACAAATGAAGAAACTTCTCGTTCTGGTGGCCATGGCCGCCGCGCTGACTGCCTGCTCCAAGAAGGAAGAGGCGCCTGCTGCACCGCCGGCACCTGCCGCTGCACCGGCGCCCGCTCCCGCGGCGCCGGCTGCACCGGCCGCGCCCGCAGCTGCCGCTCCCACGGCATCGGCCGCGGACCTGCCGCAGGAGTGCAACGACTACCTGGCCAAGGCCCAGGCGTGCGTGTCGGCGCAAAGCGGCGCTGCCGCCGATGCGATGAAGGCAAGCGTCGAGCAGACCAAGGCAGCCTGGGCTTCGATGGGCACCGACAAGGCCGCGCTGGGCCAGGCCTGCAAGGCTGCCAGCGATGCCTTTGCCGCACAGGCCGCGGCGCTGAAGTGCTGATCGGAAGCAACTGAAGAAATCAAGGGTGCCGGCCCGTCCGGCATTCTTGCAAAAGCGGCCCGCGATGGCACAAGGACGCTTCTGCAAGAACCTGTCGCAACATTATTGAGATCCAGAAGGAAACGCCATGGCTGAAGGAAAAATTGTCCAATGTATCGGCGCCGTGGTCGACGTGGAGTTCCCGCGTGACCAGATGCCCAAGGTCTATGACGCCTTGAAATTCGAAGGCGGCGGGCTGACCCTCGAAGTCCAGCAGCAGCTCGGCGACGGCGTGGTGCGCACCATTGCGCTCGGCTCGTCCGACGGCCTGCGCCGCGGCCTGATCGTCACCAACACCGGCGCACCCATCACGGTGCCCGTCGGCAAGGCCACGCTCGGCCGCATCATGGACGTGCTCGGCCGTCCGATCGACGAGCGCGGCGACGTGAGCCAGGACCTCACCGCATCGATCCACCGCAAGGCCCCCGCATACGACGAACTGTCGCCTTCGCAGGACCTGCTGGAAACCGGCATCAAGGTGATCGACCTCGTGTGCCCGTTCGCCAAGGGCGGCAAGGTGGGCCTGTTCGGTGGTGCCGGCGTGGGCAAGACCGTGAACATGATGGAACTCATCAACAACATCGCCAAGGCTCACTCGGGCCTGTCGGTGTTCGCCGGTGTGGGTGAACGTACCCGCGAAGGCAACGACTTCTATCACGAGATGGCCGACTCCGGCGTCGTGAACCTCGAGAAGCTCGAAGACTCGAAGGTCGCCATGGTCTACGGCCAGATGAACGAGCCCCCGGGCAACCGCCTGCGCGTGGCCCTGACCGGCCTGACCATTGCCGAGTCGTTCCGCGACGAAGGCCGCGACGTGCTGTTCTTCGTGGACAACATCTACCGCTACACGCTGGCCGGTACCGAAGTGTCGGCTCTGCTGGGCCGCATGCCTTCCGCCGTGGGCTACCAGCCGACGCTGGCCGAGGAAATGGGCCGCCTGCAGGAGCGGATCACGTCGACCAAGGTCGGCTCGATCACCTCGATCCAGGCCGTGTACGTGCCGGCCGACGACTTGACCGACCCGTCGCCCGCCACCACCTTCGCCCACCTGGACTCCACCGTGGTGCTGTCGCGCGACATCGCTTCGCTCGGTATCTACCCCGCCGTGGACCCGCTCGACTCGACCTCGCGCCAGCTCGACCCGAACGTGGTCGGCGAAGAGCACTACAACGTGGCCCGCGCCGTGCAAGGCACGCTGCAGCGCTACAAGGAACTGCGCGACATCATCGCGATTCTGGGCATGGACGAACTGGCACCGGAAGACAAGCTGGCCGTGGCCCGCGCCCGCAAGATCCAGCGCTTCCTGTCGCAGCCGTTCCACGTGGCCGAAGTGTTCACGGGTTCGCCCGGCAAGTACGTGCCGCTGGCCGAAACCATCCGCGGTTTCAAGATGATCGTGAACGGCGAAGCCGACCACCTGCCGGAACAAGCGTTCTACATGGTGGGCGGCATCGACGAAGCGTTCGAAAAGGCCAAGAAGGTCGCTTAACAAGGAATCACCATGGCAGGCACCATTCATGTGGACGTGGTCAGCGCGGAAGAGTCGATCTTCTCGGGCGAAGCCAAGTTCGTCGCGCTGCCCGGTGAAGCCGGTGAGCTCGGCATCTACCCGCGCCACACGCCGCTGATCACGCGCATCCGCCCCGGCGCCGTGCGCATCGAAACGGCCGACGGCGGCGAGGAATTCGTCTTCGTGGCCGGCGGCATTCTCGAAGTGCAGCCCAACGCCGTCACCGTGCTGTCCGACACCGCAATCCGCGGCAAGGACCTCGACGACGAGAAGGCCAACCAGGCCAAGGCGGCCGCCGAGGAAGCGCTCAAGAACGCCAAGAGCGACATCGACATTGCGATGGCGCAGTCGGAACTGGCCGTGATGGCTGCGCAGATCGCTGCGCTGCGCAAGTACCGCCAGAAGAAGTAAGCAGGAGCGAAGAAAAGCGCTCCACGAAAAAGCCGCCTCCGGGCGGCTTTTTTGCGTCCGCCGCTCCTGCAAAAAACCTCACTTTGGTCTGAACATGGTCGAAGTTTGGCCTTGTCCGGCTGAAGCTGCGCCCCTAGTATTCGCCTTCGCCCCGGACTGCGGTTGCTGCAGCCGGCGGCCAAAAGAATATTGGAGACAAAGCGCGTGGCACCCTGGAGTGGCATCACTGCAGACGAGATGCGGTTGCTGGAGACCACCTTCTGGTCGGCCGGCGGCTCGCGCCATGCCATGGCCGAACAGCTCGGCTTCTCCAAGAGCAAGGCCAATGCGCTGATCGCCGGCCTGGTCGAGCAGGGCCTCTTGGCCGAAGCAGGCCTGCAGCGCTCCTCGGGCGGGCGCCGCGCCGAAAACCTGCAGCTGCATGCCGGGCTCGGTGTGCTGGTCGGCATCGACATCGGCGCCACCAGCCTCGACGTTGCGGTGCTGCGGCCCGATCTCACCGTGCTCGCGCAGCACGACGAGCCGGCCGATGTGCGCGAAGGCCCGGCCGTGGTGCTGGCGCGGGTGCGTGTGCTGATGCGCGAACTGCTCGCGCGCTGCGGCCACGGCGCGAAGGACGTGCTGGGCATCGGCATCGGCGTGCCGGGCCCCGTCAACTTCGAGATCGGCCAGCTCGTGAATCCACCGCTGATGCCGGCCTGGGACAGCTTCTCGATCCGCGACTACCTGCGCGAGGACTACGCGGCGCCTGTCTTCGTCGACAACGACGTGAACCTGATGGCCCTCGGCGAGCTATGGCGGCTGAATCGCTCGCTCAACAACTTCCTCGTGATCAAGATCGGCACCGGCATCGGCTGCGGCATCGTCTGCCATGGCGAGGTCTATCGCGGCGCGGCCGGGTCGGCCGGCGACGTGGGCCACATCTGCGTGGACCAGGACGGCCCGCGCTGCCATTGCGGCAACGTCGGCTGCGTCGAGGCCATGGCGGCGGGGCCGGCCATCACGCGCATGGCGGTGCAGGCGGCCGAGGCTGGTGAAAGCGCCATGCTGGCCGAGTGCCTGCGCCTGCACGGGCGCATCGATGCCGTCGACGTGGGCCAGGCGAGCCGCGCCGGCGATACCGCGGCCAACGGCATCATCCAGCGCGCCGGCAACCTCATCGGCCAGATGCTGGCGTCGGTGGTGAACTTCTTCAATCCCTCGCATGTGTTCATCGGCGGCGGCATCACGCGCATCGGGCCGCTGTTCCTGGCGGCCGTGCGGCAGAGCGTGTACCAGCGCTCGCTCGCGCTCTCGACGCGGCACCTGGAAATCCAGTACACGCCGCTGGGCGTGCAGGGCGGCCTGGTCGGTGCCGGCGTGCTCGCGATGCACGAAACACTGAAGGTCCGCGGAGTGGCGCCATGACGGCAGAAGCAGAAACCAAGGGAAGCGTGGCGGTCGAATTCGACGGCGTGGTGAAGGCCTTCGGCCCGGTGCAGGTGCTGCACGGCGTGAGCTTTTCGCTGGCGCCCGGACGCGTGTACGGCCTGCTCGGCGAGAACGGCGCGGGCAAGTCCACGCTGATGAAGATCCTGTCGGGCTACGAGCCGCTCACCGGCGGCACGCTGCGCATCAACGGCCAGCCGCAGCAGTTCACGAGCTCGCGCGACGCCGAGGCGCTGGGCATCGTGCTGATCCACCAGGAGTTCAATCTCGCCGAAGACCTGAGCGTGGCGCAGAACATCTTCCTGGGTCACGAGAAGAAAAAAGGCTGGCTGCTCGACGACGCCGCGATGGAACGCGACGCTGCTGCAGCCCTTGCTGCAGTGGGCCTGCAGGTCGACCCGCGTACCAAGGTGCGAAGGCTCATCGTCGCCGAGAAGCAGCTCGTCGAGATCGCCAAGGCCATCGCACGCCGCGCGCGCCTGCTGGTCATGGACGAGCCGACCGCCACGCTGACCCCGGGCGAGACCGAACGCCTCTTCAAGCTCATCGCGCAGCTGCGCGCCGATGGCGTGACCATCGTCTACATCTCGCACAAGCTCGACGAAGTGGAGCAGGTGACCGACGAGGTGATCGTGATGCGCGACGGCCGCTTCGTGGCGCGCGCACCCACCCCCGAGCTCACGCGCCAGCAGATGGCCAACCTCATGGTGGGCCGCGAGCTGGCCGACCTGTACCCGCCGCGCGACCTGGTGGTGGCCGCCGATGCGCCCGCCATGCGCGTGCGCAGCTTCAGCGTGCCCGGCTGGGCGCAGGACGCGAGCTTCGAGGTGCGCCCCGGCGAGATCCTCGGCTTCGCGGGGCTGGTGGGCGCGGGCCGCACCGAGCTGTTCGAAGGCCTGCTGGGCCTCAGGCCCGCGAGCGGCGAGGTCGAGATGCTCGGCAAACCCGTGCCGAACCACAAGGGCTGGCGCAGCCCGCGCGACGCCGCGAAGCACGGTCTCACCTACCTGAGCGAAGACCGCAAGGGCAAGGGCCTGCACGTGAACTTCGGCCTGCGCCAGAACCTGACGCTGATGGCGCTCGAACGCTATGCGCAGCCCTGGCTGCAGCCCGAGGCCGAACGCGGCGCGCTGGCCGAAGCGGTGAAGGACTACGGCATCCGCACCGGCTCGCTCGACGTGCGCGCCTCGTCGCTCTCGGGCGGCAACCAGCAGAAGCTCGCGCTCGCCAAGGTGCTGCAGCCCAAACCCAAGGTGGTGGTGCTCGACGAGCCCACGCGCGGCGTCGACGTCGGTGCCAAGCGCGACATCTACTTTCTGATCCAGCGACTCGCCCGCGAAGGGCTCGCGGTGATCGTCGTCTCGTCGGAGCTGATGGAACTCATCGGCCTGTGCCACCGCGTCGCGGTGATGCGCGCGGGCCGCCTGGTTGCCACGCTCAACGCCGACCACTTGACTGAAGAGGAGCTCATCGCTCATGCCACCGGAACAGCAGACACCCATGCCGCAGCCTGAAGCCGCGCAACACCGCAGCGAGGGCAAGCCGCGCTGGACCGAGCACCTGCACGGGCTCGGCCCGGTCATCGGCCTGGTGCTGCTGTGCATCGGCGGCACGCTGCTCAACAGCGACTTCGCGACCGTCGACAACGCGATGAACGTGCTCACGCGCACGGCCTTCATCGGCATCATCGCGGTGGGCATGTGCTTCGTGATCATCTCGGGCGGCATCGACCTGTCGGTGGGCTCGATGGCGGCACTCATTGCGGGCAGCGTGATCATGTTCATCAACTGGGCCGGTCCGGCCTCGGGCTCGCCATTGATGGCGGTGGTGATGGGCGCGGTGCTTGCGGTGGTGCTGGGCGCGCTGTTCGGCCTGGCGCACGGGCTCCTGATCACCAAGGGGCGCATCGAGCCCTTCATCGTCACGCTGGGCACGCTCGGCATCTTCCGCGCCTACCTCACGTACTTTGCCGATGGCGGCGCGCTCACGCTCGACAACGACCTGTCGGACCTCTATGCGCCCGTGTACTACGCAAGCCTCGCGGGCATTCCGGTGCCGGTGTGGGTGTTCGTGATCGTCGCGATCATCGGCGGCGTCATCTTGAACCGCACGGCCTACGGGCGCTATGTGCAGGCCATCGGCTCCAACGAGCAGGTCGCGCGCTATGCGGCGGTGGACGTGGACCGCGTGAAGATCCTTACCTACGTGCTGCTGGGCGTGTGCGTGGGCATTGCCACGCTGCTGTACGTGCCGCGCCTGGGCTCCGCATCGCCGACCACGGGCCTCTTGTGGGAGCTCGAGGCGATTGCCGCGGTGATCGTCGGCGGCACCGCGCTCAAGGGCGGCGCGGGCAGCATCACGGGCACCGTGGTGGGCGCGATCCTGCTCTCGGTCATCAGCAACATCCTGAACCTCACCAGCATCATCAGCGTGTACCTCAACGCCGCGGTGCAGGGCTTCGTGATCATCATCGTCGCGTTCCTGCAAAGAGGGCGCCGCTAGTGCGCTCGTGTTTCGTTCCTTCTCTTCATCACTCATCAACCACAAGGAGACATCCAGCATGACAAGCTTCTTCACACGTCGCATCGCACTCACGGCCGTGGCGGCCGCGGCGCTCGCGAGCCTGCCCGCATTCGCCGCCGAGAAAGTGAACCTCGGCGTCTCGATTCCGGCGGCCACGCACAGCTTCATGGGCGGCATCAACTACTGGGCCAACCAGGCGAAGAAGGACCTGGAGAAGGAACACAAGGACCTGAAGATCACGATCAAGACCGCGGCCAACGCGCCCGAGCAGGCGAACCAGCTGCAAGACCTGTCGACGGTCACCAAGATCAATGCGCTGGTGGTGTTTCCGTTCGAGTCGGCCGCGCTGACCAAGCCGGTGGCGCAGGTCAAGGCCAAGGGCGCCTACGTGACCGTGGTCGACCGCGGCCTCACCGACACCAGCGCGCAGGACGCCTACGTGGCCGGCGACAACACCGCCTTCGGCCGCATTCCGGCCGAGTACATCGCCAAGCAGCTCGGCGGCAAGGGCAACGTGGTGGCGCTGCGCGGCATTGCCACCACGCTGGACAACGAGCGCATGGACGCCTTCAACGCGGTGCTCAAGAACCATCCCGACATCAAGCTGCTCGACGCCAAGTACGCCAACTGGAACCGCGACGACGCCTTCAAGGTCACGCAGGACTACCTCACGCGCTTCAAGAACATCGACGCCATCTGGGCCGCCGACGACGACATGGCCGTGGGCGTGCTCAAGGCCATCGAGCAGGCCAAGCGCGACGACATCAAGATCATCTTCGGCGGCGCGGGCGCCAAGGGCATGGTCAAGACCATCATGGACGGCAAGGACAAGCGCATCGGCGCCGACGTGAGCTACTCGCCCAAGTTCATCTACGACGCGATCAAGCTCACGGCCGAGGCGCGGCTCAAGGGCGAGAAGCTGCCTGCGACCACGATCATTCCTTCGGTGCTGATCACCAAGGAAAACGCCAAGGACTTCTACCACCCGAACTCGCCGTTCTGAGTTCGCCTTGCTCCCTCTCCCGGAGGGAGAGGGGACAGTGACCCAGGACCATCGAGGATATTGATGAGCGATACACCTCCCCGCAAGCTCCGCTGCGCCATGGTCGGCGGCGGCCGCGACGCCTTCATCGGCGCCGTGCACCGCAACGCCATGGCGCTCGACGGGCAGATCGAGCTCGTGGCCGGCGCGCTGTCGTCGAGTCCGGACAAGGCGCGCGCCTCGGGCCGCGACCTGCACCTGGCCGACGGCCGCAACCACGGCGACTGGCAGTCGCTGCTGGCCGACGAGCTCAAGCGCCCGCCCGAGGAGCGCATCGACTTCGTCTCGATCGTCACGCCCAACCATGTGCACTTCCCGGTCGCGCAGGCTTTCGTCGAAGCCGGCTTCCACGTGGTGTGCGACAAGCCGCTGGTGCACACGCGCGCGCAGGCCGATGCGCTGGTCGCGGCCGTGAAGAAGCAGGGCACGCTGTTCGGCGTGACCTACAACTACACCGGCTATCCGATGGTGCGGCAGGCGCGAGAGATGGTCCGCTCTGGCCGGCTCGGCGAGCTGCGCAAGGTGGTGGTCGAATACAACCAGGGCTGGCTCGCGAGCCAGCTCGAAGGCGCCGGCAACAAGCAGGCCGACTGGCGCACCGACCCCGCGCGGAGCGGCGCGGCCGGCGCCATCGGCGACATCGGCTCGCACGCCGAGAACCTGGTCGCGAGCGTCACCGGCCTGGAGATCGAGAGCCTGTGCGCCGACCTGAGCGCGCTGGTGCCGGGCCGCATGCTCGACGACGACGGCAGCCTGCTGCTGCGCTTCAAGGGCGGCGCGCGCGGCGTGCTGATTGCCTCGCAGATCAACACCGGCCTGGAGAACGACCTGCGGCTGCGCGTCTCGGGCACGCTCGGCACGCTCGAATGGCGGCAGGAGCAGCCGAGCCAGCTGGTGCACCTGCCGCACGACGGCCCGAAGCAGATCTTCACGCGCGGCTCGCCCTGGCTGTGCGAGGCGGCGCAGCGCGCCAGCCGCCTGCCTGCCGGCCATCCCGAAGGCTTCATCGAGGCCTTTGCCAACATCTACGCCGGCGTGGTGGCGGACATCCGCGCGCGGAACGCAGGCCAGCCGGCCGATCCCATCGCGGCCGACTACCCGCGCGTGGAAGACGGCGCGCGCGGCGTGCGCTTCATCGAGCGCACGGTGGCCTCGGCCCAAAGCGAATCAAAATGGACGCCCTGGTAGGGCCGCGGGCTCGCATGCGCGAGTTCCAGGCGCACCGCATCGGGCGTTCATGACACCTTCTTCTTTCGAGCATCCGCCGCCTTCGAACCCGCAGCCCTGGCTTCGCGCCCTGGGCCGGCGGTGCCGTGCGCTCTGGCCGCTGAAGCTGGTCGGCAACACGGTCGCGACCGCGGGGTTCTTCCCGCTGTATTTCTGGATCATGAAGAACGCCGGCCCGCCCTGGACGCTGCCGCTCACCGCGTTCGACCGGCTGATCGCCTTCTGGCCGGCGCTGCTGCCGGTCTATCTTTCGCTGTGGCTCTACATCGCGCTGCCGGTGTTCCTGGCCAAGGACAGGCGGGAGCTCTGGAGCTTTGCGCTCGGCTGCGCCTTCATGACCGGCATCGCGCTGGTGGTGTTCTGGTTCGTGCCGACGGCCATCCCTAACTTCGGCATCGACACCCGCCCGGGCACCTCGCTGCATCTGCTGAAAACCGTCGATGCGGCCGGCAACGCGTTTCCGTCGCTGCATGTGTCGTTCTCCGTGTTCGCCTGCGTGGTGCTCGCGCGGCAGCTGCGCGAGGTGGCGGCGCCCGCGTGGGCTCGCGCGCTCAACATCGCGTGGGCCGTGGCCATCGTCTATTCGACGATGGCGGTGCGCCAGCACGTGCTGGTCGACGTGCTCGGCGGGCTGGCGCTGGGCATCGGCTTCGGGCTGGCCTCGCGTCCCCGCAAGGCCGTGGCGGCGGCAGCGGCGGTGCAGGCACGGCCGGCGTAGGCCGATTGCGCTATTCCACCCGCGCGCCGCGCGCGGTAGAACCCAGGCATCCTTTTCTTCGAACCGATGCGGAGCCCGCCATGAAGATTCGCCTGTCCACCATTGCCCTCTTCATGCTGGCCTGCAGCACGGCCTTGCCCGCGCTGGCCGTCGACTATCCGGCGCGCAAGCCCGGCCTCTGGGAAATACAGACCGGCGACGGCACCGGCGCCAAGGGCGCGAGCCAGACCGTCCAGCAGTGCATCGACGCGGCCAGCGACAAGGCCTTGCGCGACATGGGGCAGGGCATGGGCAAGGACAGCTGCTCGAAGCAGGAGCTGCGCAACGAAGGCGGCAAGCTGGTGGTCGATTCGGTCTGCAAGGTCGGCCCCACCACCGCCACCACGCACGCGGTGATGAGCGGCGACTTCAGCTCGGCCTACCGCATGGAAAGCAAGTCGAGCTACAGCCCGCCGCTGATGGGGCGCGCCGAGGGCTCGGCCGTCATGGAAGCCCGTTGGATCGGCCCCTGCAAGGCGGACCAGAAGCCCGGCGACATGGTGATGTCCAACGGCATGAAGATGAACGTGCTCGAGATGATGGGCGGGCACAAGAAGCAGAAGTAGGCGCCGGCCCACAGCGCTTCGCGGCCCGTGTTCGGCGCCGCAGCGGCCCGCCAGCGCCTACCATGGCGGGCCATGGCCGCGAAGGAAGAAGACCATCTCGTCGTTGCTCGCCCCGAGGGGCTCTACTGCCCGCCCGGCGATTTCTACATCGACCCCTGGCGGCCGGTGGCGCGCGCCGTCATCACCCACGCGCATTCCGACCACGCGCGCGCCGGCCACGGCCACTACCTCGCGCACACCGACAGCGCCGGCACGCTGCGCACCCGCCTTGGCGGCGACATCGCGCTGCAGACGCTGCCGTATGGCGAGGCGATCGCGCACCACGGCGTGCGCATCTCGCTGCATCCGGCCGGCCACGTGCTGGGCTCGGCGCAGGTGCGGCTCGAACACGGCGGCCGCGTGTGGGTGGCCTCGGGCGACTACAAGACCGAGCCCGACGGCACCTGCGCGCCCTTCGAGCCCGTGCCCTGCGACACCTTCATCACCGAGTCGACCTTCGGCCTGCCGATCTACCGCTGGCCCACGCAGGCCGTGCTGTTCGCCGAGATCGACGGCTGGTGGCGCGCCAACGCCGAGGCCGGCCGCGCATCGGTGCTGTTCTGCTATGCCTTCGGCAAGGCGCAGCGCATCCTGCATGGCGTGGATGCTTCCATCGGGCCGATCGTGGTGCATGGCGCCGTGGAGCCGCTCAATGCCGTGTACCGCGCCGCGGGCGTGGCCTTGCCCCAGACGCTGCGCGTGACCGATGCGGGCGTCGATGCCGCGCTGCTCAAGCGCGCGCTGGTGCTGGCGCCGCCCTCGGCCCAGGGAACGCCGTGGATGCGCCGCTTCGGCCACCATGCCGACGCCTTCGCAAGCGGCTGGATGCAGCTGCGCGGCACGCGCCGCCGGCGCGGCGTGGACCGCGGCTTCGTGATGTCGGACCACGCCGACTGGCCCGGCCTGCAGCAGGCCATCGCGGGCACGGGGGCCGAGCGGGTGTTCGTCACCCACGGCAGCGTGGCGGTGATGGTGCGCTGGCTCAGCGAGAACGGGTTGGAGGCGCAGGGCTTCAGGACCGAGTACGGCGATGAAGACGACGAGCGGGAAACTCCCTCCCCTTCCGGGGGAGGGCCGGGGAGGGGGCAAGCGGCGCCCGATGCGGACGCTGCCGGCCCCCATCCCGACCTTCCCCCGGAAGGGGAAGGAGCAACAGGGCCATGAAGGACTTCGCGGCGCTCTACCGCGAGCTCGACGCCAGCACCTCGAGCCTTGCCAAGCAGGCCGCGCTGCAGCGCTACCTGCGCGAGGCCGATCCAGCCGATGCCGCCTGGGCCGTGTACTTCCTGGCCGGCGGCAAGCCGCGCCAGCTCGTGCCCACCAAGCTGCTGCGGCTGCTCGCGCAGGAAGCGGCGGGCCTGCCCGAGTGGCTGTTCGACGAAAGCTACGAGGCGGTCGGCGACCTGGCCGAGACCATTGCGCTGCTGCTGCCGCCGCCCACCGAGGCGCACGACCTCGGCCTGGCGCGCTGGGTCGAAGAGCACCTGCTGCCGCTGCGCGAAGCCGGCAAGGCGGCGCCGGACGAACTGCCCGCGCGGCTGCGCGCGCAGTGGCGCCAGCTCGCGGCCGAAGAGCGGCTGGTGTACTTCAAGCTCATCACCGGCGCCTTCCGCGTGGGCGTGTCGAAGCTGCAGGTCACGCAGGCGCTCGCGGGCGTGGGCGGCATCGATCCCAAGCGCGTGGCGCAGCGCCTCATGGGCTACACCCACATCGGCGGCCGGCCGCGCGCGGAAGACTACCGCGCGCTGATCGCGCCGGAGTCGGGCGCGGAGCAGGTGCAAAAAACCAGCGGGCAGCCCTACCCGTTCTTTCTTGCGCATGCCTTCAACCTGCCGCTCGAACAATTCGATGCCGCGCTCGGCCCGCCGGCCGGCTGGATCGTCGAATGGAAGTGGGACGGCATCCGCGCGCAGCTGGTCAAGCGCGCGGGCGCCAGCTGGCTGTGGTCGCGCGGCGAGGAACTGGTGACCGAGCGCTTTCCCGAGCTGGCCGTGCTGGGCGATGCGCTGCCCGACGGCACGGTGCTCGACGGCGAGATTGCCGTCTGGCGCGACGACCGCGTGCAGCCCTTCGCGGAGCTGCAGAAACGCATCGGCCGCAAGACGCTGGGCGCGAAGCTGCTGCGCGAGATCCCGGTGGTGCTGCTGGCCTACGACATCCTCGAATGGGAAGGGCGCGACCTGCGCGCGCTGCCTCAATCGGAGCGCCGGCTCTTGCTCGACGAACTCGTCACGCGCATGCAGCACCCGTCGCTGCTGCCGAGCCCGATGCTCACCGGCATCGCGTGGAGCGACTTCGCACGCCAGCGCGAAGCCGCGCGCAGCCTGGGCGTGGAGGGCATGATGCTCAAGCGCCGCGACGCGCAGTACGGCGTGGGCCGCACCAAGGACGTGGGCGTGTGGTGGAAGTGGAAGATCGATCCGCTCAGCATCGACGCCGTGCTCGTCTACGCGCAGCGCGGCCACGGCCGGCGCGCGAGCCTCTACAGCGACTACACCTTCGCCGTCTGGGACGGCCCGCCCGAACAGGGGGACCGCAAGCTCGTGCCCTTTGCCAAGGCCTATTCGGGCCTGACCGACGCCGAGATGGCGCGCGTGGACGCGATCATCCGCAAGACCACCGTCGAGAGCTTCGGCCCGGTGAAGAGCGTCAAGCCCACGCTGGTGTTCGAACTGGGCTTCGAAGGCATTGCGCGCAGCACGCGCCACAAGAGCGGCATCGCGGTGCGCTTTCCGCGCATGCTGCGCTGGCGCGAGGACAAGCCGGTGGCGGAGGCCGATACCTTGCAGACGCTCGCTGCATTGCTGCCGTCATGACCGCGCCCGTGGACCCCGAATTTCTCCCTCCCCTTCCGGGGGAGGGCAGGGGTGGGGGCAAGCGGCGCATCAAGAACCCGCCGCCTGTCGTCGAAGGCCGCGAGCCCCCATCCCCGCCTTCCCCCGGAAGGGGAAGGAGCAAGGCAGCGGCCGTCAAGGCGGCGCTCGACGCCTGGTTTGCAGCGCGCGGCTGGAAGCCCTTCAAGTTCCAGCGCGACGTATGGAAGGCCGTGGCCGCGGGCCGCTCCGGGCTGCTGCACGCGACCACCGGCGCAGGCAAGACCTACGCGGTGTGGCTCGGCGCGCTGCAGGCGTTCTCGTCCGCGGCGCCACCGCCTTCGCGCAGCGCAAAGGCCACGCCGCCGCCGCCGCTCACCGTGCTGTGGATCACGCCCATGCGCGCGCTCGCGGCCGACACGCTGCGCGCGCTGCAGCAGCCGCTCGAAGCCATGGATGCCCAGGGCATCGACGTGCACCGCTGGAGCGCCGGTGCGCGCAGCGGCGACACCTCGTCGGCCGAGCGCAGCGCGCAGAACGAGCGCCTGCCCACGGTGCTCGTCACCACGCCCGAGAGCCTTTCGCTGCTGCTCGCGCGCGCCGATGCGAGCGAGGGGCTGGGCCGCGTGAAGATGGTGGTGGTCGACGAATGGCACGAGCTGCTCGGCAACAAGCGCGGCGTGCAGGTGCAGCTGGCGCTCGCGCGGCTCAGGCGCTGGAATGCGGGGCTCGCGGTGTGGGGCATGTCGGCCACGCTCGGCAACCTGCAGGAGGCCATGCACGCCTTGCTCGGTGAACAAGAAGGCGTGCTGGTGCAGGGCGCGGTGCCCAAGAAGCTGGTGGTCGATTCGCTGCTGCCCGGCCGCGCCGAGCGCTTTCCGTGGGGCGGGCACCTGGGCCTCACGATGCTGCCGCAGGTGCTCGACGAGATTGCCGCCAGCAGCACCACGCTGGTGTTCACCAACACGCGCTCGCAATCGGAGATCTGGTACCAGGCCATGCTCGAGGCGCGGCCCGAATGGGCCGGCCTCATCGCGCTGCACCACGGCTCGCTCGACCGCGCGGTGCGCGAGTGGGTCGAGCTGGGCCTGAAGAACGGCGAGCTCAAGGCCGTGGTCTGCACCTCGAGCCTGGACCTGGGCGTGGACTTCCTGCCGGTCGAGCGCGTGCTGCAGATCGGTTCGCCCAAGGGCGTGGCGCGGCTGCTGCAGCGCGCGGGGCGCTCGGGCCATGCGCCGGGCCGGCCCTCGCGCATCACGCTCGTGCCCACGCACAGCATCGAGATGGTCGAAGGCGCCGCGGCGCGCGCGGCCATTGCGGCCGGCCACATCGAGGCGCGCCACACGCCGGTGCAGCCGCTCGACGTGCTGGTGCAGCACCTGGTGACGGTGGCGCTCGGCGGCGGCTTCGTGCCCGACGACCTGTATGCCGAAGTGCGCGGCACCGCCGCCTATGCGGATCTGTCGCGCGAGAGTTGGGCGTGGTGCCTGTCCTTCGTGTCGCAGGGCGGGCCATCGCTGGCCGCGTATCCCGACTACCGCCGCGCGGTGCCTGATGCGGAGGGCGTCTGGCGCGTACCGGATGCGCGGCTCGCGCGGCGCCACCGCATGAACATCGGCACCATTGTGAGCGATGCGAGCATGGCGGTGCAGTACATGGGCGGCGCCCGGATCGGCAGCGTCGAGGAAGGCTTTGTGGCGCGCATGAAGCCCGGCGACTGCTTTCTGTTTGGCGGCCGGCTGCTCGAGCTCGTGCGCATCCACGACATGACGGCCTGGGTGCGGCGCGCCACCGGCAAGCGCGCCGCGGTGCCGCGCTGGAACGGCGGGCGCATGCCGCTGTCGACCACGCTGGCCGATGCGGTGGTGCAGCAGCTCGCGCTGGCCGGCGAGGGGCGCTATCCATCGCCCGAGCTGCAGTGCGTGCGGCCGCTGCTCGAGATCCAGCAGCAATGGTCGGCCCTGCCCACGCCCGAGACGCTGCTGGCCGAAACGCTGGCCACGCGCGAAGGCTCGCACCTGTTCCTCTATCCCTTCGCGGGACGCCACGTGCACATGGGGCTTGCGAGCCTCCTGGCCTGGCGCGTGGCGCAGCACGAGGCGCGCACTTTCTCCATTGCGGTGAACGACTACGGCTTCGAGCTGCTGAGCGCCACGCCGGTCGACTGGCCCGCGCTGCTGCCCCAGGTGCTGCGCCTGCCGCAGGGCGAGGATGCGCATGCCACGCTGCTGCACGAGGTGCTGGCCTCGCTCAACGCGGGCGAACTCGCGCAGCGCCGCTTCCGCGAGATTGCGCGCGTCTCGGGGCTGATCTTCCAGGGCTATCCGGGCGAGAAGCGCAGCAGCCGGCAGCTGCAGGCCTCGTCCTCGCTGTTCTGGGAGGTGTTCCGCAAGTACGACCCGGCGAACAAGCTGCTGCTGCAGGCCGAGCAGGAACTGCTCGCGCAGGAGCTTGAAATCGGCCGCCTGGCAGCCAGCCTCGCACGCATGGCGACCCAGCAGCTGGTGCTGAAGCCGCTCGAGCGGCCCACGCCTTTTTCGTTTCCGCTCATGGTCGAGCTGTTCCGCGAGAAGCTGTCGAACGAGAACGTGGCTGACCGCATTGCGCGCATGGTCGAGCAGCTCGAAAAGGCCGCGGGCGGCGTGGTCACGGCCGGCGGCGTGGAGCGCGTGAAAAGCACGCTCGCGTTCGGCCAGGAAGGGCCGGGCAAGCCGCCGGCTGCGCCGCGCCGCGAGCGCAGGCGGCCCTCACGGCCCTTGCCGCCGCTCTGAGCCGCCCGATGCAGCTCAGCCCGCGCCGTGCGCCTTGACCCAGCGCACGATGTCCGCCGCGCCCATGGCGCCGGCCTGGCGTGCCACTTCGCGGCCGCCGCGGAACAGCGCCAGCGTCGGGATGCTGCGGATATTGAAGCGCGCGCCCAGTGCCGGCACGGCTTCCGTGTCGACCTTGGCGAGCCGCACCTGCGGTTCGAGCTGCGCCGCGGCCTGTTCGTAGCCCGGCGCCATCTGGCGGCAGGGGCCGCACCAGGGCGCCCAGAAGTCCACCAGCACCGGGATTTCATTGCGTGCGATGTGGCGGTCGAAGGTCTTTTCGTCCGGCAGCGCGGTGGAATGGCCGGTGAACAGTGCGCGGTGGCAGTTGCCGCAGTCGGGCGCGCTGCCCAGCTGCGCCGCGCGCACGCGGTTGGTCGTGTGGCAATGCGGGCAGACGATGTGCAGCGAAGGCGTGTCGGTCATTCTGAAGAACTGGGGCTCGCGGGGTGAATTGCAAGAAGGCCGCCGGCCCGCGCGTCTTTTGCGACACTCGTGGCCCGTGACCGCTTCGAATCTCCCAGCATCGGCGCTCCCGGTCCAGTGGGCCGGCGAACTGTTGCACCTGTTGCCCGAGCACGCCATCTGGTGGCCCGAAGGCCGCGTGCTGTTCATTGCCGACCTGCACATCGGCAAGGCCGCGACCTACCGCGCGCTCGGCCAGCCGGTGCCGGGCGGCACCACGCAGGAGAACCTGGCGCGGCTCGATGCGCTCGTGGCGGCCCATGCGCCGCAGCGCATCGTGTTCCTTGGCGATTTCCTGCATGCGGCGCAGGCGCGCACGCCGCAGGTGCTGGCGGCGCTGGCCGCCTGGCGCGCGGCGCATGCGTCCATCGGCATGACGCTGGTGCGGGGCAACCACGACAGCCGCGCGGGCGATCCGCCCGCCGAGCTCGGCATCGAGGTGGTCGACGAGCCTTATCTGCTCGGGCCTTTTGCCTGCTGCCACCATCCGCAGCCGCATGCGACGCACTTCGTGCTCGCGGGGCACCTGCATCCGGTGTGCAGGCTGCATGGCCCGGGGCGCGACAGCGTGCGGCTGCCGTGTTTTGCAAGCGATGCGCAGCAGGCCGTGCTGCCGGCCTTCGGCGAGTTCACGGGCGGCTGGTTGATGGAGCGCGCGCCGGGGCGGCGCTTCTATGCGGTGGGTGGAGAAAGCGTGTGGGCGCTGCCCGTATCGGAGTAGGGTATGAGCTCCTTCCCCTCCCGGGGGAAGGCTGGGATGGGGGCAGGCAGAGCGTGCCCATGCCAACGCCGCTTGCCCCCACCCCGGCCCTCCCCCGGGAGGGGAGGGAGAAATTCAAAGAACGACGGGCTGGTCGGGCAGCTCGTTGGTGTCAGGCTCGTTCTCGGCCAGCGGAAAGTGCGCCACCAGCAAGGCCGACATTTCTTCCAGCGCCTGCGTGAGCCCGTCCTCGAAGCGGCCTTCGCGGAAGGCCGCGCCCATGCGCTGCGCCATCGCGGCCCATTCGGCATCGTCGACGTGCGCATCGATGCCGCGGTCGGCCACGATCTCGATCGCATGCTCGGCCAGCAGCAGGTAGATGAGCACGCCGTTGTTGTGCGCGGTGTCCCACACGCGCAGCTTGCCGAACAGCGTGACGGCACGCTCGCGCGCCGAGGCATGGCGCCGCAGGTAGGACCATGGCAGGCCCGCTTCCACGCAGATGCGGATCTCGCCGCTGTGGCGGCGCTCGCTCGCGGCCACGCGTGCCGCCAGGCGCTCCATGGCGGCATCGGGCAGCACGCGCCGCACATCGGCCTCGTCTATCCACTGGTGGCGCCAGATGCGGGCCAGCTTCGAAAAAAGCGTTGCCGATGCCATGCCTACCAGTCCCCCGAGGCGCCGCCGCCCCCGAAATCGCCGCCGCCGCCGGAGCTGAAACCACCGCCTCCGCCTCCGCTGCTGCCACCGCTGCTCCAGCCGCCGCCACCACCGCCGCCGCCCCAGCCGCCGAACCCGCCGCCACCACCGCCGCGCCGCGCCGGGCTCGTCGCCGCCACGGCCGAGAACAGCGACACCATGAGCGCCGCCAGGCCCGCCAGCACCGCGATGACGATGCTGGTCGTGATGAGGAAGGCAATCACGCCGATGCCGCCGCCCATGACCACCGAGCCCAGCTTCTTGCCGACGATCGAGCGCACGATCGGCGCCGCAATGAAGACGCCGATGAACAGGAAGATCGCGAGGTTCTCCCAGTCGATGCCTTCGCTGGAGTCCTTGCCGTCGCCGCCGCTGGAAGGCGCGGGCAGCGCCTCGCCGTCGACCAGCCCGATGAGCCGGGCCACGGCCGCGTTCAGGCCGCCCGCGAAGTCGTTGTTGCGAAAGCGCGGCTTCATCTCCTCGTCGATGATGCGGATGGCCGCAAGGTCGGGCACCGCGCCCTCGAGCGCCTTGGCCACTTCGATGCGCATCTTGCGGTCGTTCTTGGCCACGATCACCAGGATGCCGTCGCCGACCTCCTTGCGTCCGATCTTCCAGGCGTTGCCCACGCGGTTGGCGTAGCTCGCAATGTCTTCGGGCGCGGTGGTGGGCACCATCAGCACCACCATCTGCGAGCCCTTGCGCTGCTCGAATGCGGCCAGCTTGGCTTCGAGATCGGTGCGCTCGGATTCGGCCAGTGTCTGCGTCTGGTCGATCACGCGTGCCGTGAGCGCCGGCACCGGCAGCAGGCCCTGCGCCCACGCCGCTGCCGCAAGGCCGCCCCATGCGGCCGCGGCCAGCAGGACGGTGGCCAGCGTGCGGCGGATCAGGGCAAGGGCCATCGCGTGGATGTCTTACTTTTTGGGAGCGCTGAAGTCGACGGTTGGCGGAGTGGAGATCTGCGCTTCGTTCTGCACCGAGAAGTTGGGCTTGGGCTGGTAGCTGAAGATCTTGGCCGTGATGTTGGTCGGGAAGCTGCGCGCCAGCACGTTGTACTCCTGCACCGTCTGGATGTAGCGGTTGCGCGCCACGGTGATGCGGTTCTCGGTGCCTTCGAGCGTCACGCGCAGGTCGCGGAAGGCCTGATTGGCCTTGAGCTCCGGATAGCGCTCGACCGTCACCATCAGCCGCGACAGCGCGCTCGACAGCTCGCCTTGCGCCTGCTGGAACTTGTTGAAGGTCTCGGGGTTGTTGAGCGTCTCGGGCGAGACCTGGATCGAGGTGGCCTTGGCGCGCGCCTCGATCACCTTGGTGAGCGTGTCCTGCTCGAAGCTGGCTTCGCCCTTCACGGTGGCCACGATGTTGGGCACCAGGTCGGAGCGCCGCTGGTACTGGTTGAGCACCTCGCTCCAGGCCGACTTGCTGGCCTCGTCGAGCGACTGGAACTGGTTGTAGCCGCAGCCGCTCAGGGACAGGGCGGCCGCAAGAATCAGGAGCCAGCGTTTCATCATCGTCATTTGCATTACCTCCGCAGAAGGAAGCCGAAGTTAGCATAGAAGGCTCCATGGCCCTTGATCCCCTCCATGCCCTGCGGGGCGCCAACCGCGCAGCACCAGCGCCCGCCGCCGCGGCAGGCGCCGGCACGCTGCTGGTGGCCGGTGCGACCGGCGCCCTGGGCCAGGAGCTGCTGCGCCGGCTCGCGGGCAGCCACCGCTTCGCCCATGCGCGCGTGCTGGCGCGCGAACCGATCCGCGACGGGCTGCGCGGCGTCGAAACCTACCTCGCCCCCGGCCTGCCGATCGCGCAATGGCCGCTGACCTCGGCCGACAGCGCCGTCATCGCCTTCGACCCGCCGCGGCTCTACCACGATCGCGAACGCGCGCTCTGGGTGCCGCAGCCTTCGGACCTGCCCGAGCTCGCGCGCTGGCTGCGCGCCTGCGGCGTGCGCACGCTGGCCATCGTGCAGCCGCACGACCAGGGCAAGCTGCCCGAGGCGCTCAAGCGCGGGCTCGCGAGCCTCGACGAGCAGGCCGTGGTCGCCAACGGCTTCGACCGCGTGATCCTCGTGCGTTCGGCGCGCAAGCCGCTCCATGCGAAGTTCACCAACCCCGCCGAAAGGCTCGCGGCCTGGATGCTCTCGATCGTGCGCTTCATGGTGCCGAGCAGCGAGCAGCCGGTGCGCGCGTCGAAGGTGGCCGAGCTGGTCGACCTGGCGCTGCGCATCGCGCCACCGGGCGTGCACGTGGCGGCGCCCGAGCTGGTGTGGGAGTCCGCGCAGGGCGACATGCAGGCCGTGGCGCGGCGCTGGCTGGGACTGGCGGACTGACGGACTTTCAGCCGCGCCACTGGCGCAGCAGTTCGGCCGAGTCGAGCACCAGCCCCAGGTGCAGCGACACCATCGCAAGCGCCGCGTCTTCCAGGTGCGCATCGGTGCCGCGCACCAGGTCGCGCAGCACGATCACGCGGTAGTTGCGGTTGCTGGCGTCGAAGGCCGTGTTGAGCACGCAGCAGTCGGTGAAGCCGCCGTTGAGCACCACCGTCTCGATGCGCTGGTTGCGCAGCAGGAAGTCGAGGTCGGTCGGGTAGAAGGCCGAGAGGCGCCGCTTGCTGTCCACGCGCATGTCGCCGGGCGCCACGCGCGTGACCCACTCGGTCCACTTCGAGCCTTCGATGGCGTGCGCGTCGGCATTCGGAATTTCGCCCACGTGCAGCGGAAAGGTGCGGCGCCAGGCGGACGGAATGCCGTGGACGTCGTCCACGCCGCCGGGCCGCAGCACCGACCGGATGTGCACGATGCGCACGCCCAGCGCACGCACCGCGTCGTGGAAGCCGTCGATGGGCGCCACCACGTCGCGCGCCCGCGGGGCGGGGCAGGGGCAGTCGGGGCCGTCGTCCAGGTGGCCGCGGTGCATGTCGATGGACACGACCGCGGTGCTGGCCGGGTCCAGGTAGTCGGCGAACTGCGCCGCGTCGAGCTCGCGCTCCTGGTTGTAGATCCAGGCCTTCATCGGCGTTCTTCCCGCACGTAGGGTTGGCCCAGCGCACCGGGCTCTTCGTCGGCGCCGCGCCGCGAGAGCGCGACCCACACCATCACCCCGAGCGTCACCGCATAGGGCGTCATCATCACGAAGTACTGCGGCAGCTGCACGCCGGCCGCGGCCAGTTGGGGGATCAGCGCCTCGATGCAGCCGAACAGCAGCGCGCCCACGAGCGCCTTCCACGGCGACCAGCGCGCGAAGATCACCAGCCCCACCGCGATCCAGCCGCGCCCGCCGGTCATGCCCGCGATCCACAGCTTGGTGCTGACCACCGAGATGTACGCTCCCGCGAGGCCCACCAGCGCCGAGCCCGCGAGCACCGCGGCCAGCCGCCACAGGGCAACGCGGATGCCGGCCGCATCGGCCGCCTGCGGGTTCTCGCCCACCGCGCGCAGCCGGAGCCCCGCCGAGGTGCGCGAGAGAAACCACGCCACGGCAAGGAAGATCGGCAGCGTGAGCCAGACCATGGCGTTCTGCTCGAACAGCCGGCCGGCGCCGGGCAGGAGCGACAGCGGCCACAGCGCCATCGCGCCGATGCCTCCGGTGGCATGGTTGGTCCATTCGGCGAGCGAGCCGACCAGCGCCGTGAGGCCCTGGCAGAAGAACACCAGCGCGAGCCCCGCGATCACCTGGTTCACGCGCAGCCAGATCACCATCACCGCGAACAGCAGCGACACCGCACTGGCCGCGAGCATCGCCAGCACCAGCGACACGGCCGGCTGTCCCATGGCGATCTGCGCGCCGATGCCCGCGAGCGCGCCGACCAACATCAGCCCTTCGGCGCCGAGCGACAGCACGCCCGCGCGCTCGCTGATGATCAGGCCCAGCGCCGCGAGCGCATAGGGCACCGCGAAGTCGGGCGTGCTTGCGAGCCAGTTGAGAACGATGCCGCCGCTCATTGCACCGCCTCCGCACCCACGCGGCGCAAGCGATGGCGAATGAAGAAATCGCTCGATGCCACGCACACCACGATGATGGCCTGGATCAGCTGCACCATCGAGAACGGCACCTGGTAGAACACCTGCAGGCTGCGGCCGGTGACGAACAGGGCCGCCACCAGCAGCGCCACCACCGTGGCCGCGAGCGGGTTGTTGCGCGCAAGAAAGGCAATCAGGATGCCCGAGAAGCCGTACCCCTGGTAGAAGGCCTGCGTGAGCCGCCCTTCCTGCCCGGAAGCCACCGCCAGGCCCGCGAGCCCGGCCATCGCGCCCGACAGCAGCACGGCGCCGTAGATGGTGCGGCGCACCGGCACCCCATTGGCATGCGCCACGCGCGGATTGGCATCGACGAAGCGCAGGTACAGCCCGGCGCGGCTCAGGCCCACCAGCCACCATGCAAGGAGCGCCACCACGGCCGCGAGCACGATCGCGCTGCTCACGCCGGCCCCCAGTTCGGGCAGCCGCTCGAAAGCGCGGAACTGCGGCGAATAGGGGAAGTTGTCCTTCGGGTCCTTCCAGCTGCCATAGACCAGGTGCAGCAGGAAGTTGGCCGCCATGTAGTTGAGCATCAGCGTGGAAATGATCTCGTTCACGCCGAGCCTGATCTTCAGCCACGCCGGCCCCAGCACCCAGAGCAGCCCGCAGCCGATGGCAGCCGCGAACATCAGCGGCAGGCGCAGCGGCTCGGGCCCGAGCTGCCACATCGAGACGGCCGTCGCGCCGATGGCGCCCCAGATCATCTGGCCCTCGAGCCCCAGGTTCCAGAAGCGCGCGCGAAACGCCAGCGCGCCAGCCAGGCCCACGAGGATCATGGGAGCGGCCTGGAACAGCACGGCGCGAAAGTTCTGGCCGTCGAAGAAGGTCTGCATCACGAACTCGTTGGCGAGTTCGTTGGCGGGAACGCCGGCCGCCACCAGGATGGCGGCGGAGATCGCCAAGCCCGCAAGGAGCGCCGCCGCAAGGATCAGCGCCTGCCGCCGCCATCCCATGTGCTGGCGGATCTCCAGCGCGTAACGCCGGCGCGCCAGCGGCTGGCGCCGTGCGCGCTGCGCGGCCTCCGGATCGGTCTGCGCCGGCTGCGCGATGGCCGCGAGCGTGGCGTCAACCATGGTCCACCATCGCCTGTCCGATGGCCTGCCGGTCGGCCGGCTGCGCGAATTCGCCGGCGATGCGCCCGCGCGCCATCACGCCCACGCGGTCGGCCAGCTGCAGCACCTCGTCGAGGTCCTCGCTGATCAAGAGCACCGCGGCGCCGCCGTCGCGCGCGGCGCGCAGGCGCGCATGCACCTCGGCGCTCGCGCGCACGTCGAGCCCGCGGCTCGGGCTGTGCGCGAGCACCAGCGAGGGCGCCTTGCCGAACTCGCGCGCGAGCACCAGCTTCTGCGCGTTGCCGCCCGACAGCAGCGCGGCCTTCTGCGCCACCGAGCGCACGCCCTGCACATCGAAGTCGCGCACCGCTTGCTGCGTGTCGTCTTGCATGCGGCCGCGCCGCAGATGCCAGGCCGGGCCGTAGCGGCCGGTGTGCACGCGGCCGATGGCGTAGTTCTCGGCCACCGAAAGGCCGCCAGCCAGCGCGAGCCCGTAGCGGTCGGCCGGGATCGCGGCAATGCCCACGTTGCGGCGCTCCGGTGCACTCATGGCCTTGAGGTCGCCGTGGCCGTTCAGGTGGATCTCGCCTTCGAGTGCACCACCGGCATCCGGCAGGCCCATGATGGCGCCGGCCAGCTCGCCCTGTCCGTTGCCGCCGACACCGGCCAGGCCGTAGATCTCTCCCGCATGCAGTTCGAGCTCGACGCCGTCGAGCACGCGGCGGCCCTCGGGCGATGCCGCCGAGCGCAAGCCGCGCACCGTGAGCCGCACCGGGCCGCGCGGCGACTTCGCCGCCTGGAAACCCTGCGTGGCAATCGATTCGCCCACGGTAAGTTTCACGAGCTTGGCCACCGAGGTGGCGCCCGGCGCCAGCGTGGCCACCGTGCGGCCGCCGCGCATCACCGTCACGCGGTCGGCATAGGTCTTCACGTCGGCCATCTTGTGCGTGACCAGCACCACGGCCGAGCCGCCGCGTGCGAGGCCCTGCACCGTCTGCAAGAGGCGCGCGGCCTCCTGGTCGGTGAGCACCGCGGTGGGCTCGTCGAGGATCAGGATGCGCGCGCCCGCCAGCAGCACCTTGAGAATCTCGACGCGCTGCTGCTCGGCAATCGACAGCGCATCGACGCGCTTCGATGGATCGATCTCGAAGCCCAGCTCCGAGGCCTTGTTGCGGATGTCGCGAGAGATTTCGCGCAGGCGCTCCCCGTGGCTCTGGAACTCGGCCGGCGCCCGCGCGGTGAGCAGAATGTTCTCTGCCACCGTGAACGGCCGCACCAGCTTGAAATGCTGGTGGACCATGCCGATGCGGTGCCTGGCCGCATCGCGCGGTCCGGCAAAACGCACCGGGTTGTCGTCGACCAGCAGCTGGCCCGCCTCCGGCGCATAGAGCCCGGCCGCGATGTTCATCAGCGACGACTTGCCCGCGCCGTTCTCGCCCAGCAGCGCATGCACTTCGCCCCAGCGCGCTTCAAAGTGCGCGTCGGTCAGCGCCGCAAAGCCGTCGAAGGACTTGCGGATGCCGGTGAGCTGGAGCGCGTTGGGCATGGGCGGTGCTCTTTTTTTTTGCTTACTTCTGCGTCACCACGCCCTTGACGAACCAGTCCATCTTCCAGAGGTCGGCATCCGACAGCACCGCGCCCTTGGCCACGCGCTCCTTGCCGTCGCGGTCGGCGAGCGGGCCGGCGTAGACCTGCTTGCCCTTCATGATGGCGTCGCGCTCGGCCGTGATCTGCGACGCCTTGTCCTTGGGCACCGCGGGGCCGAAGCCCGCGATGTCGGTGCCGCCGTCCTTCATCTCGATGAAGGCGCCGTACTGGCCGGGCTTCCAGTTGCCGGCCATGATCTTCTTGAGCTCGGGCGAAAGGAAGCGGTCCCACACCCACACCGACGAGCACAGCGTGGCCTTGGGCGCGAACTGGCGCAGGTCGCGGTGGTGGCCGGTGCCGTACACGCCGCGCTCCTGCGCCACGATCTGCGGCGTGGGCGAGTCGACATGCTGGCCGATCACGTCGGCGCCCTGGTCGATCAGCGCGGCCGCGGCGGCGCGCTCCTTCACCGGGTCGTTCCAGGCGCCGGTGTAGATCACGTTGACCGTGGCGTTGGGGTTCATCTTCTGCGCGCCGAGCGCGAAGGCGTTGATGGTCCAGTTCACCACGCCAAAGGGGTTGGCCGCGACGAAGCCGAGCTTGCCGGTCTTGGAGGCCGCGCCCGCGGCCATGCCGCAGAGGTACTGGCTCTCGTAGGTGCGGCCGTAGAACGATTCGAGGTTGCTGCCGTTGGTGGTGCCAGAGCCGTTGAGAAAAGCCACCTCCGGGTACTTGGCGGCCAGGTCCTTGAAGCTGTCGGAGTAGCCGAAGGCGGTGCCGATCACGATGTTGGCGCCGCGCTGGATGAACTTCTCGGCCGCGGGCTTGATGGCCGATGCGTCTTCGGGCACGTTCTCGACGAACTGGATCTTCTGGCCGATCTCCTTCTCGATCTTCACGCGCGCCTCGTCGAAGGCCTGCGTCCAGCCGCCGTCGTTCTTCGGGCCGAAGTAGAGCATGGCGATCTTCGGCTTGTCCTTGAGCGTGAAGCCGTCGGCCGCCACGGCGGGAAGCGTGAACAACGCGCCGCCGGCCGCGAGCGCCGATGCAAGGCCGAAGGCGAAGCCGTGGGTGGGAGTGCGCAACAGCATGGAGCAACCTTTCGTGGGGAGCGTGTCGAAGAACGGGGAGAAAGAAGAAGAGGGCGTGCCGCGTGCGTCACATCATGAAGTTGATGCGAAACACATTGCCCTCGGGGTCGAGCAGCACCGACTGGTACCAGTTGTAGTAGGTGACGTAGGGCGGCTTGACCAGCGTGGCGCCGGCCTCGAGCGCAATGGGCACCATGCGGTCGACGTCGTCCTTGCTGTCGACGTCGATGTTCAGCAGAAACTTCACGCCGCGCGTGTCGGAAAATTCGGCCAGGTGCAGCAGTTCGTAGGCATCGAGCGCGTTGAAGCCGAGGCTCGATTTGCCGGTGTCGAGTCCGCGAAAGATCGGCGAGCGAATGGCCTCGATCTCCGGGAAGCCGAACACGCGCTGGTAGAAGCCGCTGAGCGCGGCCACGTCTTTGGCGAAGACGTTGACGTAGGAGAGATGGGGCATGTCAGTTTTTCTTGGCGCCGTTGTTCGGGGCGCTCTTGTTCAGGGCGCGTGCACAGGCCACCGGGTACTCCCCTCCGCGAATGTCCCCCGGCCTTCGGCCTCCTCCTTTATTTCGCTGCGGGGAGCACCCGATGCCCTGGGCACTTGGGCACGCCGCTGGTGAACAGCTGATCAACAGCCGCTCTGTCCAACGCTCCCGTCGATGGGGTGCCTTGCGCAGCGAAATTAAGGGGGAGGCCGAAGGCCGGAGGACATTCGCGGAGCAAGGTACCCCGTCGGCGGGAGCGCGCCCTGAACAACGAACCTCAAAGCGACGCAAAAAGCTGCGAGGTTTCATCTAGACCGCGACCTTGGTCCCACCAAAGGTCGTCTGCTTGACGAACTTCGACGTGAGATGGTCGCCCGAAGAAATCGGTGCGTACTTCGGCTGCTCGCCCGGTGCCAGGCAGCTTGGCAGGCACTCGACCATCGCGTCGTAGTTGGGCTGGTGAAAGAACACCAGCGACTGGCGGCGGTTGGTGCTGGCCACCTCGAACGGCGGGTTGACCACGCGGTGCAGCGTCGACACCCACTGGTCGTTGGTCCACTGCATCATCAGGTCGGCAATGTTGACCACCAGGCCGCCTTCCACCTGCGGCACGTCGACCCACTGGTCCGCCTTGTTGAACACCTGCAGGCCCTTGTCGTCGGGCAGCACGATCGTGAGGCTGCCGTAGTCGCTGTGCGCGCCCGCGCGCAGCTGGCCCGGCAGCGGCGCTTCGCGCTGCGGCGGATAGCTCAGCACGCGGAACATGCTGATGTGCCTGTCGATCTTGTCGTCGAAGAAAGTCTCGGGCAACGCAAGCCCGAGCGCGAAGATGCGCATCAGCGAGCGCGAGAGATCGCTCATGGCCTCGAAGTAGCTTTCGTACGCCTCGCGGAAACCGTCGATCGGCGGCCAGCTGTTGGGCTCGAAGTGCGGGCCGGCGGCAGGGCCGCGGTGGTAGTCGTCGTCCGGCACGTTCGAGGGGCCGACGGAAAACGATTCCTTCAGATCGCCGGGCGCGGCCTCTTCCAGGCTGTACGAAAGCCCCTCTTCGCCCACCGCGCTGTAGCCGCGCACCGCGTCTTCGCGTGGCCGGTCGACCTTGCGCTTCTCGGCCAGCGGCATGTCGAAGAAGCGGCGCGAGAGCTGCGACACGCGCGCGATCAGCTCGGCCGGAATGCCATGGTTGGTGATGACCAGAAAGCCGATGCTGCGGCAGGCCTCGTCGACCTTGGCCGCAACCTGCGCCTTGCCTTCGGCCGTGCCGGCGAAGTAGGGCGCGAGATCGATGATGGGTACGGACAGCAGCGTTGTCATGTGTCGGTCCTCGTGCTTGGCATGCCTTTCGCCATGCAACGTCTGTGCCAGTTGGACCAAATGGACAAAACGCGTTGGCCGCGTCAGCATGGTGCGTGCCGGCGGCGCGCGAAGGCCGCGCTGGCGCAACGCGATGCATCGCGGCCTTACAGTGGTGCGCGTTGAAAGAAGAACCAGCAAGCAATCGATGAAGCGAGGGAAGATGCCGAAGACCAAGGCGCTGGCCGCAGCCAGCAGCACGAAGAAGATCCCGGCCAAGAAAAGCCCGGTGAAGATCCCGGTGAAGGCTCCGGCGCGCAAGCGTGCGAAGCCCGCCGTGCGCAGCGCATCCGCGGTGAGCCGCAGGCTGCGCCAGGTCGAGGACAAGCGCAGCGCCATCCTGGGCGCCGCGCTGGGTTTGTTCTCGCGCTTCGGCCTGCATGGCACGTCCATCGACCAGGTGGCGGCGCGCGCCGATGTGTCCAAGAGCAACCTGCTCTACTACTTTGCGAACAAGGAGGAGCTGTACGTCAACGTGCTGCGCGACCTGCTCGCGCTGTGGCTCGAACCGCTGCGCGGCTTCAGCGCCGAGCAGGACCCGGCCGAAGCCATCGGCGGCTACATCCGCCGCAAGCTCGTGGTCTCGCGCGACCGGCCCGATGCATCGCGCCTGTTCTGCCTCGAGATGATCCAGGGCGCGCCGCTCCTGCGCGACGAGCTCGACCGCGAGCTGCGCACGCTGGTGGAGCGCAAGTCGGAGGTCATCCGTTCATGGATCGCAGCCGGCAAGCTCGCAGCGGTCGATCCGCACCACCTGATCTTCACGCTCTGGGCCGTGACGCAGCACTATGCGGATTTCGGCGTGCAGGTGCAGGCGCTGACGGGGCATACGCTGGAGGATCCGGCGTTCTTCGAGCAGACGGTGGAGAACGTGCAGCGGATCGTGCTGCAGGGCATTGCGCCGCGGTAGGGGGATTTACTCCCTCTCCCTCCGGGAGAGGGTGGGGGTGAGGGCCGGCGGCGTTGGAAGATGCGCTGCGATTGCAAGCGCCGCTGCCCTCACCCTGGCCCTCTCCCGGAGGGAGAGGGAAGAAGACAGGGAGAGGGAAAAAGAGGAGTCAGTGCGGCGGCGCCGCGATCTCGTGATACCGCCGATCGAAGTAGATGAGACTCTGCGCCGCCCCGCCAATCGCAATCGCCAACGCCTCGCAAAACAGCACGTCATGCGTCCCCGCACTCGTGGCCTGCACCACGCGGCAGTCGAACGAGGCCGCGGCATCTTCGAGCACCGGCGAGCCCGTGGCCTTGCGGCCCCATCGGCCCGCGGCAAAGCGCTCGTCCATCGGCGTCTTGCCGCCGAACAGGCCCGACAGCGCCTGGTGCCCCGCGGCCAGCACGTTCACGCACAGCACGCCGTTGGCCGTGAACGCGGGGTACACCGAGGCCGAGCGGTTCAGGCACACCAGCAGCATCGGCGGCTCGTCGGTCACGCTGCACACGGCCGAGGCCGTGAAGCCGGCGCGGCCTGCAGGGCCATCGGTGGTGATGATGTTGACCGCTGCGCCCAGCCGCGCCATGGCGTTGCGGTAGTCGGCCTTGGGCAGCGCGGGCGGCGCACCGCTCGGCATGACGTGGTGGGAGGCCATTGCGTTGGGCAGCATGAGAAAAGTCTCCGTTGTGAAGACGGGCTTCAGGCGAGGACGCAGGCTTCGTCGAAGCCGAGCCGCGGCAGGCGGCCGAACACCTTGGCCGGATCGCCATGGCCGAGATTGATCAGGAAGTTGGCGCTCCAGTCGGTGCCCTCGAAGAACGCGGCATCGACCTTCGCCTTGTCGAAGCCCGACATCGGCCCGGCGTCGAGCCCCACCGCGCGCGCGGCCAGCAGCAGGTAGGCCGCCTGCAGGCTGGCGTTGCGAAAGGCGGTTTCGTGCGCGGCCTCGGGGCTGCCGGTGAACCAGCTGCGCGCATCGGCATGCGGAAACAGCGTGGGCAGCTTGTCGTAGAACTTGCGGTCCCACGCGGCAATCACCGTGACGGGCGCCGTCATGGTCTTGTCGAGGTTGCCCTTGGAAAGCGCGGGCGCGAGGCGCTGCTTGCCTTCGGGCGTGCGAACGAACACGAAGCGCGCGGGCGAGCAGTTGGCCGAGGTCGGTCCCATGCAGGCCAGCGCGTAGACTTGGCGGATCTGCGCATCGGTCACGGGCTCGGCGGTCCAGCCGTTGTGGCTGCGCGCCTCGGTAAAAAGAAGGGCCAGTGCGGCGTCGTCGAGGGCGGGTTTCATCATGGTCATGCGGGAACGCCGGGTGCGCTGACCCGGGCGATAAAGTCGAGCAGGCTGCGGTTGAAGGCGGCGGCCTCGGTCACGCTGTGCGCGTGGCCGCCGTGCGGCAGGAAGTGGAGCGTCACGTCCTTGAGGCCATCGGCCAGGCGCTGTGAGCAGGTCCACGGCACCAGCGCATCGTCCATGGCGGCGGCCACCAGCGTGGGCGCGGTGATGGCGCCAAGGCGTGCATCGATGTCGAAGGCGCGCAGCGCACCGATGCGCGCGCGCATGTTCGCTTCTCCGGGGAAGTGCGCAAACGCGTGGTCGACCTCGTCGGCCACGCGCTGCGCATGTTCCACGCACCAGGCGGCGGGGTACAAAAAGATCGGCTGCGCTTCCACATACGCGCGCGGGCCGCAGGCATCGAGCAGCGCGAGCCGCGCATCGAAGCAGCGCGCCGAATGCGCGTTGGGCTTCGACCACGCATTGACCAGCACCAGGCTGGCCACGCGCGAGGGTTCGTCGAGCGCCAGCTGCAGGCCCACGAGTCCGCCCAGCGCATGGCCCACCAGGTGGCAGCGCGGCGTGGCCGTGGCATCGAGAATCTGCACCACGTCGCGCGCCATGTCGGCAATGGCGTAGCCCGCATCCAGCGCGGCGGGGCTGCGGCCCGTGCCGCGCTGGTCGTACGCAATCACGCGGTGGCCCGCTTCGACCAGCGCGCCAAGCTGCGGTTGCCAGAAGGCGGCCGAACCGCCCAGGCCCGACGACAGCAGCACCGCCTCGCCATCGGCCGGCCCATGCACTTCGTAGTGCAGCGGCATGCTCAGGCCTTGTTGCCGACGTGGGCGATCGAGGCAATCTCGACCAGCGCATCGGGCTTCACCAGGCCGCACTGGATGCAGTAGCGCGCGGGCTTGGTGCCCGGAAAGAACTCGGCATACACCGCGTTGACCTTCGCGTAGTCGGCCCAGTCCTTGATCATGATCATGTTGAAGGTCACGTCGTCCATGGTGCCGCCGGCCGTTGCGATCACGTTCTGGATCGTCTCGAGCACGTGGCGCGTCTGCGCCGAGGCGTCGCCCACGTGGACCACGTTGTTGTCCTTGTCGAAGGGCAGCGTGCCCGACACGTAGACGATGCCGTCGGCCATGGTGCCGGGCACGAAGGGGGCGATCGGCGTGGTGGTTCCGGCCGGGATGATGGCTTGCTTGGGCATGGGAGTTCCTTGCTGTGGGTTGAACGATGGGAATCAGGCCGTGGCCGGCGCGAAGCTGCGCACGAAGTCGTCGACGGTGGAGACCCAGCCGAAGAAGGTCTCGACGTTGTAGACCGATGCCTTCTGGATGGCCGCGCCGCCCAGCTCGTGCGTCGCGTCTTCCAGCATCACGGCGAAGTATTCGAGGTGGAAGGCATCGCGCAGGGTCGACTCCACGCACACGTTGGTCGCGATGCCGGTGAACACCAGGTGGCGGATGCCGCGCGCGCGCAGCGTGCTGTCGAGCGTGCTGTTGAAGAAGCCGCTGTAGCGCGTCTTGGGCACCACGATGTCGCCGGGCTGCGGCTTCATCTCTGCAATGAGCTCGTAGTCCCAGCCGCCCTTGGCGAGGAACTTGCCCGCGAGCTCGGGCCTGGCGCGCATGGTCTTGAGCGCGTTCGACTTGTGCCAGTTGGGCGAGCCCGGCCCGCCGGCCTCGACGTAGGCGGCGTCCCAGCCGTTCTGCAAAAACACCACCAGCATGCCGGCCGCGCGCGCCGCCGCAATGGTGCGCGCGATGTTGGCAATGGTGCCCTGCGCGCCCGAAATATCGAAGCCGGCCGAATCGACATAGCCGCCGATCGACGCATAGGCGTTCTGCATGTCGACCACGATCAGGGCCGAGTCGCTGGCATGCAGCGCAAGCGGTTCGGGCCGCGCGGGCAGCACCTGCGGCGCCGGTGCGCCGGGCAGGCGCGGCGCGCCGACGGGAGTGTCCGATGTCAGGGTGGTGTTACGTGCTGGCGTGCTCACGTGGCGCTCCTGCTCAGGCCGCAAGGCGCTCAGCTTCGGCCTGCGAGGGCACGGGGCTCTGCACGTGCACGCGGCTCTTCATGAGCGGCTGGATGCGTTCGCCGAAGGCCGCGACGCCCTGCACGAAATCGTCGAAGGTCAGCAGCACGCCCTCGGTGCCCGGCACCTCGGCCATCTCGTCGAGCAGGCGCGCGACGGTGGCGTAGGAGCCGACCAGCGTTCCCATGTTGATGTTGACGGCCGAGGTCGGGTCGGCCATCTGGCGCACGTTGGTGTCGGCGCCCGACTTGGTGTCGGCCGCGCCCTGCTGGCCCAGCCAGGCGATGGCCTCGTGGTCGGCGCCGGCCTTGTAGCGCTCCCACTTGGCGCGCGCGGCCTCGTCGGTCTCGTCGGCAATCACCATCATCAGCACGTAGGTGGTGACGTGGCGGCCGGTCTTGCGCGTGGCCTCGATGAGCTTCTCGGCCGCGGGCGCAAAGGCCTTGGGCGTGTTCACGCCCTTGCCGAAGCAGAAGTTGTAGTCGGCGTACTTTGCGGAGAAGTCCATGCCCGCATCGCTCTGGCCCGCGCAGATCACCTTCATGTCGGCCTGCGGCCGGGGGCTCAGGCGGCAGTCGTCCATCTGGAAGTGGTCGCCCTTGAAGTCGGACTGGCCGGTGCCCCAGAGCTCGCGCAGCACCTGGATGTATTCGGACAGGTACTGGTAGCGCGTGCCGAAGAACTGGTCGCCGGGCCACATGCCCATCTGCGAATACTCGGGCCGCTGCCAGCCGGTGACGAGGTTCAGCCCGAAGCGGCCGTTGGAGATGGAGTCGATGGTCGACGCCATGCGCGCCACGATGGCCGGCGGCATCACCAGCGAGGCGGCGGTGGCAAAGAGCTTGATCTTCGTGGTCACGGCCGCGAGCCCGGCCATCAGCGTGAACGACTCGAGGTTGTGGTCCCAGAACTCCGTCTTGCCGCCGAAGCCGCGCAGCTTGATCATCGAAAGCACGAAGTCCACGCCGTAGCGTTCGGCCGCCAGCGTGATCTCCTTGTTGAGCTCGAAGCTGGGCTTGTACTGCGGCGCGTTCTCCGAGAGCAGCCAGCCGTTGTTGCCGATGGGAATGAAGATGCCGACGTTCATGCAAAAAGCTCCTGTTGCGGGGTCGCAAAGCCCTATGCATGGCCCGTGCCAATTGGAAAAGCCGTTTGAAATCAACGGTTTGAGTGCTTTTGAATGTTGTGTTTTGACCATTTGGTCCAAAGTGGAGCGGACGAACGGCCCGCGCTGCGGCAAGGCGGTGCGCCGCAAGGCCAAAGCGGTGCAGCCCCATGTCATCGATCGCGCGGCAAAATCACCCCATGCCCAAGACCCCACTCCGCGCCGCCGCGGCTATCGGCGGCACTGCCGACGACGTCGAAGCCGCCTTCTACGAAGCGCTGCAGCGCGGCGACATCGATGCCCTGATGGCGTGCTGGGCCGACGAGGACGAGGTGTTCTGCGTGCACCCCGGCGGCCCGCGGCTGGTGGGCGCCACCGCGATCCGCGCCGCCTTCGAGCAGATGTTCGGCAACGGCGCCATCCACGCGACGCCAGCGCGCGTGCGCAAGATCGAGTCATTGGCAAGCGCCGTGCACAACGTGCTCGAGCGCATCGAGGTGCTCACGTCGGAAGGCCCCAAGCATGCCTTCGTGCTGGCCACCAACGTCTATCACAAGACCGTCGAAGGGTGGCGCCTGGTGGCGCACCACGCGAGCCCCGGCAGCGCGCGCGAGCCCAGCGACGTGAACGAGCTGCCCCAGACCCTGCACTGAAGCGATGCCCGCCGCCGAGCCGAATTCTTCTTCCTCTTCCCTGCACGCGGCCATGGGCTACATGGCGCCGCGCTGGCTGCCCGGCGGCAACCTGCAGACCATCTGGCCGGCGCTCTATGCGCGCCGCTTCGAGGGCTCTGCGCCGGCCTACCGCCGAGAGCGCTGGACCACGCCCGACGGAGACTTCATCGACGTCGACTTCATCGATGCGGCCTTGCCCGGCCCGCAGCCGCTGCTGGTGCTGTTCCACGGGCTGGAGGGATCGTCCCGCAGCCACTACGCGGAAGCCTTCGCGGCTTTTGCCGCCGCGCAGGGCATGGCCTTTGCCGTGCCGCATTTCCGCGGCTGCAGCGGCGAGCTCAACCTCGCGCCGCGCGCCTATCACTCGGGCGACTACGAAGAGATCGGCTGGATCCTGCAGCGCATGCGCGAGCAGCATGCGCAGCGCGGCGGCGGCCCGGTGCTGGCCGCGGGGGTCTCGCTCGGCGGCAATGCGCTGCTGCGCTGGGCCTGCGAGGCCGGCGACACGGCCCGCGCCTCGGTGAATGCGGTGGCTTCGGTGTCCGCGCCGCTCGACCTGGCGGCCGGCGGCGCGGCCATTGGCCGCGGCTTCAACCGGCTGGTCTACACGCGCATGTTCCTTGCCACCATGAAGCCCAAGGCACTGGCCAAGCTCGCGCAGTTTCCGGGTCTGTTCGACCGCGAGCGGCTGCTTGCGGCGCGCGACCTTTATGCCTTCGACGACGTGTTCACCGCGCCGCTGCACGGCTTTCGCAACACCGACGACTACTGGGCCCGCGGCTCGTCCAAGCCGCACCTGAGGGCGATCCGCGTGCCCACGCTGGTGGTCAATGCGCGGAACGACCCGTTCATTCCGGCGCAGAGCCTGCCCGGCCCCGGCGAGGTCGGCCCGCATGTCACGCTGTGGCAGCCCGCGCACGGCGGCCACGTGGGCTTTCCGCTCGGGCCGCCGCCCGGCCATGTGCGCGGCATGCCCGAGCGCGTGGGCGGCTGGCTGGCCGGGTTTGCACCCTCCACGGCGGCGCAGGCGCGCGCAAAATAACGCCATGGACGACATCGTCAAACAGGCGCTTGCCAAGTGGCCCAACGTGCCGCACTGCTACGGCTGGCTCGGCCTGGACGCGCGCGGCAACTGGTACATGCGCGACGACCGCACGCAGGCCGAAGGCGCCTTCCCCGCGGCCAAGGGCTCGATGCTGCGGCACGAGAAGCTGATCGACTTCATCCAGCGCAACTACGACCACGATGAAGAAGGCCAGTGGTTCTTCCAGAACGGCCCGCAGCGCGTGTACGTCGAACTGGAGGCCGCGCCCTTCGTCTGGCGCATTGCCGATAGCGCGGGCTTT
Source organism: Variovorax sp. 01N425 (assembly GCF_056399465.1). Lineage (NCBI taxonomy): Bacteria > Pseudomonadati > Pseudomonadota > Betaproteobacteria > Burkholderiales > Comamonadaceae > Variovorax > Variovorax sp. 01N425. The sequence continues at coordinate 58,570 of NZ_JBFTRJ010000018.1, read as the reverse complement.
GCCGTCACGGCCCACACCGGGCAGGCGGCGGGCGCCATCTCGGCCTGCCTGCTCGACGAGCACGGACGCCTTTTCCTGGCGGCACCCCTCGGGCTCGGGCTGGTCCATACGCAGGACGTGGGCCTGGCCGCCGACGCGGTGGAGCAAGGCCTGTGGACCCCCGAGCCGGTGCACGCGGCCGACCTGCCGCAGCGCTTCGGCCATGTGCTGAGCCCCTCGGCGCGCCGGCTCGTCTTGCTATCAAATGAGTAGCTGCAGCTTGCAGCGGACATGAAAAAGCCGGCTCGAAGCCGGCTTTCTCTTTGGGGCCTGGGCCCGGTTACTTGCTGGCAGCCGCCGCGGGCGCCGAAGCCGCGCCATCGGCGGGAGCTGCCGCCGCCGCGGGGCGGTCGGGCACCGCGAACTTGGCGCCCCCGGCATTGGCCATGTAGACCACGGCACGGCCGATTTCGAGGTCTTCGAAGTCGCCGCCGCCCTGGGGCGGCATCGCGCCCTTGCCATGCAGCGCATGGTCGAGCAGCGTTTCGTAGCCCTGGCCGATGCGCGGACCCCAGGCTGCGGCGTCGCCGTAGTGCGGAGCGCCGGGAATGCCGGGCGCGCCGTGGCAGGCTGCGCACTGCGCCTTGAAGACGGCCTCGCCGGCTGCCAGCGGACGGTTGGCATCGCGGATCTCGATGGCGCCGACCTTCTTGAGCCGTTCGGCCACTTCGCGGTCGCGCGCATCCTGCGACACGCCGTACAGCGACATGTTGTCGCCCTCGGCCGTGCCCGCGGGCTTGTTGCCCGAAACCACGTAGGCCACAAGGCCCACGATGATCAGGATGGGTGCTACGAAGGAGAAAAATACCGCCAGCAGCAGTTGCTTCGGGTTCTTGATCGGGCCGGTGTGGGCGTCTTCTGTGGCCTGGTAGTGCGGGTCTGCGCTCATTGGCGTCCTCAATAACGGGGGCTCGTCGGGGGGCTTTTTCGAATCAACCGGCGATTATAGAGAGGCCCTCCGCCCAAAGGACGCAAGGCCGCTCACCGTCCGTCGCGCGAAAGCCTCAGCCCTTGCTGCCGGGCGTGGCCCAGCCGCCGCCCAAGGTCTTGTAGAGCGTGACCTGGTTCTGCAGCTGCAAGAGGCGCGTGGTGACCGCCGATTGCTGCGCCGTGTACAGCGAGCGCTGCGCATCGAGCAGGTCCAGCGCGCTGGCAATGCCGTTGCGGTAGCGCATGTCCGAGAGCCTGAAGCGCACCGCCTCGGCATCGGCCTGCGCGCGCTGCGCACGCACCTGCTCGCCCAGCGTCGCGCGGCCGGCCAGCGCGTCGGCCACTTCGCGGAACGCGGTCTGGATCGACTTCTCGTACTGCGCCACGGCAATCTCGCGCCCGGCCTTGGCCGAATCGAGCGTGGCCCGGTTGCGGCCCGCGTCGAAGATCGGCAGCGTGACCGAGGGCGCGAACGACCAGGCCCTGGAGCCGCGGTCGAACAGGCCCGAGAACTCGCTGCTCGCGGTGCCCAGCGTGGTGGTGAGCGACACGCGCGGGAAGAAGTTGGCGCGCGCCGCGCCGATGTTGGCGTTGGCCGCAATCAGCTGCTGCTCGGCGGCGCGGATGTCGGGCCGCTCGGCCAGCAGGTCGGAGGGCAGGCCCGCCGGCACGTCGGGCATCGGCTTGACGCTGTCCAGCCCCTTGATGCCGCCCGCGGTGGCATCGGCCGGCACCGGCGCGCCCAGCAGCAGGGCGAGCGCGTTCTCGTCCTGCATGCGCGTGCGCTGCTGCTGCGCATACGAGGCGCGCGCGGTCTCGGCCAGCGAGTTCGCGGCCTGGAAGTCGAGCTCGGACGACACGCCGTTGTCGAAGCGCATCTTGGTCAGGCGCACCGACTCTTCGCGCGTCACCAAGGTCTGGCGCGTGAGCTCGAGCAGCTCGTCGTCGGCAATCAGCGTGAGCCAGCCGGTGGCCACCGCCGCGATCAGGCTCACTTGCGCGGCCTTGCGCGATTCCTCGGTGGCCAGGTACTGGGCCAGCGCCTGGTCCTTCAGCGCGCGGATGCGACCGAAGAAGTCGATCTCCCAGGCCGTCACGCCCAGGTTCACGCTGTACTGCGACGACACGCTGCCCGCGCTGGGGTCGAAGGCCTGGTAGGGATTGGGGCTCGAGCGCGAACCGCTGCCCGTGAGGCCCAGCGCCGGGAACAGCGCCGCGCGCTCGATCTGGAACTGCGCGCGCGCCTGCTCGATGTTGAGCACCGACACGCGCAGGTCGCGGTTGTTTTCCAGCGCGGTGCGGATCAGCCCGTTCAGCCGCGAATCGGTGAAGAACTCTTCCCAGGGCACCGCGGCCGCAGCCTGGCCGGCCGGCTGCGCCGGGTCGCCCGGGAAGGTGGTGGGCACCGGCGCCGCCGGACGTTCGTAGGTCGGAATCAGCGAGCAGCCGGCCAGCAGCATTGCCGCGGCCAAGGCTGTGGGAATCAGTTTCTTAGTCATGTGCTTTTTCTTCCGTGATGCCGGCTGCTTCCGCGTGCCGCTTGTCGGCTTCATGCTGGCGCGCGCTGCCCTTGAACAGGCTGCGCACCACCACGAAGAACACCGGCACGAAGATCACGGCCAGCGCCGTGCCCGTCACCATGCCGCCGAGCACGCCCGTGCCAATGGCGCGCTGGCTGGCCGAGCCGGCCCCCGAGGCAAGCACCAGCGGCACCACGCCCAGGCCGAAGGCCAGCGAGGTCATGATGATCGGGCGGAACCGCAGGTGCGCCGCGGCCAATGCCGATTCGACGATGCCCTTGCCCTGCGCCTGCAGGTCCTTCGCAAACTCGATGATCAGGATCGCGTTCTTCGCCGACAGGCCGATGATGGTGATCAGCCCCACCTGGAAGTACACGTCGTTCGAGTAGGCGCGCAGCATGGTCGCCAGCAGCACCCCCAGCACGCCCAGCGGCACCACCAGGATCACCGACAGCGGAATCGACCAGCTCTCGTACAGCGCGGCCAGGCACAGGAACACCGCCAGAATCGCAAAGCCGTACAGCACGATGGCCTGCGAGCCCGCGAGCTTTTCTTCGCGCGACTGGCCCGTCCATTCAAAGCCAAAGCCCTGCGGCAGCTGCCCGGCGAGCTTTTCCATCTCGGCCATGGCGGCGCCCGTGCTGTAGCCCTGCGCGGCGTCGCCGCTGATGCGGATGGCCGGGTAGCCGTTGTAGCGCACCGTCTGCGTCGCGCCCTTGACCCACTTGGTGGTCGCAAATGCCGACAGCGGCACCGGCTGGCCCTTGGTGTTGCTGGCGTTCAGGCGCAGCAGGTCGTCGGGCTGCATGCGCGCCGGCGCATCGGCCTGCACCACCACGCGCTGCAGGCGGCCGCGGTTCGGAAAGTCGTTGATGTAGCTCGAACCCAGGCCCGTCGACAGCGTGGCGTTGATCGCATCGAAGGTCACGCCCAGCGCGTTGGCCTTGTCGCGGTCGATGTCGATCTGCAGCTGCGGCGCGTCTTCCAGGCCGTCGGGGCGCACCTGCGACAGGATCTTGCTCTGCCCGGCCATGCCCAGCAGCTGGTTGCGCGCGTTGATCAGCGCCTCGTGGCCCGCGCCCGAGCGGTCCTGCAGCCGGAAGCTGAAGCCGCTCGCATTGCCCAGTTCAGGAATGGGCGGCGGGCTCAGCGGGTAGATGAACGCATCGCGGATGCCCGAGAGCGCACCAAAGGCACGGCCCGCCAGCGCGCTGGCCGAATGGGCCGGGTCCTTGCGCTCTTCCCAGTCCTTCAGCGTCACGAAGGCAAGGCCCGCGTTCTGCCCCTGGCCCGAGAAGCTGAAGCCCATCACGCCCACGATGCTCTGCACTTCGGGCTGCTTCAGGATGAAGCCTTCGACCTGCTGCATGACCGACAGCGCACGCTCCTGCGTGGCACCCGGGGGCAGCTGCACGTTCACGATGATGTTGCCCTGGTCTTCCGCCGGCAGGAACGAGCTCGGCAGCCGCAGGTAGGTGAACACCACCGCGCCGATGATCGCCACGTAGATGACCAGGTAGCGCGCGGCGCGCCGCAGGATGCGCGCGACCACGCTTTCATAGCCCTTGGCCGTGCGCGTGAAGCCGCGATTGAACCAGCCGAAGAAGCCGGTCTTCTCGTGGTGGTGGCCCGCTTCCACCGGCTTGAGCAGCGTGGCGCACAAGGCCGGCGTGAGCGACAGCGCCATGAAGGCCGAGAAGGCGATCGAGGTCACCATCACCGCCGAGAACTGGCGGTAGATGTTGCCCGTGGAGCCCGCAAAGAACGCTAGCGGCACGAACACCGAGATCAGCACCACCGTCACGCCGATGATGGCGCCCGAGATCTGCTTCATGGCCTTGCGCGTGGCTTCGAGCGGCGACAGCCCCTCCTCGCTCATGATGCGCTCGACGTTCTCCACCACCACGATGGCGTCGTCCACCACGATGCCGATCACCAGCACCATGCCGAACATGGTCAGCACGTTGATCGAGAAGCCCATGGCCAGCAGCATGGCAAAGGTGCCCAGCAATGCAATTGGCACCACGATGGTCGGGATGATCGTGTAGCGCCAGTTCTGCAGGAACAGGAACATCACGATGAACACCAGCGCAATGGCTTCCAGCAGCGTCTTGACCACTTCGGTGATGGAAATCTGCACGAAGCGCGAGCTGTCGTACGGAATGTTCCACTTCACGCCCTGCGGGAAAAAGCGTTCCAGCTCCGCCATCTTGGCGCGGATCGCCTTGGCCGACTGCAGCGCGTTGCCGTTGGGCGTGGGCTGCACGCCAATGCCCACCGCGGGCACGCCGTTCAGGCGCGCCGAGGTGGCATACGACTGGCCGCCCAGCTCCACGCGCGCCACGTCCTTCAGCCGCACGGTCGAGCCGTCGGTGTTGGCGCGCAGCACGATGTCCTTGAACTGATCGACGTTGGCCAGCTGGCCGTTCACCACCACCGTGGCCGCAATGGCCTGGCCCGGGATGTTGGGCAGGTCGCCGATGGTGCCCGAGGACACCTGCGCGTTCTGCGCGCGGATCGCGTTGTTCACGTCCGTGGCCGACAGGTTGTAGCCCTGCAGCTTGTTCGGATCGATCCAGATGCGCATCGCGTTCTCGGAGCCGAACAGCTGGGCCTGGCCCACGCCGACCACGCGCTGCAGTTCCGGCACCACGTTGCGCGCGGCATAGTCGCCGAGCGCCACCGGGTCGAAGTTCGGGTTGTCCGAAGACAGCATCACGAACATCAGGAAGTTGTTGCGCGACTTGTCCACGCGCACACCCTGCTGCGTGACCGCGGCCGGCAGGCGCGGCGTGGCGCGGGAGAGCCGGTTCTGCACGTCCACCTGCGCGAGGTCGGGGTTGGTGCCGGCCTCGAAGCTGATGGTGATGGTGCCCGTGCCGTCGGCCTGGGCCACCGATTCCATGTAGATCAGGCCCGGCGAGCCGTTCATCTCGCGCTCGATCACGGACAGCACGCTGTCCTCCAGCGTCTGGGCCGAGGCGCCGGGGTAGGCAACGTTGATCACGATGGCCGGCGGAGCCACCGGCGGGTACTGCGAGATCGGCAGCTGGGTAATGGCGACACTGCCGCCCACCAGGATGAACAGCGCGATCACCCAGGCGAAGATCGGTCGGTCGATAAAGAATTTGGCCATGCGGGCGCGCTCCTGATTACTTCTTCTCGGCCGGTGCGGCCGCGGGGGCGGCACCAGGAGCGGGTGCCGCGGGCGCCGGCGCCGCACTCGGGTCCGGCTTCTTCCATGGCACCGCCTTCACCGGCGTGCCGGGCGGCATCATCTGCAGCTTCTGGAAGCCGTCGACCATCACCTGCTCGCCGGCCTTCAGGCCATCGAGCACCACCCACTGGTTGTCCTTGGCGGCGCTGATCTTCACCGTGCGCTGGCTGATCTTGCCGTCCGCGCTCACCACCGACACCGTGTCGCCCTGCTGCGTGCGCGTGACCGCCTGCTGGGGAATCGTGATTGCGTTGGTGGCCTGCGCCTGCTCCAGCCGCACGCGCACATACAGGCCGGGCAGCAGCTCGCCCTTCGGGTTGGGCACCTCGGCGCGCAGCGTGACCTGGCCGGTGGTCGAATCCACCGTCAGGTCGGAGAACAGCAGCTTGCCGGGCAGGGCGTAGTCGGTGCCGTCTTCCAGCACCACGTTCACGCTGGCCGCCTCTTCGCCGCTCGCGCGCTTGTACTGGCCGGCGGCCAGTGCGCGGCGCAGCTTCAGCACGTCGGACGCCGACTGCGTAAAGTTCACGTACATCGGGTTGATCTGCTGCACCACGGCCAGCTCGGTGGCGTCGCCCTGGCCCACCAGTGCGCCTTCGGTCACCAGCGCGCGGCCGATGCGGCCGGCAATGGGCGAGGTCACGTCGGCATAGCCCAGGTTGATCTTGGCCGTCTGCACCGCGGCGCGGCCCGCGGCCACGTCGGCCTCGGCCGTCTTTTGCGAGGCCACGGCCGTCGCGTATTCCTGCTTGCTCACCGCGTTGGCCTCGACCAGCGGCTTGTAGCGGTCGGCCAATGCCTTGGCCTGCACGGCATTGGCCTCAGCGCGGGCCAGCGTGGCCTGCGCGTTTTGCGCGGCGGCCACCAGCGGTGCCGGGTCGATGCGGAACAGCAGCTGGCCGGCCTTCACGTCGCTGCCTTCGCGGAACTCGCGCTTCAGCAGGATGCCCGAGGCGCGGGCGCGAACCTGTGCCACGCGCGAGGCCTCGAGCCGGCCCGGCAGCTCGGTCACCAGGCCCACGTCGGTTGGCGCGGCAACCACCACGCCCACCTCAGGGGCAGGGCGGGCACCGCCGCCGCCGGCACCGCCACCCGGGCCGGCCGGCGCATCGCCCTTGGAACAGGCCGCGAGCGCCAACACCACAGCAGCGGCCACGATCGCGAGGCGCGGCGAGAACGACGATTGACGCGAAACATGCAGGAGAGGCATGCGAATCCTTTGAAGCAAAGACGGGAGATGGCGCGTTCGCGAAGCGAACAGAAAGCCAGCATAAACAGCCGGGCCATCGGGGAAGCCCGCTAGTTTACATACATTCATGGATGTATAGTGACAACATCGAATGGCCCTACGCATACGGAAGGGCTTGGCTTTACAAATTGGGAGACTTGGTGGCACGTCGTACGAAGGAAGAGGCACTGGCCACGCGGAATCGCTTGCTCGATGCCGCGGAGCTGCTGTTTCAGGCGCAAGGCGTCTCGCAGACCTCGCTGCAGCAGATTGCGCAGCAGGCCGGGGCCACGCGCGGCGCCATCTATTGGCACTTCAAGGACAAGGCCGCCCTCTTCAACGCGATGATGGAGCGCGTCATCCTCCCGCTGGAGGCCGGCCCCCGCGCCGCTGCCGCGGCCGCGGGCCCCGACGACGACCCGCTGGCCGAAATAGAAGAGGGCATGGTGCACGCCCTCACCCTCATGACCACCGACCCCCAGGTGCGCCGCGTGTTCGACGTGGCCACCCACAAGGTCGAATACACCCACGACATGGCCTCGGTGCAGCAGCGCCACCTGGACGCCCGCAACGCCTGCGTGGGCGATTTCGAAAAAGCCCTGCGCCTGGCCGCGCGGCGAGACCGCATCAAGCTGCCCGTGCCCGGCCCCGCCGCCGCCCAGGGCCTGCACGCGCTGATCAGCGGGCTCATCCAGAACTGGCTGCTCGACCCCACCGCCTTCGACCTGGTGCCCACCGGCCGGCGCACCTTCCGCGTCTACCTGGCCGGCCTGGGCTTTGTGCGGAACTCCCCGGCGGGCATCGGAAACGAAGCAGGTGAAGAAGAAATCGCCGCCTGATGGGCGATAATGCGAGGCTCCGGTTCTGCCGGAGCCCAGATTCCTCGCTGTATTTCAACGGATAGAATTCGGCCCTCCGAAGGCTGAGATCCAGGTTCGATTCCTGGCGGCGGGACCAGATACCAAGCCGGACACTTTCAAAGGTGTCCGGCTTTTTTGTTTTCTTGTCTGTGGAGTGCTGTTCTGTCGCCCGATTGGTACCAGGGACGTATGCCTGAGTCCGTTGGCAACTTGAGGGGAACTGCCGGGGGTATGAAATCGACTGGGTGGGGGACAAGCAGTTCGGCGGCCCACCCCAGTTTTGGCGGAGCGCCGGATGCTGGTCGCCAAGACGCGCCTCGAGTTCGCCACTCAGAGATGCAACGATGGCCAAGGAATCGGACAAGCGGGCTGGGCAATGCTTGCTAAAGTCAGCCACGAATTTAATTCCACTCACAGTTTCAGACTGGGTGCGGTCCTTCGAGGCAACTGAGATCTGGAACCGCTTTGGGGTAGCTTTTGCGGTCCTTCCGATGCTTCAAGCGCAACATCTGGTGGCTTTCGGATGAATCGCTGGAGAAGAAGTTGAGGAACAAACTAAATATCGACACCGTAGGAAAGCTAATCGGACCGGTTTGGTTGCCGTTGGCTGGGCTCTATACATACTGCATGTTCATTCACCCGTGGTTAGGGTGGCAAGGCAGTTGGGAGTACGTCCAGAACGTCTGGGATCGGTGGCAGACCTTCAACGCAGCGGCGCTCGCCTTCGCTGCCAGCGTGATTGCCTTGCAGGTCGCCCGCTACCAAGCTGAGAAACAGCGAGGGCGCGATTTCAGAGCGGCCAAGGCCTTTCTACCTACGGCCTTCAGTGAACTGAGCACCTACTTTAAGGGCTGCGCACAAACGCTTCACGAAGCGTGGTCCTTGCAAGGCCAATCCCAACACATCAAAGCACCCGCGGCGCCCATCCTTTACAAGGACGCTTTCAAGGAGTGCATCAGACACGCCACGCCGCAGATCGGCGACTATCTCGCGAACGTGCTCGCAGACCTTCAGGTCCACGAAGCGCGCATTGGAGAGCTCCACAAGGGCGAATACGGCAAGGACACTCTGCTCTACTATCTGCGTAGTCTGGGCTACCTTCAGGTTCGGCTGAACAAGCAATTCGACTTCGCGAGAAGCGAGAAAGAGTTCGACAACACGCCGCTTGAATGGGGCGATTTCAAGAACGCATATTCAATCTTCGGAATTGGATCGACCAGTATTGGGAACTTCCATGACGACTTAGGAAATTCCCTAGAGAGCGTGACGAAGAAGTTGATCGAAAAGATGGATAAACAGGCCCAATGAGTTGTCTATCTACGCACTCAAGAACACTCGTAAACCCAGGACCACGAACAGTAGGAGGGGTATGAAGATTCAATGCATTGAGCGCGACATTCGCCAGATGTTGGAGTCAGGGGGCTACTTGATTCCTCGCTTCCAGCTAGCCTTCTCGTGGGGCGCCTTCGATGTCGTCTGAGCCATCAAATAGGCGGTTGCTGGAGATTTTGTGAGCCTGAACCCTGATCAAATCGAAGCGGCCTCAGTTGGTAGCGTCTTTGCGCGCGAAGTGGCAAGAATAGAGCAGGAGCGGGCTTCTTGGCGCGAAGCTTTTGTCCATAGTGTCAATGCCGTGCAGCAGTTCAAAGAGCTTACGCAGGTAGGTTCTGCCTACTCGCAGATCGCCATGGAGCTCACTGAATCTCGTTCAACCGCGGCCCTGATTGGACAGCGGTACAAGGATCTCTTGGCGGTTACATCACCCGCAGTTGAGGCCGTCAAGGCTTGGCAAGAGTCCCAACGCGATCAGCAAGAGCACATCCGAAAGATGCTCGAACCTCTGGCCGATATCCGTAAAAGCTTCGTGCGGGATGAAGCCATGGGGCGGCTCGCCAAGGAGGCCGCCTTGGGCACCACGATCCGCGATCAGTTCAAGGACGTGCTCTCTGGCCTTTCAGGTGTTGGGTCAGTGGCCAAGATGTGGGCTCAACAGATGGAAGAAACGCGGGCTCAGACCCGCAGCGCCTTTGAGGGTGTGCGGCTTGGTAGTGCCATAGGCCCATATTTCAAAGACTTCGAGCAGATCAACAAGCAGTGGAGGGTGCCCCCTGAGCTACTGGACGTCGTGGGCTCGCTCCAAGCGCTTCGAGGTCAGCTCGGCAAGGTGGCCTTACCCACCATCGATTGGAGCTCTGCTGCGGCCCTGGCAAAGCTTATGGGAAAAGGGGGCCTAGAAGAACAACTGGCCCACCTTGGCATCAAGCCAGATGGCTCCTTGCAGGAGCAACGCGAGGCGCCGGAAAAGGGGCTGTTGAGCCGCAAGCAGTCTGATGCTGTGGCCCTGGTGGGTTTGTTGCTGGCGATCATTGGCATTTGGATGACGATCCAAATTTTCTTCTATCAAGAGAACGCCGGAGGAGCACAGCAGGCCAAGCACGACGAGCAAGCAGCTAAGCAACTGCGCCAACTCGAAAGCCTCAATCGCCTTGTTGAGAAAGCCCTGGAGCAAGCTGCCAAAGCGCAGGAGGAGCGTTTTGTCGTGCGCGAGCGCACGGCCACCGTTCGCTCAGAACCTGAGCACGGGTCGGCCGTAGAGGGGAAGCTCATGCCCAATGAAGTGGTGCGAGCCATCGACCGCAAAGGCCGCTGGGTAGAGGTCGAGTATTACCACTGGCTGCACGAGGAGTACCGCACAGGGTGGGTCTTGAAACACTACTTGGAGCGGGTGCCTGCCAACTATTCCGAGGCCAAGCCGTAGGGCCAATTGGGACCGAGGGCCACCGCGACTACACGAGGCTCACAGCCGCCAGCCACGCCGCACGATGACCGACCACCAGGGTAAGTCGCGTCGATCGACCGCTCCCGCTGCGTAGCCGTCCTTCAGGTATGCCCGCTCCGGACTGGGGCAGCCACTCAGTTTTGATCGCCAATGACCGCGGGCTCAGAAAGCAGCCGGTCGAGATCTCTCGCCATCTGCGACCCAACGGCTCAGGCTTTTGCAACATAATGTTGCCTTGCGTTACATCACTGGCATTGGAGATGTTCTCAACGCGACAGAGCGGCCGAGCAAAGGGGGCTTCTGTTTCCAGTTGATGGTCACGACGACATCCATGCCTCTTCCAGCGCTTTAGAGGGAACTAGTAATGGTGGTTGAGCTAGAACCTGGTGTCAAAGGGAAGCTGCTCGTCCGACGGGAACTGCAACCCCTGCTATCTAATTTTATTGATGCCTCCAACTGCACAGTCGGCTCCTGACGAGACCGTGGTGGCCGTGATTGAAGCCGTCGCTTCACCCCACGTCGCCAAGCCGGCCTATCTCCAGTACCTCAAGCAGGCGGACGCGTTGACGCTAGGGGCCGCCGTCGAATGCGAAGTTTGGGAACTCGATGTTCCTGCCGATGCAGCATGTCTAAGTGAATGGGCCAACAGATTTCGCCAGACCTACTGCCCTGACAGCGAACTCGACATCCTGCGCGAAGGCACAGGCAAGTCACGAGCCGAGTACCTGTTGGAGCTGGTTTTCCCGGACAAAAGCGCGCCGCCTGGGCCAGCCGTCCGCTCAGGCGATTTTGCGGAGTTGCTGGTCTCGGACTACGTCGAGTTCGTTCTCGGCTACTGGGTCCCGCGCGGCAAGTACGCAGAGAAGGGGAGTCGGGACGAGTCCGTCAAGGGGGTGGACATCGTCGGTTTTCGGTGTCCTGACCCAGGGCAGCCGAAGCCAACCGACGAGATGTTGGCCTTTGAGGCAAAGGCTCAACTCGGCGGCGGCAAGTACAAGGACCGACTGCAGGTCGCGGTCAATGATTCGGGCAAAGACTATCTGCGAGCCGGCCAGACGCTGGCTGCGATGAAACGGCGTATGCACGTCGCCGGCGAGCATGCTCCGATGTTGGTTGTCCAGCGATTTCAGGACGCTGTCGACCGACCCTACCGGCTTCTCTCAGGCGCAGCCGCCATCCTTTCCGACGCGGCGTTCGATACAGACGGCATCAAGGGAACCACCATCGCCGGACACAACAACGCTGGCAACCTGAAGCTGATTGCCATCAAGGGCAAGGACCTGATGACGCTTGCTCACGCCCTGTACCAGCGAGCAGCCGATGAAGCCTGAATTCAACAGCCGTCGGTACTTCGGCATCACTCGCTCTAAAGGGAAGATGTATGAATTGGGACTGCCTGAAGAGTCCCACATCGCCTTACCGGAGGGGGTCGAACCCGCCGCATTGTTCCCGTTGTCCATCGGGACGCTGGTGGATGCTTCGGCAGCGCTGAATGACGCCGCCGATGTTGAGGGTGGATTGGCCGAAGCCCTGCGGGACGACATCGGCTTTGCAGCGAGTTTCTTCGATGCATACCTGGGCTCCCGGTTCAACACCGATGTGTCGCGGGAAGTCACGCTGCTCGCATCTGCCAGCTATTTCTTGGGCCAGCGTCCTGGAAGCAGCCTCGTGCTTGCCCGGCGACTCCGGCCAGAAGGTGTCAATGCCATTGAGCACTTGACGGTCTGGGCATTACAAGCTGACTGGCGTCATCCTCCCGATCTGGCTGCGCACTGGTTGAATGGGCTGCTCTACGAGCTCTCCTTTCACTTGATGGGCCACTTCAATGACGGCATCCCGCCCGAGCAAGTCGTCGAGTTGCTGAGCGAACTTCGTCGCTTGACCTACGCCAGCGGCACATCACGAGAAGTCGTTCTCGTTGAAGTCGCGTCCGCCGTAGTCAAGCTGCGCCTGGCGAGTTCGGCTTGGACTCTTTTGCCCGGCTTTAGCGGCTTGGACAGTGCAGCTTGGACTGAGGCAATCCGTCGTCCCGGCTTCCCCAAGGAACTCTGGCCATCCCAGAAGCTGCTCGGTAAGGCCGAGCTTTTCGCCGGGAGGTCGGGTGTTGTCCAAATGCCCACGAGCGCGGGCAAGACTCGGTCCATCGAACTCATTCTCCGCAGCGCATTCCTGGCTGACCGGACGCGAGTCGCGGTTCTCGTCGCGCCGTTCCGCGCCTTGTGTCATGAGATTGCCACTTCTCTGCGCCACGCGTTCAAGGGCGAAGACGTCAAGGTCAACGAACTTTCCGATGCCCTTCAACTGGACTTCGTTGACCAGTTGGCCGAGCTGTTCGGCCAGGCGACTCCCACTACGCGCCACCTGATGGTGTTGACGCCGGAGAAACTACTGTATGTGCTTAGGCAGGTACCGAGCTTGGTTGCGCACATCGGGATGGTGGTCTATGACGAGGGACACCAGTTCGACACCGGACCACGCGGCATTACTTATGAATTGCTGCTAACGGAAATCAAAGGGCTGCTTCCAGCTTCGGCGCAGACGGTGCTTATCTCTGCTGTCATCAAGAACGCCGTGGCGGTCGGCACGTGGCTCATCGGCACTGAACCAAACGTCGTCGATGGTACGGGACTGTTGTCGACGGCGCGGTCGGTCGCGTTTGCGACATGGAGCGAGCGACTCGGGCAATTGCTGTTCTTTGAGTCAGACAGCTATGCGCGCCCGGACTACTTCGTACCGAGGAGTATCGAAGCTCAAGAACTCCAACTGCGCGGGAGGGAGCGGAAGGCCCGACTATTTCCGCAGAAGGGCGACGATGCTTGGAAAGACGTTTCGCTTTACCTCGGGATTCGCTTGGCCCCGAGTGGTGCCGTGGCCGTGTTCTGCGGCAGGAAAGACACTGCAAGTGGTCTAGCAGAACGCGCGGTTGAGGTATATGAGCGAGGATTCAGCCTACCGCCCCCTGCCGCAGCATCTGACGCCAATGAAATTCAATGCTTGACCCATCTGGCCACACAGCACTTTGGCGCAGACTCCATGGTGACGAAGGCGGCGGCGCTCGGCGTTTTTGTCCACCACGGAACGACGCCACAAGGATTACGGCTGGCCATTGAGCATGCGATGCAAGGCGAGCTCATCAAGCTTGTGATTTGCACTTCGACCCTAGCTCAAGGCGTCAATCTGCCGATTCGATATCTCATCGTCTCCGGGGTAAATCAAGGCGCTGAGCGCATTAAGACGCGGGACTTCCAGAACTTGATTGGCCGCGCCGGTCGCGCGGGCATGCACACCGAGGGCCTTGTCATTTTTGCTGACCCTAAGGTCATTGATAACAATCAAAGGGAGCGGTGGCGTCTGCAGGCGGCGGTTGGCCTATTGAAGCCAGAGAATTCCGAGGAAACATCGAGCTCGCTCCTCGAGCTGCTGGAGCCAATTTTGTCACCTGTTGGCAGGAACACTCTGCCGGTCCCCACAGCTGACGTGCTGCGGGCCTACTTCAAACGCGGCAACGAGTTGCAGGGTTGGGCCACTGAGATGGCCGATGCCTACCAGCAACTTGGATTCGAACAACGGTCGCTGACCAAGGAGATTCTGAGAAAGCAGAAGCTGCTGTCCGCCCTCGAAAGCTACTTGATGGCCAACCGCGGCGTCGAGAACTTCGAGAACATGTTGTCCAACGTACGCAACCTAGCGGCCTCGACGCTGGCCTATTCCCTGTCCGACGAAGCCACGAAGGCGTCACTTGTGCAGCTTTTTGAGTTGTCGGCAACGCACATTGAGCAGATGGCCCCCGGACCCGCTCGACAGGCGGCGTACGCAAAGACACTGTTGGGCGCATTCGATGCGAGAGAGGTCGAAACCTGGGCTCAAGAACGTGCAGATGCACTGCGGTCTCTCGCGACACCTGCTGCATGGCTGCAAGCAGTGTGGCCGCTTTTCAATGCTGTGGTCGACGACAAGTTACTGACGGGTATGGAGCCCGCTGGCATGTCGATGCAACTCGCACAGGGATGGATGCTCGGGGCTTCATATCGAGAGCTGATTGCAATGGCGATGGATGCCGGGGCTTCTAAGCCGTGGGGAGAGGCTGACCGACGTAAGCTCAACGAGGCTGACGTACTTCAGTTCTTGGAGGGCTGTCTCGGCTTTGACTGCCCGCTGGTCGTTGCCGCCGTTGGCCAGTTCCTTTTCGGAATGACTGGGCTCAATGGTGAGGAGGCTGGCACGCTAAATGAGTTCCAGAAGTCTCTAACGTACGGCTTGCCGAGCAAACTTGCAGTGTCGACTTATGAGTCTGGTTTGGCTGACCGTCACATCGCGCAAGACGTCGCGACTGAAACTTGGTTGGCTGGATACGAAGGGTTCCATTTCCGCGCCGCTCTGCCCGAGTACCGCGAGGTGGTCGCCGGTGTACTGGCTGCCTATCCGTCTTACTTTGGCGCGGTGCTCGATAGTCTTTGATTCATAGGGCTACTGAATCCAAAACAACCGCTGCAATGGCCGGTCAGTTCACTGAGTCGCAGATCCGAGGAAATCGCGCGCGACAAGCGCGCCTCAGAAATCTCCTGGCCGAACGTCGGACTCGTGGGCGCAGCTTCTGGCAGCGCTTCTATAACAAGGTCAAATCACTTTTCTTGAAGAGCTAGGCGTAGTTGCGTCGGCCGGGAGCCGGATGCTCGCCGATCGCTCAGAAACAAGTAAAGCGACACCGCTTGAATCAAGAGAGCGACTCAACAAGGTCTCGATGTAGGTGCTTGTGCGCTCAGTTGGGACACCTGGGCTGAGGTGTCGATCGACGGTGCGCCTGCGCAGTAGATTGCGCCGTATGCAATAACGCCCCTGGGCGACGCCATGTATTTCGCTTGAGAGTTCGACTGAAGATGTAAGTGCGGATCTGGGACTGGATGGCTTGAAGGCCTTTGAACGGCCGCTTTGGTCTGCTGAGTGACGACGGTCTGCTGAGCTCTATTGGCGCCTTCCGCTGCATAACGGTCGGTTGCTAGAGAAGATTGATCGACAAACGAAAGAACCCATGTCTAACTTGCCAGACACCAATGACTTGATGCAACGCATCTTCGACCATGTCGAAAATGGCGCTGTGGATAAGGCTGTCCGTGCGGCGCTGCGCTTGTCTCGGCGTATTGGCGATCACATGGGCACGGCCATGTTCCTGCGGGAACTCTACGCAAATTCCACCGAGTTTGCGCAGGTGATCTACGACGACACGAGTCACTTGAAGGACGAGGCCCGAAAGTATCTGCGTGAACAGTCACTAGAGCGTTGGCTGAGGATGCGTACGATGCCAGATCTACCCTTTGTAATGAATTCTGGATCGGGTGACGACAAGCGCAACGTGTTCGTCGTTTCGGCTGCCGATCTGGACGCAGACATTGAGCAGTGCGAGAGGTCGATTGCTGACATGACCATTCCGCCCAGCATGGGTGAGTTCGATACGGCTGCATTCACGGATCGATTTCTCAGTAGTAAGGGGCTGCTGAGGCAAAGAATTCGAACTCTCCAGACGACGAAGACGATAGTTCTCGACCATTGTCAGAATTTCGCAATCAAGGTTGAGCGCCAACTAGCCGCACAGGTCAAGACGATGAGTTTTTTGGCTGAAGCGCAAAACCAAGTTCAGAACTACTTCAAGGCCAGATCGGCAGACGTTTACGACAAGCTCTTGAAGGCCAATCAATTGTTGGATTCCACGTCCAATGAAGATCAGGCCTTGTTGCTCACTGAAGTTCGACGTGCAATCAAGGCCGTCGCTGATCATTTCTATGCCCCAAGGCCTGGAATCCATCGTTGCCAAGATGGCGTTGAGAGGAAGCTCGGCGAAGAGCAGTACGCCAATCGACTCTATGAGTTCGTACATTCCGAGTTCAAGCGTTCGACCTCTACCGAATTGCTGCGAGTCGAGACGAAGCATTTGCTGGCATTCGCCGAGAGATTGAATGATCTCGCATCAAAGGGCGTACACGCTGATGTTACGGCCTCGGAGGCGAAGCAAGGCCTGCTTGGCCTTTACATGTTTCTTTTCAACTTGTGCCAACGTCTTGAAGTGAAAGACGACGGCAGCAACAACGCATAGACGGACCCCGTTGTCCACAGGCTGATGACGACTGGCGTCTTGTGGCCCCTCACTCTTGAGGCGGCTCTGCGACGCTAACGCGGGTGTCGCCTCATATCGATGTCTGTGCGTAAAACTCAGCCTGAAGCCGAAGCTCCTATCTGCACAGATGATGGCTTCACGGCCGACTGTGCCATCGAGCGATCGACTGGCGATGATCGCTATCGCTGCATACGAGTCACTGCCCCACCGTGGCCTCGGCGGAGCGATGTACCGAAACTTCTTCCAGGCAACCGCCGGACTGCTCTCGGGGATCGGATCGGGGACTGCTAGTTCTGCCTCCCTATTAATTTGTCCAAAGTCTTTCCTGCCTTGACCCCGCAGGCCGAACACCACCGAGCAAACAGCAGCACGTGGACGAAGTTCTCGCCACGCTCAAGCTTGGAGACGTAGGACTGACCCACGCCCAGGACTTCGGCCATCTGCACCTGCGTTAGTCCGGCCTTCACCCGAACGCTGCGCATCAGGTTGCGCAGCGCCTCGTATTCGGCGTGATAGAGGGAAACGGACATGCGCGGAGTCGATAGAGGGGCCGAACCAGTCGGCAGATTCAAGGTAAGTTGGCTGGACGCGTACAGGAGGTCAGCTCCTGCGTGAGGATTTGCGCGCAGGCTTTATCGACTTGTTTAGAACTGCCTGGTTCCTTCTTCGCAGCAAACCGCCCTCCGATGTTGGCGCGTTTGTAGCAACGATTCCCTCGAAAAGCACAGGCAATGTCGTGCTCAAGCTGTAGCACAGCGTCGCCAAAGTCATCAAAGAGGGATTGATGTAGCCCCCTTCGAGCTTGGATATCCGCGACCGTTCGACTTCTGCGTCGTAGGCCAGGGCCACCTGGGTCTTGCCTGCGGCAAGTCGGAGCTTCTTGAGGTTTTTCCCTAGCGCCAGGGTTACCGCGTTCGGCAGTGTCCCGATCGCTGGTTCTGGGGGAGGAGGCGCTTTTCGACTGGCATTTCTCATTGCCGTCGAGGGTCAAGAAGTGCGCACCTCAGGGAAACGTCTTAAAGGACATATGCGAAAAAACGTGTTCTACATACGATCCGGCAAGCAACGGCGAAGACCGGAGCAAAAAAATCAGACAGGGACGGATAGAAATGAAAAACGAGATGTTTCTCGTGGGCGCAGCCTTTGTGCTGTCAGCTCGCAATGGGGGCGGCGGAGTCGATGGGGTGGGGGAGGGCATCGGCCTTCCTGTCACCGGGCTTTCCGCCACGCCTGCGGAGGCTGGACCCACACCAGTGGCTCCGAGTCCGCCAGCCACTGAACCTACCGCCATCGCCAACAATTCGCCGACCTGCTGAGGCCCGTTGCCATGAAACGGACTGAAGGCAGGCTCAAGCGGCGCTCTTGCTTCTCTCCAGATACGCCGTTCGACAGGGCTTTCATGGAATGCAAGACCTTGGCGCAGTTGGCGGACTGGTATGACCGCCGCATGGCGTCTGGTCGCCGAATGTCAGGTGATGAGTTCGGTTTTCTTGTCGAGCACGTCTCGGGCCTCAGGGCCACGGAGAAGATGGCGCGCAGCGAACGCGCCGTGGAGAAGCAGGCCGACGAATTCGCCGAATTTTTCTATGGCCAGGACCATTGCGACTTCGGTGAAATTCGCGCCAGGCAGATCGTGCTTGAAGAGGCTCAGTTCGACGAGGTCCCGCGTCACACGGTGTGGACGCTCGGCTCCAGGCTTTGGTGTCTGCGGGTGCCGAAGGAAAGTACCGCAACCGCATCGAGCCATGCGCTGAAGCTCATGGAGCTTGGCGGAAAACTAATCCGCGGCAGCCTGGGAAATGCCGAGCACGCGGAGCCGCTCATCTCCGCATTCGTGCAAGGCGTGGCCCTGGGGCTCTACCGGCTGGCGAAGATCGACATCTCCACCACGTTGGAGGGCGTGGGTTTCTGGCGACGCTGCGAGTTGGCCAGCATCCACCAGGTAGGCGTTGACCGCGGGCAGCGGATTCGTGCGCAGGGTGATCGGAGCCTGAGCGGGTAGCTTGAAACTCGAAGGCCGTGCTGAGCGGAATCGCTGAGTTAACCCTTTCCTTGCGACATGAATCCCGATCGTGCTCGCGCTGGCGTAACTCCGAGGACTTGGCGGAACACCAGTGTGAAGTGCGATTGGTTTGAAAGTCCTACTTTTTGCGCGATCTGCGCCAGTGAATCCGGTCCTTTCAAAAGTTCAAGAGCGCGCTCACACCGCTTCTTTTGCAGATACTGGTACGGCGACAGGCCGACTGTCGTCTTGAACAGTCGAGAGAACTGCGAACTGCTGAGGGTCAGCAGCGAGGCGAGATCCCCGATGCCGACGTCCCGCCCCAGATTTGCGTCCACGTACGCGACTACTTCAGAAAGGTCCCTCTGCGACAGCTTGCCCAACGTGCGAAAAGAGGCTGAGTCACCGTAACGGCTTCCTAAATATCCTATTAGCGCCAACGACAAGCCTTGAGCAAACAAGCGACCCGAGCTGCAGTCCCGTCTCAATTCTTCATGCATCGTCATGATGAGAGCCGACAGTGTCTCGTCCTCGGTTGGCATCTGCGTTCGAAGAGAAAGCGTTTCGTTCTCCGCGTACATCAACTCTGAGAGCGTGTCGGGGGGAATTTGTATGGCGATGAACTCTGCCGAGCCCTGCCATTCGCAGCGGCTCACCTCGAAGCCGGACTGACTGATTGCAAGCGTCCCCGGCCGAAACGGCAGTCGGATCGTAGACCTACCAACACGAGCATCGTTGTGTCCATGGCCGGCAACACAAAGTGCGATCGACGGAAACGCTGAATGCACCGGGCCGATTTCACCTCGACCGGTCAAAGAACGAATTTCGATCGGCACACCTTGCCAGACCGAGCAGGCTGATTCAAGTGATGTCTCGCCTTCAACGGTTGCGGGGCGTCCGTCTGGACGCAGGATCTGAAGTGCACGGGCCATCGAGACTCCTTCGCCGGCAATGAAATGCAATTAAGCCTCAACTTGCACGCAGTTTAATGCCGGCACCTTGCAATAGCCGGACAGCGCTTGACCGCCGGTCAAGGGAAACTCCCAAAGAAAAACGCGCGCATCACGATATTCAGTGCGCGAAATGCGATAGACCGCGATCCGTCCCGTCGGCAGACTTCCATCTCGGCACACAGGCAGTTTAGTGCATGCCTTGTGAGCGAAGACATACCCAACAGGAGACTACGATGAGACTAAATCGAAATGCACAGGGGCCACACGATCGTGCACCGCACCATTCGCTGAGGTCGAAAGCGGCCCTGCTGATCGCGTTGGTCACCGCCATGGTTGCCGGGTGCGGCGGTGGCGGTGGCGGTGGCTTCAATTGGCCGGCAAGTCCAGGCAACCCGCCGCCAGTCGCAGCGACTCCTCCGGCACCCGTCGCTTTGACTTGCGACGACAGCATCCAGGCCGGATTCAAGCCAGACGCCAGCACTTCAGTGCTCTTGGTCAAGGCCTTCAAGAAGGGGGAACCTTTGATGCTTGGCGGGACGGCCACTCCCACTACGGAGGTCGCTGCCAACGACGTTTGCCTTGTCAAATTGCTGGTAGGACCGGGGAACCCGGGGCCAGTCGGTGCGCCGTCTACCTCTGCCGGCATTGGCATAGAGGTGTGGCTGCCAGCCAAAACCGCCTGGAACAGCCGGGTTCATGCGGTCGGTGGTGGCGGTTGGGCCGGGGGCAGCGCGGGTTCGATCAGCACCATTGACAGCCTCCAGGCAGCCGGGATCGCAGGCACGGAGGGAGCGGTCTCCTCATCCACTGACACGGGGCATGGGAGCACTTTCCTGGACGGCTCCTTCGGCATGAACCCAGACGGCACAATCAACAAGACGCTCTGGACGGACTTCGCTTCTCGGGGCATCCACGAGCAGGCCGTGAAGACCAAGGCTCTGGCGACGGCGTACTACGGCATCGCCCCGAAGTACTCCTATTGGGAGGGTGGCTCGACGGGCGGCCGGCAGGGCTTGAACCTCGCCCAGAACAATCCAGACGATTTCGACGGGATCATCGCAAACGCCCCCGCAATCAACTGGTCTCGTTTCCTCACCGCGGAGATGTGGCCGCAGATCGTCTATCAGCGGGACCTCGGTGGGGTTCCGTTGACCACTGCGCAACTGGACCTGGCCTCGAATGCTGCCATTAGCGCCTGTGATGTAGTCGGCGGTCAGCACCTTGGCTACATACTGGACCCGAGCGCGTGCAACTATGACCCCACAAGCGACCCGAAGGTGCTTTGTTCCGCTTCAGGTGGGACGAACTCGACCCCGGCTTGTTTGACGACGGTTCAGGCGACGGCAGTCAACAAGATCTGGTATGGGATGACCGCTGACGGTAGTGTTGCGTCGCCTCTCGCAGATAACGGTTGGACAGGAGCGTCGTCACCCG
Organism: Variovorax sp. 01N425; assembly: GCF_056399465.1. Lineage (NCBI taxonomy): Bacteria > Pseudomonadati > Pseudomonadota > Betaproteobacteria > Burkholderiales > Comamonadaceae > Variovorax > Variovorax sp. 01N425. Next base: position 37,499 of record NZ_JBFTRJ010000018.1, on the reverse strand, counting down.
TGCTGCTCGGTTCGGGGACCCACCGCTGGTACGGCTTGACGCGAGGCACGTCGCTCTACTTGGCAGCACAGGCCGGCTTGGTCAATGGGCTTGCGAGCCCGGTGGCACCCTTTCAGGTAGCGGATGATCAGATCGCCCTTGAGCTGCAAGACCCTGGGTTCGCGGACGCCGGCTTCGTAAATGCCACGGGCAATGGCCAGTCCCTCTGGAAGTCATTGACCTACGCTCAAGTCAACAATGCCTTTGATCGGGGTATTGCTCTGCAGTCGTCGTTCGGCAACATCGACACCAACAATCCGGACCTCACTGCCTTCAAGGCAAAGGGCGGCAAGATGTTGGCGTGGCACGGCCTCAACGACGAGTTGATCTTTCCTCAAGGGACGATCAACTACTACAACACGGTTGCGAACAAGATGGGCGGCCTGCCGAATGTGCAGGACTTCTACAAGTTGTACCTTGTACCGGGCATGGGTCACGGCACGCCAAACGGAACGTCGAACCCTGCCGCAGTGGTGCCCGTGGTTGGACCCACACAGTTCTATGACCTCCTGACGGCATGGGTCGAGAAGGGAGCGGCACCCGATGCGATCACCCTGGCGCATTCTTCCGGGGCGACCCGCCCAGTTTGCGTCTACCCAAAGAAGGTCACGTACACGAGTGGAGACCTCAAAGTGGCAGCGAGCTATACATGCTCTTGACCAGGTAGCGCACTCTCCGGCCCGAACACTGCACCTCGCCATCCTCGGCCTGCACGGCCAGTGTCAGGTCGCGGTGGTGATGAAGGCTCTGCTCCGGTTCCTGCGGGGTGTAGATGTAGAACGGGCGCTTGATGATGTCCGAGGACGAGATTCACGTCGTTCTTGTGGAGAACGCTGCTCGCCTTTATCACTTCACTTCCGATCGGGCGGGCTGCGGCCATCGAAAGAGGGCTCAAGGACTTCGAGTGATTGAGTGCGGGGGGCTGCCTGGCGTCGCCATCCGCCGCACTCCGCGGTGGCCGAAAACTACTCCCGCAGCGTGAAAACAATCGACATGTAGCTCACCGGCCTTTCGCGGATCAATTCCACGCCATGCAGCGCCCTGGCCTCGAACAGCAAGGAGTCGCCGGGCTTGAGTTCCATGGTGCGGCTGCCGTACCTGTACTTCACGCGTCCTGAGACGATGTGGATGAACTTGATGCCCGGGTGCTGAAAGGTCGAATAGGGCTGCGCGTCCTCGGACAGCATGATGAGGTAGGGCTCGACGAACGCGTTGCCCGACAGCAGGTGTCCGAGCAATTCGTAGCGATAGCCGGCCACTGCCCCCCCCCCTTTCCACGATCACGCCTTTGCCGGCCGGCACAAAGGAGCAGTCCGTCCGGTCCACCTGATCGCCGAAGAAGCGCGACAGCGGCACGTCCAGGCCCACCGCGATGCGGTCGAGAACTTCGATCGACGGAGAAACCAGGCCGCTTTCGATGCGGGACAGCATGGACCGGGAGACGCCCGCGGTACTCGCCAGCGCACCGGCCGAGAGGTCCGCGGCCAGGCGCAGCGCGCGAATCTGCTGGCCGACCTTGGCCGAGGTCGCGCTCCGCTTCGGCGAAGACTTCGTGCTTGCCAGTGGTGCAAGGCGCACGACCGGCTTGCGGGCCGTCGGAAACGGAGATGCAGGTTGCCTCTTGCTCATGGTGCGCGCACCCTCCTGAAACGCATCGAGTCCACCCGTTCTGCAAACAGCGAAAGCCGGAAGCCGGCAGTTAGCCAGACGCCCCGCTCATCAGCCGAAATATCGCGGTCGCGGGGCTGGACGAGCATGCCACGAGGCCGCCGCCCGAGACTCTCTGGCGGCCGTAGACGATCCATGCGTCGTCGACACTTCCGATGCGTTCGCTGATGCAGAACCGGTCCGGATGATCATCGGCCAACGACGCATAGGTCAGGCCCGCGTCGTAGCGGCCCTCCAGCAGGCCCAGTTCGACCGCGGCAACCGTCTCCGTTGGAATGATCTCCTGCCATTTCGACAGGTCCGCGTAGCGCAGGGTCGGTTGCATCACGGCGATGGAGCGGGACTGCGGCTTGGCGCGGTTGTGGACGATTGCGAGATCGCGGCTCGGCGAGATGAAGGTGTCGACCACGTACAAGCCGTCGAAGTACCGCGCCACCGTGTCGGCCGTCGAAGGATGGACGGCGCACTGAACGAGGAAGTCGGCGCCTCCATCGAGGACGCTGGCAGCGCCCGCGGAAAAGTCGGAGTGCAGGCTGATCGTGGCGCAATCGTTGAGGCCGTGAAAGGCAAGGTAGCGCTCCACGACAAATTGATGGTTGCTCCCCGCAGGGCCGAGCGTGGCGAACCTGATCATCGTGCTGCCGCGCTTCCGATGATCTGGTCTTCGAGCCTGCAGGTCTCCGCGATGATGAGGTCGTACAGCGCCTTCAGGAACGAAGCGCTCACACCGTGGCTGGCTGCGAATTCGGCGGCTCGGCGCTGCACCACGCCGATGCGATGCGGCTGCATCATCGGCACGCCATGCTGCTTCTTGTGGTGCCCAATGCGTTCGCAGCACTGGAGCCGGGCGTGGATCGTTTGGAGAAGGCGAGCGTCGATGGCATCCAGATCGCAGCGCAGGGCTTCGAGGACCTCGTCCGCATGAGACGTCGAGGTCGGCTGAACTGATGTGCTGTTGGTGTTCATGGCACTCTATTCGTGGCGGATGCCTTGGGCGGCGATGATGCGGCTCAACTGGCCGTAGTCTGCCTTGACTCGGCGCGCCAATCCATCGGCATCGACGCCGACACCGTTGTAGCCGAGCTGCGCGAGCTGGCGGCGCACTTCCTCCGAGCGCGCGATGGTGCTGATCAGCGACGACAGCTTCGCGATGATCTCAGGGTCCATCGAAGCCGGAGCCGCCACGGCAGTCCAGATCTCCAGTTCGAAGCCGGGAAGTCCCGCCTCCGCAAGACTCGGGTACTCGGGCGCCAACGGGCTTCGCGTCGCGGAGGTCACCCCAATCGGCTTGAGCTTGCCTGCCGCAATCTGAGAATCTGAGGCGCGGCGGCGCCCAGCTGCACCATCGAAAGCTGTATCTCGCCAGCAATCATTGCCGCGACCACGCGCTGGTAGGAAGGGTAGGGGACATGCACGGGGCTGATGTTCGCCTTGCTCTTGAGCAGTTCCATCGCAAGGTGTCCGACAGTGCCGACGCCGGGAGACCCGTAGCTCCACTTCGTGCCTGCGGCACGGGCCGCCTGCAGAAACTCAAGGATGTTGCCGCCAGGTGCCCCGGCAGGCGCTGCGAGCAGCAGCGGGGCGGTGCAGACCAAATTCACGGGTTTCAGATCCTTGAGAGGATCGTAGTGGGTCGCCGGATTCAGCAACTTGGCGATGGTCATGTTGCCGTTGATCATGACTCCCAGCGTGTGGTTGTCGACCGCTTGCGCGACGAGCGTCGCAGCGATGTTGCCGCTCGCGCCGGGGCGGTTGTCGACGATCACGGGCTGACCGAGCGCCCTGGACATCGGCTCGGCAAGCGCACGCGCGACGAGATCGGGCGACGAGCCGGCAGGGAAGCCGACGAGCAGTCGTACGGGCTGGGATGGCCATGCACTTGCGAGTGGCCTGGCGGCGGTTTGTGCTGTTGCTGCGGCCGCTGTGAATACGAGCGAGGCCGTCATCAGCCAAAGAAAGCGCCTGCATCGGTGGGGCGAGAACATGAGGGCCATTGCGTGCTGCTCCGGGGTGGTGGGGGTGGTGAATCATTCAGTGATACCCCTTCCACTTCAACGCTTGCATGGCGCGCAAAAAGCACCCGTCAATCCTGAGGCGCTCATATTGAACTGCCACGAGGCTCCGCGCCTCGTCGGAGGAAGGGCGAAGGTTTTCTGACGTGCAAATGCGACTTGGGACTGGCTGATACGATGGACGTAGTGCCGATCCCAGGCTACCCAGACCAGCCCGCCTACCCCTTGCCCGACTTGCGCCGCATGGGCCTTGAACGCCCAGGCCCCTCATCCACGATGAGCTGCGACGCCTCCACGTCCTTCCACAGCTGGTCGCGCCGCGCCAGCACCTGCGGCACCGCTTCGTGCCGCAGCTGGGCCACGGCCGACACCAGCGCATTGCAGACAAAGAACGCCGCGGTGTAGGAGTCGAACGGCGATGCGTTCGACGTGCGCACTTGCACCCGGTGGTGCGCCAGCGCGGCGAGCGGCGCGGTGGCGCTGTCGGTGATGGCCAGCACCTGTGCGCCCGCTTCGCGAAAGCGCTGCGCCACGTTCACCGGGCCGCTGGAATAGCGGCGGATGCTGAAGGCGAGCAGGGCGTCTTCGGGCTGGATCCACAGCAGCTGGTCGGTGGCGGTGACCGCCCCCGCGCCCAGTTCGTGCACGCCGGGGCGGCACATGTTGAGGTGCAGGGCTAGCCAGGCGGCCACGGGCGCGCTGTTGATCTGCGCCAGCACGAAGAGGCGGCCCTTGCCCTTGGCGATGCGCGTGGCCATGGCCTCGAACGCTGCCATGTCCAGGCCGTCGCGCGTGGCGGTGATGTTGTGCTGGTCGTGCAGCAGGGTGTCGTCCACGCACTGCTGCAGGCTGCGCCGGGTGCCGATGGTCACGGGGGCGCGCTGCCCGGCGGTCTGCAGCAGTGCGGTCACTTCCCCGCGCGCTTCGCGCTGCGCCTCGGCATAGCTCGCGTAGCCCAGCTTGGCGAACAGCCGCACCACGGTGGAGGCGCTGGTGCCGTTGTGCGCGGCCAGGGCGGTGGCGGATTCGAGCAAGGCGTGCGGATAGTCGCGCCCCAGGGCCTCGGCCAGGGCGCGTTCGCTGGCCGTGAGCTCGCCGCCCTGGCGGGCCAGGCGCTCGGTGAGCAGGCCGGCCGGTTTTTTCTCTTGCAACGATGATTTCATTGATGCCTTTTTTATGAATGAAGCATTGCAAACAATGCCAGCGCGTGCAACACTTCGGCCCAAATTTCACCCGCCGCCGCGGGGTTCATTGAAGGACGAAGATGCAGGATACCCTTGAAGAGAGCCGTTCGCAGCTGCGCGCGCGCATCCTGGACTGGCTGGCCGGCCAGGCGCAGGCGATGCAAGATCTGTTGCAGAAAGTGGTCGACATCGACAGCGGTAGCCGCAACGAAGCGGGCGTGACCGCCGTGGCCACGGCGCTGCGAGAGCACCTCGAAGCCGCCGGCGTGGCGGTGCAGTTCGAGCCGGTGCCGGGCTATGGCGTGCTGCTGCATGCCCAGGTGCCCGGGACCGCCGAGGGCGCGCCCATCCTGCTCATGGGGCACATGGACACGGTGTACCCGGCGGGCACCGCGGCGCGCCGGCCCTTCCGCGTGGAAGACGGGCGCGCCTACGGCCCCGGCGTGGCCGACATGAAGTCAGGCCTGGTGATGAACGTGTTCGTGGCCGAGGCCTTTGCGCGCTGCGGCGGGCTGAAGGCACCGCTGCAGCTGTTCTTCTCGTGCGACGAAGAAATCGGCTCGGCCGCCACGCGCGACCGCATCATGGCCAAGGCGCGCGGCGCGCGCGCGGTGCTCAATGCCGAACCGGGCCGTGTCAGCGGCAACCTCGTGACCAGCCGCAAGGGCTCGATGGTGGTGGAGTTCGAGGTCGAGGGCGTGGCCGCGCATGCGGGCATCAACCACGCGGCCGGCGCCAGCGCGATCGAGGCACTGGCCCGCAAGACGCTCGCGCTGCATGCGCTGACCGACCCGGCCACGGGCGTGACCGCCAACGTGGGCGTGGTGCATGGCGGCATCGTGCCCAACATGGTGGCGCCGCATGCCAAGGCCGAGCTGGACATGCGCTTCACCTCGGACACCGATCCGGACCAACTGCTTGCCAAGGTGCGCGCCATCGTCGAGGAAGAGTCCGTGCCGCGCACCAAGGGCCGCGTGACCGGATCGCGCCGCACCATGCCCATGAAGCCCACGCCCGACGAACTGCTGGCGCTCTACCAGCGCGGCGCCAAGGCGCTGGGCTTCGAGGTGCAGGGAGAGTTCACGGGCGGCGCGGCCGACAGCGGCCTGACCGCCTCGGTGGGCGCGCCCACGCTATGCGGCACCGGCCCGGTGGGCGGGCATGCCCACACAGAGCGCGAGTACTGCGAGCTTTCCACCTTCGTGCCGCGCGCCCAGGCCGTGGCGCTGGCCATCCTCGACCACCCCTGATCTTTTGCCTTCGAGAGCAGATTCCATGCACCCCACACAACCCACTCGCCGCCACATCCTCAACGCCGGCCTGGGGCTCGGCCTTGCGGGCCTGGCTCCGTTGGCGGCGCACGCTGCCGAAGACAAGTACCCCTCGCGCCCCATCACGCTGGTGGTGCCGTTCCCTCCGGGCGGGTCGGTGGACATCATGGCGCGCCAGTATTCGGAGCCGCTGTCGAGCGTGCTGGGCGTGCCGATCGTGGTGGAGAACCGCGCCGGCGCGGGCGGCTCGGTGGCCTCGCAGATGGTGGCGCGCGCCAAGCCCGACGGCTACACGCTGGTGGTGTCGTCGCAGAGCAGCCATCTGGCCAACCCGCTCACGCAGCCCAAGGTGGGCTACGACCCCGTCAAGGATTTCGAGAACATCGCCATCCTGGGCCGCCAGCCCAATGCGCTGGTGGTGCATTCGAGCCTGCCCATCAAGAGCTTCAAGGAGTTCATCGACTACGCGAAGAAGAACCCCGGCAAGCTCAACTACGGCAGCGGCGGCGTGGGCAGCATGGGCCAGCTCAACGTGGAGATGCTCAAGGCCGCCACGGGCGTGTTCACCACGCACATTCCCTACCGCGGCGGCTCGCCGCTGATCACGGCGGTGCTGTCCAACGAGGTGCAGTTCATCCTCGACAACCTGGTCATCATGCTGCCGCACGTGCAGGCCGGCAAGGTGCGCGCCCTGGCCGTGGCGGCCGACCAGCGCCTGCCGCAGCTGCCCGACGTGCCCACCATGGCCGAGGTGGGCTACCCGCAGCTCAACCTCACTTCGTGGACCGGCCTTGCTGCCCCCGGCGGCACGCCGGACGCCATCGTGCAGACGCTGTACAAGGCCGTGCGCCAGGCGGCCGCGTCGCCGGCCATGCAGGCCAGCCTCAAGGAGCGCGGCGTGATCGCGCCCGAGGAAATGACGCCCGCCGCCTTCGAGAAGATGATGTCCGAGCGCCTCGTGAAGTTTGGCGAGGTGGTGCGCAAGGCGGGGATCACGGCCGAGTAGCCCGCGAGCCGGGGGCGCAGCGCTACGCGTCGAGCGCTCCCGCATGCGCCCCGCGCCACCTGAAGCAGGCCTCGCGCACCTCGTCGACCAGCGCTGCCAGCGGCTCCGGCGCGGTGCTCCCCTCGGCGTGCTGGATCACGAATCGCGCGGGCGGCAGCGGCGGCAGGAAGCTGCCCGGCGGAATGGAGCGCAACAAGGGCGGCATGCCCGAGGGCGTCAGAACGGTGATTGCCAGGCCGGCCGCCGCGGCGGCCACCAGCGTGCCCGAGCTTTGCGCGGTCAGCACGATCTGCCAGTTGGTCGTTCCATGCCCGGCCAGCGAGGCGAGTGCGGCTTCGCGGAACGGGCAGGGCTCCGACAAAAACGCGAGCGGGGCGGGCGCATCGGGGTCGAGCAGCGCCCTTGCTGAAAAGGCCCAGACCAGCGGCTCTATCCAGAGCGTTTCGGTGTCGCTGCCGGCGTCGCAGACCGTGCCGACCATCAGGTCGAGCGAGTGCTGCCGCACCTGCTTGGCCAGCATCGTGCTGATGCCGCAGCTGATTTCCACATGCACGTCGGGCCTGCGCTGGCGAAAGCCCGCGAGCGCGCCGAACAGCCATTCGCTGGGAAAGCCCTCCGAGCATCCGAGGCGCAGCGTGGCCGGCGCGTGGCGCGGCGCCGCAAGCCGCGAGACCGCCTGCTGCTGCAGCTTGAGGATGCTTCTCGCATAGCTCAGCAGCACGCTGCCCTGGGCCGTGAGCTGCAGCGAACGGGTGGTGCGGTCGAAGACGCGGCAGCCCAGCTGCTCTTCGAGCCGCCGGATCTGCGCGCTCACGGCTGATTGCGTCAGGTGCATGGCGTCGGCCGCGCGCGTCACGCTGCCGTGGTCGGCCACCGAGACAAAGGCGCGCAGCTGTTGGGAGTCGAGCATGGGTTTCAGTGAAATTCGTTCTGAATGGCTGCAAATTATGTTGCTTGTGTGCTGGGTCCGTGCTGCCTAGCCTCGGCGTTCCGAACCACTCACCCTTGCACGCCATGAAAGAACTGCTCTACATCGAGACCTCGCCCAGGAAGACGCGCTCCGCCAGCATCGAGGTGGCCGGCGCCTTCATCGACGAAGTGACGCGCATCCACCCGGCCTGCCATGTCACCACCCTGAACCCCTGGACCATGCAACTGCCCGAGCTGTCGCAGGACATGCTCGACGCCAAGTACGCCGGCATCAACGGCGTGCCGCTGAGCGACGCCCAGCAAGTGGCCTGGGACGAGGTCCGGCGCATTGCCGTGCCTTTCCACGCCGCGGACCACATCGTGCTGGCGATGCCGCTGTGGAACTTTGGCATTCCCTACAAGCTGAAGCACCTGATCGACGTGGTGTCGCACAAGGACGTGCTGTTCCGCTTCGACGCCTCGGGCCTGTCGGGCATGCTGCAGACCCGGCGCGCGACGGTGGTGTGCGCAAGGGGCCTGGACTACCCGCTGGGCAAGGACGGCTCCGCACATGCGCTCGACTTCCAGCTGCCCTACATCGAGACCTGGCTGCGCTTCATCGGCGTGCGCGAGGTGCGCTCCGTGGTGGTCGAGAAAACGCTGATGGGGCCGGAGGTCGATGCCGGCGCCAGGGCCGAGGCCAGGCGCCGCGCGGTGGAGCTTGCCGAGGGGCTCTGAGGGCCCAAGGGCGCGGCGGTTGCAGGGGCATGCGGAGCCTGACACCATGGCTCCATGACCACCTATCAACTCCACTACTGGCCCACCATCCAGGGCCGCGGGGAATTCGTGCGGCTCGCGCTCGAGGCGGCCGGTGCGGACTATGTCGACGTGGCGCGCCTGCCTGAATCGAAGGGCGGCGGCGGGTCCGCATTGGGCGACCGGCTCGACGACCCCGACATCGTCCGCCCTTCGTTCGCGCCGCCGTTCCTGATCGACGGCGACATCGTCGTCGGGCAGACCGCGGCCATCCTGCTGTACCTGGGACCGCGGCTCGGCCTTTCGGGCGTCGGCGAATCCGACGGCCTCTGGACGCACCAGCTGCAGCTCACCATTGCCGACGTGGTGGCCGAGGCGCACGACACGCACCACCCGATCTCCACCGGCGCCTACTACGAGGACCAGCGCGACGCGGCGGTGCAGCGCGCGCGGGCCTTCCGCGAAGAGCGGATACCCAAGTACCTGAACTGGTTCGAGCGCGTGCTGCAGCGCAACCCCGCGGGGCCGTCGCACCTCGTGGGCGATGTGCTGACCTATGCCGACCTGTCGCTGTTCCAGCTGGTGGACGGCCTGCGCTATGCCTTCCCGAAAGCCGCGGCCAGGGCGCTGGCCGCCACGCCCGCGGTCGAGAAGCTGCACGACAACGTCCGGCGCCGCCAGCGCGTGCACGACTACCTGCAAAGCCCGCGCCGCATCGCGTTCAACGAGGATGGGATCTTCAGGCGGTATGCGGAGCTGGATGGTTGAGGCTATTCGGCGTCCGCTGCACCCGCGTCGTTGCGAATCCGCAGCGCCGCGTCATACAGCGCATTGCGCGGCGCCCCGCTGATCTCGGCCGCAAGCCGCACCGCGGTCTTCACGGGCAGCTCGGCCAGCAGCAGGCGCAGCACGCGTTCGCCTTCGGCACCATCGTCGGTGGCCGCGGCCACCGGGTGCAGCACCAGCGCGAATTCGCCGCGCGTGCGGTCGCGGCCGGCTGCGAACCAGCCCGGCAGCTCGGTGGCGGCGACGGTCGCGATCTCCTCGAACTGCTTGGTGAGCTCGCGGCCGACGGTGATGCGGCGCTCGCCCAGCGTCGCCAGCGCGCGGGCCACGGCCTCGATGCGGTGCGGCGCTTCCAGCAGCACCACCGCGCGCCGCTCCTGCGCGAGCGCCTGCACGGCCGCGTCGCGCTCGCCGGCCTTGGTCGGCAGGAAGCCCGCGAACACGAAGGCGCTGCTCTCGTCGCCGGCTGCCACGAGCCCGGCGGCGCCGACCAGCGTGGTGACGCTGCTCGCGCCCGGCAGCGGCAGCACGCGCTGCCCGGCGCCGCGCACGGCCGCGACCAGCCGCGCGCCCGGGTCGCTCACGCCGGGCGTGCCGGCGTCGCTCACGTAGGCGATGCGCTCGCCCTGCGCGAGCCGCGCGACCACGGCCTGCGCGGCCTCGGCCTCGTTGTGCTGGTGCACGGCCAGGAGCTGGGCATTCGGCCGGTCGATGCCGTAGGCGCGCAGCAGGCTCTGCGTGTGGCGCGTGTCCTCGCAGGCAACGGCATCGACCAGCTGCAGCACATGCAGCGCGCGCAGCGTGATGTCGGCCAGGTTGCCGATGGGCGTGGCCACCACGTAGAGCGTGCCCTGCGGATAATGCTGTGCACCCGAGGCATCGCGCGCGGCCGAAAGGGCGGCGCCGAAGGAAGCGGGTGCTAGTGAAGCCAAGGGGTTTCTCCGTAGGAACAAAAAAGAAGCGGGCAGGGAGCCAGCATGAAGACCATCACGACCAAGCATCGCGGCGATGCGGCGGAAGACGCCGCGCTCGACCATCTCCAATGCGCCGGCCTGGCGCTGGTAGCGCGCAATTATCGAACGCCCGGGCGCGGCGGCGGCGAGATCGACCTGATCATGCGCGATCCGCGCGACGCCACGCTGGTGTTCGTGGAGGTGCGCCAGCGCAGCAGCGGCACGCACGGCGGCGCCGGCGGCAGCATCACGGGGCTCAAGCAGCGGCGCATCGTGTTTGCGGCGCGGCACTACCTGAACGGGCTGCGCACGCTGCCGCCCTGCCGCTTCGACGTGGTGCTGGTCGAGGAGCGCATCACCTGGCTGCAGGGCGCGTTCGACGCGGGCGGGAACTGAAAGCGCGCCGCGGGCTCCACCCACACATTCATCCTCCCATCCATCGCAAACGTCTTGTTTCAACGCCCCCCGGTATCATCGCGCCCCATGCTCGAGCAACGGATTCAGCAACACTTCATCGACAGCGCCGACCTCAAGTACCAGGCCGGCCCCATCCTCAGCAAACCCATTTCGCAGGCCATGCAGGCGATCCTGGCCTGCGTGACCAGTGGCGGCAAGGTGCTGGCCTGCGGCGCGGGCGTCTCGGGCCTGCTGGCGGCGCAGTTCGCGGCGCAGTTCGTCGGCCGCTTCGAGCGCGAGCGCCCCGAGCTCGGCGCCATCGCGCTGCCCGGCGATCCCACCGATCCGTCGGCCGACAGCGCCGCTGCCGTCGACGCCGACCGTTTCGCCCGCCAGGTGCGCGCGCTCGGCCAGGCCGGCGACGTGCTGCTGGCGCTGAGCGCGAGCGGCCAGTCGGCGGCCGTGCTGGCCGCGGTGCTGGCTGCGCACGAGCGCGACATGACGGTGGTGGCGCTGCTGGGCAATGCCAGCGCGGGCCAGCCGGCCTCGCCCGGCGCGGGCAGCAGCGGAACCGGTGGCGCCATCGGCCGCGCGCTGCGCGAAACGGACGTCCAGATCGGCGTGTCGCACGAACGTGCGGCGCGTATCCACGAAATCCACCTGCTCGCACTGCATTGCCTGTGCGACGGCGTGGATGCCCAGCTACTCGGAGAACAGGAAGCTTCCACATGACGACAACGACACCGTTCCAGCGCTTCGCCATTGCACTTGCCTCGGGAACCGTCCTGGTTGCCGGGCTTTCGGCCTGCGTGCCGCTCGTGGTCGGAGGGGCCGCGGCGGTGGGCGTGGGCATGGTGGCCACCGACCGCCGCAGCTCCGGCGCCCAGCTCGACGACCAGGGCATCGAGCTGCGCGCGGCGGCCCGCGTGCGCGAGATCGCCAACGACAACATGTACGTGAGCGTCACCAGCTTCAACCGCCAGGTGCTGCTGACCGGCGCCGTGGGCAGCGACGCCGACCGCCGCCGCGTCGAGGACCTGGTGCAGCGCGTGGACAACGTGCGCTCGGTGGTCAACGAGCTCACCGTCGGCCCGCCCAGCACCTTCCAGGACCGCTCGAACGACCTGTTCATCAGCGGCAAGGTCAAGGCCTCGCTGCTCGACGCCAAGGACATCTTCGCCAATTCGTTCAAGGTGGTGACCGAGCGCGGCGTGGTCTACCTGATGGGCATTGCGACGCGCCGCGAAACCGACCGCGCGACCGAAATCGCACGCGGCATCTCGGGCGTGCAGAAGGTGGTGCGCGTGGTCGAGGTGGTGAGCGAAGCCGAACTGGCCAGCCAGGCGCAGCAGGCGCAGCGGGGCGGCACCGGATCGCCTGCACCGGCACCGTCTTCGGCGCCCGGAGCTTCTTCGTCATCGCGCGTGCCGCTGCCGCCGATGGAGCCGCTGCCGCCGGCCCAGCCCGGCGGCGCCACGGCCACGCCGGTGCGCTGATCCCGCAAAAAACAAAGCCCGCTTCGCGCGGGCTTTGTTTTTTTTTACTTGAGCCGGATGATCAGGCTCGACGTGTCCCAGCGCCGCCCGCCGGCCTGCTGCACGTCGGCATAGAACTGGTCGACCAGCGCCGTCACGGGCACGCGCGCGCCGTTGCGCTTGGCCTCGTCGAGCACCAGGCCCAGGTCCTTGCGCATCCAGTCGACCGCAAAGCCGTAGTCGAACTTGCCGTCGATCATGGTCTTGCCGCGGTTGTCCATCTGCCAGCTCTGGGCGGCGCCCTTGCCGATCACCTCGAGCACCAGCTTCATGTCCAAGCCCGCGCGCTGGCCGAAGGCAATGGCTTCGGACAGGCCCTGCACCAGGCCCGCGATGGCGATCTGGTTCACCATCTTGGCGAGCTGGCCGGCGCCGCTCGCGCCCAGCAGCGTGACGGCGCGCGCAAAGGCCTCCATCACCGGCTTGACGCGCTCGAAGCTCGCCTTGTCGCCGCCGCACATCACGGTGAGCGCGCCGTTCTGCGCACCGGCCTGGCCGCCGGACACCGGCGCGTCGATGAACTGCAGGCCGGCTGCCGCCGCCGCATTCGCGAGCTCGCGCGCCACGTCGGCCGAGGCGGTGGTGTGGTCGACCAGCACGCTGCCTTTCTTCATGCCGGCAAAGGCGCCGTTCGGGCCCAGCACCACGGCGCGCAGGTCGTCGTCGTTGCCCACGCAGCTGAAGACGATGTCGGCGCCTGCGGCCGCTTCGCGCGGGGTGGCGGCATGGCGGCCGGGCGCGCCGAATTCGGCGACCCAGGCCTCGGCCTTGGCCGGCGTGCGGTTGTAGACCGTGACCTTGTGGCCGGCCTTGGCCAGGTGCCCGGCCATCGGCCCGCCCATGACGCCAAGGCCCAGGAAGGCCACCGTCTGGGAGGGGGTAGATTCGTAGGTTCGGGGATTGATGCTGCTCATGGGCGAGAGCTTAAAGCCAACGCGAAGCCCCCGTCACCTGCGTCTAAACGATCGCGAAGTGCTCGGTGCCGGCCGAGAGGTCGGTGCTGCGCGCGCGCTGGCTGTTGAGCTTGATCTGCAGCCGCAGGTCATTGGCCGAATCGGCGTTGCGGATGGCGTCCTCGAAGGTGATCGAGTGGCTCTCGAACAGGTCGAACAGCGCCTGGTCGAAGGTCTGCATGCCCAGGTTGCGGCTCTTCCTCATGATCTCCTTGATCTCGCCCACCTCGCCCTTGAAGATCAGGTCGGAAATGAGCGGCGTGTTCAGCAGCACTTCCACCGCCGCCACGCGGCCCTGGCCGTCCTCGGTGGGCACCAGGCGCTGGGAGATCAGCGAGCGCAGGTTCAGCGACAGGTCCATCAACAGTTGCGCGCGGCGCTCTTCGGGGAAGAAGTTGATGATCCGGTCCAGCGCCTGGTTGGCGCTGTTGGCGTGCAGCGTGGCCATGCACAGGTGGCCGGTCTCGGCAAAGGCCACCGCGTGCTCCATGGTCTCGCGGTCGCGGATTTCGCCCATCAAGATCACGTCGGGCGCCTGGCGCAGCGTGTTCTTGAGCGCGGCTTCCCAGCTGTCGGTGTCGATGCCCACTTCGCGCTGCGTGACCACGCAGTTCTTGTGCGGATGCACGAATTCGACCGGGTCCTCCACCGTCACGATGTGGCCGTAGGAATTTTCGTTGCGCCAGTCGATCATGGCCGCCAGCGTGGTCGACTTGCCCGAGCCCGTGGCGCCCACCAGGATGGTGAGGCCGCGCTTGGTCATCGACACGTCCTTGAGCACCTGCGGCATGCCCAGGCCGTCGATGGTCGGCAGCTTGGCCGGGATGGTCCGCAGCACCATGCCGACCTTGCCCTGCTGCACGAAGGCGTTCACGCGGAAGCGGCCGATGCCGGTCGGCGAGATCGCGAAGTTGCATTCCTTGGTGCGCTCGAACTCCGCCGTCTGGCGGTCGTTCATGACCGAGCGCGTGAGCGCCAGCGTGTGCTGCGCCCCCAGCGCCTGCTGCGACACCTTGGTGACCTTGCCGTCGACCTTGATCGCGGGCGGAAAGTCCGCGGTGATGAACAAGTCGCTGCCGTTGCGGCTCACCATGAGCTTGAGCAGGTCGTTGATGAACTGGCTGGCTTGATCGCGTTCCATGATGTGTCGGTGCTCCGAAGGGCTGGGATCAGCCTGGGAAATTCTCGGGGATCTTGGCCTTGCCGCGCGCTTCCGCCGCCGAAATGGCATTGCGGCGCACGAGGTCGGTCAGGTTCTGGTCCAGCGTCTGCATGCCCGCGCCCTGGCCGGTCTGGATGGCCGAATACATCTGCGCCACCTTGGCCTCGCGGATCAGGTTGCGGATCGCCGGCGTGCCCAGCATGATCTCGTGCGCCGCCACGCGGCCCTGGCCGTCCTTGGTCTTGCACAGCGTCTGCGAGATCACGGCCTGCAAGGATTCGGACAGCATGGCGCGGATCATTTCCTTTTCCTCGCCCGGGAACACGTCGATGATCCGGTCGATGGTCTTGGCGGCCGACGAGGTGTGCAGCGTGCCGAACACCAGGTGGCCCGTTTCGGCCGCGGTCATGGCCAGGCGAATGGTTTCCAGGTCGCGCAGCTCGCCCACCAGGATGGCGTCCGGGTCTTCGCGCAGCGCCGAGCGCAGCGCGTTGGAGAACGACAGCGTCATCGGCCCGACCTCGCGCTGGTTGATCAGGCACTTCTTGGATTCGTGCACGAATTCGATCGGGTCTTCCACCGTGAGGATGTGGCCATACTCGTTTTCGTTCAGGTAGTTGACCATCGCGGCCAAGGTGGTCGACTTGCCCGAGCCGGTGGGCCCGGTCACCAGCACCAGCCCGCGCGGCTTGAGCGCCAGTTCCGCGAAAATCTTGGGCGCGTTGAGCTGCTCCAGCGTGAGGATCTTCGAGGGAATGGTCCGGAACACCGCCGCCGCGCCGCGCGCCTGGTTGAAGGCATTCACGCGGAAGCGCGCGAGGCCGTCGATCTCGAACGAGAAGTCGACCTCCAGGAATTCTTCATAGTGCTTGCGGTGCGTGTCGCTCATGATGTCGTACACCATGGCGTGCACCGACTTGTGGTCGAGCGCATCGACGTTGATGCGCCGCACGTCGCCGTGGACGCGGATCATCGGCGGCAGGCCGGCCGACAAGTGCAGGTCGGAGGCTTTGTTCTTGACGCTGAATGCCAGCAGCTGGGTAATGTCCACGGGGGTCCTCGGCTCGAGTTCGGTGACGTTTTGATACGATTTTGGAAGATTATGACGATGATTGGCGACGACCTCCAGCAAGTAAAGAACCGGATCGCAAAGGCCTGCGCCGAACATGGGCGCAACCCGGCCGAAGTCCGGCTGCTGGCGGTGTCCAAGACCTTCGGGCCCGAGGCCGTGCGCGAGGCCCATGCGGCGGGCCAGCGGGCCTTCGGCGAGAACTATGTGCAGGAGGGGCTGGACAAGATCGCCGCGCTGTCGGACCTGCGCGCAGAACTCGAATGGCACTGCATCGGCCCTCTGCAGAGCAACAAGACGCGGCCCGTGGCCGAGCATTTCGACTGGGTGCACGGCATCGACCGGCTCAAGATCGCCGAGCGCCTTTCGGCGCAGCGGCCGGCGCATCTGCCGCCGCTCCAGGTGTGCCTGCAGGTCAATGTGGACGGCGGCGCCAACAAGTCCGGCGTGCCGCCCGAAGAGGCGCTGCCGCTCGCGCGTGCTGTGGCGGCATTGCCACATTTGCGGCTGCGGGGGCTCATGGCCATTCCCGAACCGGCGCCGGATTTCGCCGCGCAGCGCGAACTGTGCCTGCGCGCGCGCGCCGTGTACGACGCGATCCGCGCTGCTGGCATCGAACTCGACACCCTCTCGCTCGGCATGAGCGCCGACCTCGAAGCGGCGGTCAGCGCCGGCAGCACGATGGTGCGCATCGGCACGGCGATCTTCGGCGGCCGGCCCAAGGCCGCCTGACGGGCGCTAGACGGCCAGCGGCAGCCGCGCGCTGCTCTTGATTTCTTCCATCACCGCGTAGGTCCGCGTCTCCCGCACGCCCGGCAGTTGCCACAGCACCGTGCCCGCGAATTCGCGGTAGGCCGCCATGTCGGCCATGCGGGTCTTGAGCAGATAGTCGAAGCCGCCCGCAACCATGTGGCATTCCATGATCTCGTCGCGCACCTGCACCGCGGCCTTGAACTGCTCGAACACGTTGGGCGTGGTGCGGTCGAGCAGGATCTCGACGAACACCGTGAGCCCGCGCCCGAGCTTGTGCGGATCGAGCCGCGCCTCGTAGCCCTGGATGAAACCCTCGCGCGTGAGCCGCTGCACCCGCGCCAGCACGGCGGTGGGCGAGAGCGCCACCAACTCGGCCAGCTTGAGGTTGGTGATGCGGCCGTCTTCCTGAAGAATCTTCAGCAGCCGAAGGTCGATGCGATCCAGATCCAGGTCGAGCATTGGTGAATTATCCGGCCGGCCCCGTATTTTTTGGCAAAAGATTCGGTCTATATCCAAAGACCATAGGGGATAGAACCAAGGAACTGCCATGCACCTGCCCATCCCTTACCGCCCTGAAGCCGATGTCGTCTCGCACCGGCTCGCCTCGCTCGAAGGCGCGCTCGACTGGCGCGCCGCGGCCGCCGCCGCCACGCCCTGGGTGGAGGCGGTGCGCCGACACCCGCCGCCGTTCTGGGCCATGGAAAGCCTGCTGCGCGAGTACCCGATCTCCAGCGCCGAGGGCCTTGCGCTGATGCGCCTGGCCGAGGCGCTGCTTCGCGTGCCCGACGCCGCCACGGCCATCGCGCTCACGGCCGACCAATTGGGCCGGGCTGATTTCGAGGGCACGGCCGATTCCACGCTGTCGCGGCTGTCGTCCGCCGCCATCGCGATGTCGAAGAAATTCCTGCCCGAAGGCGACCATCCGCCCGGCCTCATGGCCAAGCTCGGCTCCCGCACGGTGGTGGCCGCCACGCTGCGCGCGGTGCAATTGCTGGGGCGCCAGTTCGTGCTCGGACAGACCATCGCCGAGGCCATGGACGAGGCCCGCTCGGCGCATCGCCGGCAGGGCGCGCTGCGCTTCAGCTACGACATGCTCGGCGAGGGCGCGCGCACCGATGCCGATGCGCTGCGCTACCTCGAGAGCTACACGCAAGCCATCGGCGCCATTGCGGCCGGTGCCGATGCGGCGCGCGGGCCCGAGCACAACGACGGCATCTCCATCAAGCTCAGCGCACTGCATCCGCGCTACGAGGACGCGCAGCGCGAGCGCGTGATGCGCGAGCTGGTGCCGCGCGTGTGGCAGCTGTGCGAACTGGCGGCCGATGCCGGCCTCAACCTCACCATCGATGCCGAAGAGGTCGACCGGCTCGAGCTGTCGCTCGACGTGTTCGAGGCGCTGGCCGCGCGCGTGGCCGCCGAACGGCCGCAATGGCGCGGCTTCGGCCTGGCGCTGCAGGCCTACCAGACGCGCGCGCTCGAACTGATTGCGCACGTCACGGCGGTGGCGCGCCGGCACAAGCTGCGGCTGATGTGCCGCCTCGTGAAGGGCGCCTACTGGGACGCCGAGATCAAGCGGGCCCAGGAGCTCGGCCTGCCGCACTACCCGGTCTTCACGCACAAGCACCACAGCGACGTGAGCTACCTGGCCTGCGCGCGTGCGCTGCTGTCTGCGCCCGATGCGGTCTATCCGCAGTTCGCCACCCACAACGCGGGCACCATCGCGGCCATCCTGCAGATGGCCGAGGTGGCCGGCGCGCCCTTCGAGCTGCAGCGCCTGCATGGCATGGGCGAGGGCGTCTACCGCGAAGTGATGAAGAGCACCGACGCGCCGGTGCGCGTGTACGCCCCGGTGGGCCAGCACAAGGACCTGCTCGCCTACCTCGTGCGGCGGCTCTTGGAAAACGGCGCCAACTCGTCCTTCGTGAACCAGCTCGGCGACGAGCAGGTCGACATCGGCGAGCTGCTGATGTCGCCGCTCTGGCTCGAGGAGGCGAACCCCGCCTTGCCGCTGCCGCCCGCGCTCTACGGCCCGCCGCCGGCGCGGCGCAACAGCGAAGGCGTCGACCTTGCCGTCGAGCCGATGCGCGCGCCCTTGCTCGCGGCGCTGGAGACCACCGCGGTGCCCCATGTCGAACTGTTCGATGCCGCCAGCGCGCCCAAGGCCGTGGCCGCCAGCGCCGCCGCTTTCCGCAGCTGGCGCAAGGTGCCGGTCGAGGCGCGCGCCGCCATGCTGCGCCAGGCCGCCGACGCGCTGCAGCGCGAGCTGCCGCGCTTCTGCGCGCTGCTGGTCAAGGAGGCCTTCAAGACCTGGGGCGACGCGGTGGCCGAAGTGCGCGAGGCTGTCGACTTCCTGCGCTACTACGCCGACGAGGCCGAACGCATCATGCAGCCCGTGGCGCTGCCCGGCCCGACGGGCGAGAGCAACGAACTGCGGCTCACGGCGCGCGGCCCCTGGGTGTGCATCAGCCCGTGGAATTTTCCGCTCGCGATCTTCGCGGGCCAGGTGGCGGCCGCGCTTGCCACCGGCAACACGGTGCTCGCCAAGCCGGCCGAGCAGACGCCGGCCATCGCGCTCGAAGCCGTGAAGCTGCTGCACGCCGCGGGCGTGCCGGCCGATGCGCTGCAGCTGCTGCACGGGCCCGGCGAAACCGTGGGCGCGGCGCTGGTGGCGGCGCCGGGCGTGGCGGGCGTGGTGTTCACCGGTTCGACCCAGGTGGCGCGCATCATCCACCGCGCGCTCGCCGCCAAGGACGGCCCGATCGTGCCGCTGATCGCCGAGACCGGCGGCATCAACGCGATGCTGGTCGATTCGAGCGCGCTGCCCGAGCAGGTGGTCGACGCCGTGGTGCAGAGCGCGTTCCGTTCGGCCGGCCAGCGCTGCTCGGCCTTGCGCCTGCTGGTGCTGCACGAGGGCATCGCCGACGCGGTGATCGAGATGATCCGCGGCGCGGCCGGCGAACTGGCCGCGGGCGACCCGGCGCTGCTCGCGACCGATGTGGGACCGGTGATCGACGCCGAGGCGGCCGACAACATCCGGCGCCACCTGAAGCGGCTGGATTCGGAAGCCAAGCGCCTGCTCGCGCCGGCTGCCTCTTCTTCAACCGAGGGCAACCTGATCGCGCCGCAGGCCTACGAGGTGCCCTCGATCGACAGCGTGACCAGCGAGATCTTCGGGCCGGTGCTGCAGATCGCGCGCTGGGGCTCGGGCGCGCTGCGCGATCCCGCCGAGGTGATCGATCGCATCAACGCGCTCGGCTACGGCCTCACGCTCGGCATCCAGACCCGCATCGACTCGCGCGCGCAGGCGCTCGCGGCGCGGGCGCAGGTGGGCAACATCTACGTCAACCGCAACATCATCGGCGCGGTGGTCGGCGTGCAGCCCTTCGGCGGCGAGGGGCTGAGCGGCACCGGCCCCAAGGCCGGCGGGCCGCACTACCTTTACCGCTTCTGTGCCGAGCAGACGGTCACGGTCAACACCACGGCGGCCGGCGGCAACGCGGCGCTGCTGAGCGCGGTGGCCTGAGGCCGCCGTTCGTCTTCAGCGCAAGGGATTGCCGTCTTCTTCGGCGCGTGCGGACGATGACCGGCTGTTGAACTGGTCGATCAGCGCGCCGTAGGCCGGGCTGGTGCGCAGCCGCGCATATTCGGCGGCCGCCTGCCGGTAGGCGGGGCTCGACGGATCGGCGCCCGCTTCGCCGTTCTGCCGCGCGGCCAGGCCCGAGCGGATCCACAGCCGCGTGTCCGCCGCCACGGCCGCGCGGCTGTTCGCCGACACCCGCGGCTCGGGCTGCGGCGAGCCTTCGGCATAGCCTTGCGTGGGCGCGGTAGCGAGCCACTGCCGCGCGTCGGCCGAGACGGCGGCGCGCGTGGTGGAGGAGGCGAACGGCACGGGCCGCGGATCGCCCTCCGCATAGTTGCCGGCAAGGCTCGGTGCGGCGGCCAGGCCCAGCAGCGACGAGACGGCGGCCGTGGCCAGGAGGCGGGTGCAAGAGCGGGTCATGGAATCGGTCCTTTCGATCAGTGGTTGGCAGCCCCCACTCTAGGAACCGCAGCTCGGGCGCCGATGACCCGGCGATGACCGTTTTGTCATGTTCGGCCAAACCTCTCTTGCATAACCGCCATCGCGGCGCGCATAAGACATGGCGCGGCGGGCGCGAGAGGTCTATCGTTGCGGCCATCCATTCCAACCAAGGGATCTCCCATGAGTGAAAAGCTCTCCTTCGTCAATCCGACCGCCAACAGCCCCTGGGGCACCTACCTTTCGCAGGTCGACCGCGTGGTGCCCTACCTCGGCCCGCTGGCCCGCTGGGTCGAGACGCTCAAGCGCCCCAAGCGCGCGCTGATCGTGGACGTGCCGATCGAGATGGACGACGGCACCATCGCCCACTTCGAGGGCTACCGCGTGCAGCACAACATGAGCCGCGGCCCGGGCAAGGGCGGCGTGCGCTTCCACCCTGACGTCACGCTGGAAGAAGTGATGGCGCTGTCGGCCTGGATGACCATCAAGACCGCCGCCGTCAACCTGCCGTACGGCGGCGCCAAGGGCGGCATCCGCGTCGACCCGAAGAAGCTCTCGCTGCAGGAGCTGGAGAAGGTCACGCGCCGCTACACCAGCGAGATCGGCATCATCATCGGCCCGCACACCGACATTCCCGCGCCCGACGTCAACACCAACGCGCAGATCATGGCGTGGATGATGGACACCTACTCGATGAACGTCGGCGGCACCGCCACCGGCGTGGTCACGGGCAAGCCGCTGCACCTGGGCGGCTCGCTGGGCCGCGTCAAGGCCACCGGCCGCGGCGTGTTCGTCACCGGCCGCGAAGCGGCGCGCCGCCTGGGGCTGGACCTGCGCGGCGCGCGCATCGCGGTGCAGGGCTTCGGCAACGTGGGTTCGGTCGCGGCCGAGCTCTTTGCGGAAGCGGGCGCCAAGATCGTCGCGGTGCAGGACCACACCGGCACCATCGTCAACCCGAACGGCCTCGACCTCACGAAGCTGGTGCCCATTTCGCGCACCGACGGCGTGGTCGGCTTCAGTGCCGGCGGCGACATCGTGCCGAACGAAGACTTCTGGAACGTGGCCTGCGACATCCTGATCCCGGCCGCACTCGAAGGCCAGATCACCGCCGAGCGCGCGCACAAGACCACCGCCAAGCTGGTGCTCGAAGGCGCCAACGGCCCGACGGTGCCGACGGCCGACGACATCCTTGCCGAGCGCGGCGTGCTGGTGGTGCCCGACGTGATCTGCAACGCCGGCGGCGTGACGGTCTCGTACTTCGAATGGGTGCAGGACTTCTCGTCCTTCTTCTGGGACGAGGACGAGATCAACGTGCGCCTCGACCGCATCATGATGAACGCGCTCAACCACATCTGGGACACGGCCGACAAGCACAAGATCTCGCTGCGCACGGCCACGTATGCGGTGGCTTGCGAACGCATTCTCATGGCACGCCAGGAACGGGGCTTGTACCCCTGATCCGCTGAAGCCAAGGTTGTACGCTCGGGGGATGAGTACCCCTCCCGAGCAACAACTTCCGTCCATTCCCGAAGACGCTCTCGCCCGCCTGCAGGCCCTGATGGCCGGCGGGCGGCGCAAGCTGCTGGGCCTGGTCGGCGCACCCGGAGCGGGCAAGTCCACGCTCGCGCTCGCGCTGCTGCAGGCCGTGGGCGCCGAGCGCGCGCAGATCGTGCCGATGGACGGTTTTCATCTGGCCAATGTCGAGCTGCAACGGCTCGGCCGCGCCGGCCGCAAGGGCGCCCCGGACACCTTCGACAGCGCCGGCTATGTGGCGCTGCTGCAGCGGCTTCGCACGCAGGGGCCGGACGACCCCATCGTCTACGCCCCCGAATTCCGCCGCGAGATCGAGGAGCCGATCGCCGGCGCCATCGCGGTGCTGCCTTCGACGCAATTGGTCATCACCGAGGGCAACTACCTGCTGCACGACGCCGGCCCCTGGGCCGGTGCGGCGGCGATGCTCGACGAGGTCTGGTACGTCGACATCGACGATGCGGTGCGCGAAGAGCGTTTGCTGAAGCGCCACCAGCAGTTCGGCCGCAGCGCCGAGGCCGCGCGCGACTGGGTGGCCGGCACCGATGCGCCCAACGCACGCCTGATTGCCGCGACGCGCGCGCGTGCGCATCACGTGCTGCGCTGGTCCTGAAAATTTGCGGCGCCGGGGAACACCGGCGCCCGGGCATGCTCGAAGCTTCGCCGGCGGACACGCCGGTTAGGATTCGCCGCTCCATGACCCTGCCTCCCCCTTCTTCTTCCGCCTTTTCCGTCCTTCTTCGCGCGCCGGTACTGGTCCTGCTGTCCATGCTGGTGCTCGCCGGCTGCGCGGGCAGCCCGCGCCGCGTGTCGTACGAGACCGAGGAGTTCGATTCCACCACCACCCACACGCGCACCTACACCGCCACGGAAGCCCAGACCTGCGAAGCTGCGCGCCGCGCCCTGCTGAGCCAGGGCTACATGATCAGCGCGGCCAACCCCGACCTGGTGACCGGGCGCAAGAGCTTCCAGCCGGCGTCCGAGGTGCATGTGGAGGTCGAGTTCCGCGTGGTGTGCGCGCGCGAGGGCGGCAAGGCCGGCAAGCGGAGCACCGTGGCCTTCGCGACCGCGCTGCAGGACCGCTACGGCATCAAGAAGGTCAACAACTCGGCGAGCGTGGGGGTGGGCGCCTTCGGCTCGCTCTCGCTGCCCTTTGCCGGCAGCGACGACGCGATGGTCAAGGTGGCGAGCGAAACGCTCACCGACGAGCTGTTCTACGACCGCTTCTTCGCGCTGCTCGATCGCTTTCTCGAAGGCCAGGGCGGCGAAGAACCTGAAGTTCCGAGCGTGGCGCCCGAAGCGCCGCGGCCCTCTGCGCCACCGGCGCCCGCGGCGCCAGCCCTCACCTTTCCCGTGAAGCCGGTGCCGAACCCGGGCTGAACGGCCCGCGGCCGTCTCGCCAGATAGCAAGATGCGTCTTACAATCTGGCATGGCTTCCAACCTCGACTCCGCCGACGCGCTGCAGTGCGCCGCGCGCCTGCGCACCGCGGTGTCGCAGTTCTCGCGCCAGCTGCGCAGCGGCCCGGCCGCCCCCGACGGCCCGAGCGTGGCCAAGCTCAGCGTGCTGGGCCAGCTGCACCGGCACGGGCCGTGCACGCCCACCGCGCTCGCGGCGCATGAACGCGTCAAGCTCCAGTCGCTGACCCGGCTGCTGGCCGAACTGGAAGCCGAAGGCTGGATCGGCCGCGCGCCGCATGCCACCGACGGGCGCCAGTGGCTGCTGTCGCTCACGCCCGAGGGCCTGCGCCGGCTCAAGGCGCTGATGCGCTCGCGCGAGGCCGCCCTGGCCCGCGCCATCGGCGCCACGCTGGGCGCCGAACAGCGCGCGCTGCTGCTGCAGGCCTGCGGGCTGCTCGACCGCATTGCCGGTGCGCTCGAAGAGGGCGGCGAGCCCTCGACGGGCGCGGCGCGGCCGCGATGACGCCGATGGCACCGGCCCTGCAGCGCATCGGCGGCTTCTGGCGCGAGGGCCGCTGGCGCGCGGGCGCGCAGTTGGCGGCCGCGGTGGCGCTGGCATGGCTGGTGGCCGTGGCGATGCGGCTGCCCGAAAGCTTCTGGGCCGTGATGAGCGTGCTGATCGTCATGCGGCCGAGCGCCGGCGGCACGCTCGGCGCGGGCTGGGAGCGACTGCGCGGCACGGCCGCCGGCGCGCTCTGCGGACTCGCAGGGGTCTACCTGCAGCACCTGGGCGCGCCGATGCTCGCGACCACGCTGGCCACCGTGATGCTGCTGGCCTTTGCCGGCGCCGCGCTGCCGGGTTTTCGCAGCGCGCCCGTGGCCGCGCTGCTCATTCTTTCGGCCGGCGCCATCCCCGGCCACTCGGCGCTCGACGTGGCGCTGCTGCGCATGCTGCAGATCGGCATCGGGGTGGGCGTGGCGCTGGCGGTGGCGCTCGTCGCGTCGGAGTACCGCGCGGGTCCGCGCTTCGATGCGGGTTGTGCCGCGTTGCTGCGCGGCATGGCGAAGCGCCTGGCCACGCTGGCCGCACTCGGCCCGGGCGGCGCTGCCGGGCTGCCTGCCGAGTCCGAGGCCGAACGCGCCAATGCCGCCGCGCGCGCGGCGCTCGCCCGGCTGGCGCTGCTCGCGGGCAGTGCCGACCTGGAAGCCCGCTGGTGGCGCCGCGGCGCTGCCGTGCCGGCGGCGCAGTCCTGCCGCAGCAAGGCGCGGCTCGCGGCGCGCATCTTCCAGGACGCCACCGTGCTCGAACGCATGCTGCGCCGTACACCGGCTGGCGGTGCCGCGTGGCAGGACACAGCCCGGGCCGCGGCCGCCGCGCTCGCCGCCATGGCCGATGCGCTCGATGGCCGGGGCACGCCCGATCTTGCCAAGCTTGCGCAGCTCGCACGCCGGCATGAGTCGCCGGGCGCCTCGTCCGCCTTGCTGCTGCTGGCGGCGCCGGTGTGCCTGCTGCTCGAAGACCTGCAGCGCATGCAGCGCTGCGTGGCGGCAGCGGCATCCGCGGCGTCCGCAGGCTGAAGCCGCTCAGCGCACCAGCGTCGACTTTCCGAACAGGCTCTCGATCAGCTCCACCGCCACTTCGGCGGTCTGGTTGCGCACGTCGAGCGCGGGGTTCAGCTCCACCACGTCGACCGAGCCGAGGCGGCGGGTGTCGGCGACCATTTCCATGCACAGCTGCATCTCGCGGTAGGTCGGGCCGCCGCGCACGCCGGTGCCCACGCCGGGCGCGATGTTCGGGTCGAGGCAGTCGAGGTCGAAGCTCACGTGCAGGTGGGTGTCCTCGTCCACGTCCTGCAGCGCCTCGGTCATGGTGGTGCGCATGCCATGCTCGTCGATGTGGCGCATGTCGAACACATGCAGGCCGAGCGTGCGGATGGCGTCCTTCTCGTCGGTGTCGACGCTGCGGATGCCGATGAAGCGGATGGCATCGTGCTCCAGCGCCGCGCGCTCGCCGCTCCAGCCGGTGAGCGCCGCGGGCCCGTGGCCCAGCAGGCAGGACACGGGCATGCCGTGCAGGTTGCCGCTCGGGCTGGTGGTTTCGGTGTTGACGTCGGAATGCGCATCGAGCCACAGCACGCGCAGCTTCTTGCCGCGCTTGCGCACATGCCAGGCCACGGCGCTGATCGAGCCGATGGCCAGGCAGTGGTCGCCGCCCATCATGAGCGGCACGTGGCCGGTGCCCAGGGCGGTGTCGACGGCGGCGTAGACGGAGCGGTTCCAGGCAATCACCTCGTCGAGGTGGCGCAGGCCGTTGGCCGGCGCGGTCCACGGCGTGGCGGGGCCCGCGAGGTTGCCGCGGTCGATCACCGTGAAGCCCTGCCGCGCGAGCGCCTCCGGCAGCCCGGCCACGCGCAGCGCATCGGGGCCCATGCCGGCGCCGCGCACGCTGGCACCGACGTCGGTGGGCGCGCCGATCAGTTCGAGGGTGGTGCCGTTGTCGTTGCTCATGCGGATGTCCGTCCGATGTGCTCCCACAGGTAGGCGTAGCCCAGGGCGTCCATGAAGGCGGCCTCCTTGTTGTCGGTGGCCGCGCTGTGGCCGCCTTCGATGTTCTCGTAGAAGCTGGAGTCGTAGCCCATGGCGGCCAGCTTCGCATGCATCTTGCGCGCATGCACCGGGCCCACGCGGTCGTCGCGCGTCGATGTGGTGAAGAGCGCCGGCGGATAGGGCTGGCCGGGCTTCGCGTTCTCGTAGGGCGAGAAGGCCTGGATCCAGGCCCATTCTTCCGGATCGTCCGGGTCGCCGTATTCGGCAATCCACGAGGCGCCGGCCGACAGATGCGTGTAGCGCTTCATGTCGAGCAGCGCCACCTCGCTCACGATGGCGCCGTAGAGCGTGGGATACAGCGTGAGCATGTTGCCCATCAGCAGCCCGCCGTTGCTGCCGCCCATGGCACCCAGGTGTCGCGGCGAGGTGATGTTGCGCGCGACGAGGTGCTCCGAAACCGCGGCGAAGTCCTCGCAGGTGCGCAGGCGGTCGCGCTGCAGCGCGGCCTGGTGCCAGCGCGGCCCGTACTCGCCGCCGCCGCGGATGTTGGCCACCACGTAGACGCCGCCCCGCTCGAGCCATGCGCGGCCGATGGCGCCGCTGTAGCTGGGCTGCAGCGAGATCTCGAAGCCGCCGTAGGCGTACTGCAGCGTGGGGTTCCTGCCGTCGGCCTGCAGGTTCCTGGGCGCGATCTCGAAGTAGGGCACGCGCGTGCCGTCCTTCGAGGTGGCGAAATGCTGGCTCACGCGATAGCCGGAGGCATCGAAGAAGGCGGGGCTGTCCTTCAGCGGCTCGGGCTCGCCCCGGCCGATGGTGCCGATGTAGAGCGTGGTCGGCTGCAGGAAGCCGCTCACGGTCAGGAAGTAGTCGTCGTTCTCGTCCTCGTCGACACCACCGGCCGCGATGGTCGAGAGCTCGGGCGCGCCGCCCAGGCTCTCGCGCTTCCATGCCCTGGAGTCGGCCTGCGGCGTGAGCACTTCGAGCCGGTTCACCACGTCGTGCATCACGTTGAGGATCAGGTGGTGGCGGGTCCACGAATAGTCGTCGAGCGCGGTCGTGTCGTCGGGCTCGAACAGCACGGTGATCTCGCGCCGGCCGGCCATGTAGTCGTCGAAGCGCATTGCCAGCAGCGAGCCCGGCTTGTAGGTGGTGCCGCCCACGGTCCAGGGGCTGCGCGGCTCGACCAGCATCCACTCGCGCGTGACCTCGGTGCTGGCGTCGTCGGGCACGTCGATCTTCACCAGGCGGCCGTCGCCCGTGCGCAGCCAGGTCTCGCTGTCGTAGAAGTCCATCTGGCGCGAGACGAAGTCGCGCTCGAAGCCCGGCGTGTTGTCGCGCCAGGCGCTGACCGTCATGTCGTCCTCGCCGCCCTCGTAGACCGTGGCCGCGCTCTCAAGCGGCGTGCCGCGCTTCCATTCCTTGACGATGCGCGGGTAGCTCGAACTGGTCATCGAGCCGGGGCCGAAGTCGGTGGCCACGTAGAGGTGGTCGATGTCTTTCCACGCCACGTTGCTCTTGGCTTCGGGCAGCGTGAAGCCGCTCGCGACGAACTGCTTGAGCTCGAGGTCGAACTCGCGCACCACGTTCGCATCGGCGCCGCCGCGCGAGAGCGAGACGAGGCAGCGCTTGTAGCCGGGCTGCAGGCAATCGGCACCGTGCCAGACCCAGTTTTCCTTGTCGGCCTCGGCCAGCGCGTCGAGGTCGAGCACGGTTTCCCAGTCGGGCTGGGGCTTGCGGTATTCGGCCAGCGTGGTGCGCCGCCACAGGCCCTTGGGGTTCTTCTTGTCGCGCCAGAAGTTGTAGAAGAGCGGACCGATCTTGCGCACCATCGGAATGCGGGCCTCGGAGTCGAGCACTTCGAGGATGCCCTGCTCCATCCGCTCGAAGGCGGGCGACAGCGCGTAGCGCTGCACGGTCTTCGCGTTGTGCTGGCGCGCCCATTCGAGCTGTTCGGCGCCGTCGATGTCTTCGAGCCACTGGTGCTCGTCGGTCTGCGTGGAAGCGGTGGATGTCATGGGCGCAGTGTACGAATCCGCCGTGAAGAAAGGCATGCCTGCCGTCAGGGTCGGCCGAAGCTACTGAATTCATAGCGCACCGCGCGCCGGCCTAGTGACAAACCCGCGATCGGCCGTTTGGCCTCGATGCGCGGGGCTCCCACGGGTATCCTGCCGGACGGCGCCTGCGCACACAAGGAGACACGACACATGAAACACCTGAGCGGTCTTGATGCCACCTTCCTGCACCTGGAAACCCCCGAGATGCCGATGCACGTGGGCTCGCTCAACGTGCTCGACCTGCCCAAGGGCTACAAGGGCGATTTCTACGAGGATGCCAAGCAGTTCATGGCCAGCCGCATCCACCTGGCCGACGTGTTCACGCGCAAGCTCGCACTGATGCCCTTCGACATGACCAACCCGGTGTGGGTGGCCGACGAGGACATCGACCTCGACTACCACGTGCGCCACATCACGCTGCCCAGGCCCGGCACCAACCGCCAGCTGCAGCAGTACGTGGCGCGGCTGCATTCCACCTTGCTCGACCGCAGCCGCCCGATGTGGGAGTTCTTCATCATCGACGGCCTGAAGAGCGGCCAGGTGGCGCTCTACACCAAGGTGCACCATGCGGGCATCGACGGCCAGGCCGGCGTGGCGCTCGGCAAAGCCATCTTCGACCTCGAGCCCACGGGCCGCGTGGTCAAGCCGCCGCGCGCCCGCGCGCGCAGCAGCGGCTACCAGCTGGGCATGGCCGAGCTTGCGACCGCGGCGCTGCGCAACACGGCGCAGCAGTACGTCAAGCTGTTCAAGATGGCGCCGGCCATCGCGCGCGCGCTCGGCGGCCTCGCCAAGCCCGACGAGAAGGCGGCCGAGAAGGACGCCGCCACCGCGCCCAAGAAGTTCAACCTGTTTGCGCCGCGCACCTCGCTGAACGTGTCGATCACCAACCAGCGCACCTTTGCCGGCCGCACCATCTCGCTGGCCGAGACCAAGCACATCGCCAGGCACTTCGGCGTGTCGCTCAACGACGTGGTGATGGCCACCGTGGCCGGCGCGCTGCGCCACTACCTGGCCGACAACAACGAGCTGCCCGCCAAGCCGCTGGTGGCCGGCGTGCCCGTGAGCCTGCGCGAAGCGGGCGACGACACGGCCAACAACCAGGCCAGCATGATCCTCGTGAGCCTGGCCACCGACATCACCGACCCGGTGCAGCGGCTGAAGGCGATCAATGCGTCGTCGACCAGCTCGAAGTCGACCATGAACCGCTTCAAGGCGGTGATCCTCGACGACTTCCCGACCTTTGCCGCGCCCTGGCTGGTGTCGGGCATCGCCTCGATGGTGGGCCGCTCGGGCCTCGTGAACCTGCTGCCGCCGGCCGCCAACGTGGCCATCTCCAACGTGGCGGGCGCGCCGTTCCCGATGTACTTTGCGGGCGCGCTGGTCACCAGCTACTACCCGGTGTCGATCGCGAGCCACGGCACGGCCCTCAATGTCACGGTGCAGAGCTACAACGGACGCATGGACTACGGCCTCATCGCCTGCCGCCGCGCGGTGCCCGACATCACCGAGATCGGCGACTACATGCTGGCCGAGCACCAGCTGCTGCTGGGCCTGACGCAGACGCACCCGGCAGCGGCGGGCGCGGCGCCCGCGAAGACAGCGGCGGCTCCCGAGCCGGCACCCGCCGTGAAGGCGGCGCCGAGGCCGGTTGCAAAAAAGGCTGCAGCGAAGAAGCCGCCGGCAGCCAAAGCCGCCGCGGCCAAGGCGCCGGCCGCCAAGACCGCCGCGAAGAAAACACCGGCCAAGGCGGCCGCACCCAAGGCCGCGCCGCGCAAGCCCGCGGCGCCCGCCAAACGCGCCAGGGTGGCCACTGCGGCATGATCGCCAGGCACGAGGGCCGGAAAATTGGGGCAGTTGGACTAGTTTTCCGACCGTTCTAGCTTTCCAGGCCTAGGCACTCTGGAAGAAGATCACTTCATCGCGAATCCAGCGACCGATCAACTTCCAGGAAATCCACATGACCACCACGCAAGCCTCCTTCTCTTCCGCCGCCATCCACGTCATCGGCCAGTACAACGACGCCGGCAAGACCCTGGTGGGCGCCTACCGCGCCGGCGTTCATCGCCTGCTCGGCGGCGCTGCTTCGCGCTACAGCGAATTCCTCGGCAGCCGCCAGATTCCGCTGGTGAGCGAGCAGGTCAAGGCCAACCTGATCGGCGCGCAGGAAAAGATCAACGGCTTCCTGGCCAACCGCCTGGACATCGACACCGGCCGCATCGTCTCGGTGATGGACCGCGTCGCCGCGGGCACCACGAGCGGCATCGAAACCGTGGCCGGCCGCGTGGCGCGCGTCGAATCGCCGGTCGTCAGCTCGGTGGTCAAGACGCTGAATGCGCTGAACCAGCCGATTGCCAACGTGTCGGTGCAGATCGCCGACAAGGTGGCTGCCGGTGCCAAGCAGATCGAAGTGCGCGTGAGCGGCACCGAAGAAGCCAAGCCCGTGCGCAGCGTGAAGGCCAAGGCCGCCGCTGCCAAGAAGCCGGTTCGCCGCACCGCCGCCCGCAAGGCGGCCTGACCCTGGAGCAACAACGCATGGCGACCCGCCCCGATCCGACGGACGATTCCAGGAAGAAGAGGGCGGCGGCGCCTGCGAAGCCCGCCAGGAAGGCGCCTGCGGCCCGGAAGATGCCCGCAGCCGGGAAGAAGGCCGCGGCACCTAAGAAGAAGGCGGCTGCTGCCGCATCGGACACCGGGCCGGGCAAGAAGGCCGTCGGTGCCGAGGGCCTGCTGCGCGCCGGCCTCAAGGTGCTCGGCAATGTGCGCGACGACGTCGCCAAGCGCCAGGCCAACGTGATCGAGGGGCTGCTGGGCATCGGCCAGGCCAGGTTCGATCCGGCGGCGGGTGCCAAGGCCGCGGTTCCCCGCGGCTTTCCGGGCCTCGACAGCTTCGGCCTGCGCAAGTTCGAAGACGTGTTCGACCAGCGCGTGGCCACCGCGCTGCAGCGCCTGGGCATGCCCAGCGCGGAAGAAGTGCAGGCGCTGCGCGAAGAAGTCATTCGGCTGCGCGAACGCCTCGCGCAACTCGAGCCCAGGAACGCCGGCCCGCGCGGCAGCGGCAAGCGCTGAGCGCCAGCCCAGCGAAGCACCGACGCACGCAGCAGCATCAGCCGGTTGTGGCCAGTTCCAACACCACGCGCGACCGCATCCTGCAGGCCAGCCTCGCGCTGTTCAATGCGCAAGGCCTGGCGGCGGTGTCCACGCACAAGATCGCGGCCGAGCTCGGCATCAGCCCGGGCAACCTGCACTACCACTTCAAGGCCAAGCAGCTGATCGTTGAGTGGCTGTTCCGGCGCTTCGAGCAGCGGCTCGAAGTGCTCGACGGCTCCGCGGGTTCGATCACCGCCATCGACGACCTCTGGCTCGCGCTGCACCTGCGCTTCGAGGCCATCGACCAGTACCGCTTCATCTACCGCGACATGGCCTTCCTGGCCGGCGAATACCCCGCGCTCGGCCAGCGCGCGCAAGCGCTTACCGCGCAGAACCTGCTGGCGGCCCAGGCGCTGTGCGAAGGGCTGGTGGCCTCGGGCGTGATCGAGACCAGCGCCGAGCAGGCCCGCATCCTCGCCCTGCAGATGGTCTTCACCACCACCTGCTGGCTTTCGTTCGAACGCCTGGTGCCGGGGCGCGACGCGCTCGCGCAGGCCGACCCGGGATTGGCGGCCTTCTACACGCTCACCCTGATTTCCCCGTATGTTTCCAGCGAATCGAGGGCTTACCTTGATTACCTGCGGGGCAAATACCTCGGATAAAGATCGCTGTTGTCCGACGGGGCGGTGAAACTTTGGTTCGCCATGCTCGTCCCACAGAACAAAGAACAGAAAGGAAAGCCGCCCTCATGACCACCGCCACCCGAGACCCCATCGCGCCGCCGTCCGGCCTGCTGCTGCTGGCCGAGGCGCGCGCGCTCTGGGAAACGGGCGCCGGCATCGCGATGTGGCCGCTGCTGCAGCTCGCGCCGCGCGGCGACGGGCATCCGGTGCTCGTGCTGCCCGGCCTCGTGGCGGGCGACGGCTCCACGCTGGTGCTGCGCCGCTACCTGTGCAGCCGCGGCTACGACGCGCACGGCTGGGGCCAGGGCCGCAACTTCGGCCCGCGCGAAGGCGTGGAAGACGGCATGCTCGCGCTCTTGAAATCGCTCGCTGAAAAGAGCGGCCAGAAGGTCAGCGTGATCGGCTGGAGCCTGGGCGGCGTCTATGCGCGGCTGCTGGCATCGGCGCAGCCGGCGCTGGTGCGCAACGTCATCACCCTGGGCAGCCCGTTCTCCGGCAGCCCGCGCGCCACCAATGCATGGCGCGTGTACGAGGGCGTGAGCGGCCAGAGTTCGCACGACCCGCGCCGCATGAAGTTCGTGCAGCCCACGCCGCCGGTGCCCACGACCTCGATCTTCAGCCGCACCGACGGCGTCGTCGCCTGGCGCTGCAGCCTCGAGAAGCCGGGGCCGCAGGCGGAAAACATCGAGGTGGTGGCGAGCCACCTGGGGCTGGGCGCGCATCCGGCGGTGCTCTATGCGCTGGCCGACCGGCTGGCGCAGCCGGAGGGCGAGTGGAAGCCCTTCAACCGCGGCCTGCTCGGGCCGCTGGTCTATCCCGATCCGAGCCGCAAGGCCTGACTGAACTGCGGCGGGGCTACGCTCCCGCCCAGACGTCCAGCACATAGCGCTGGTCGGCAATCATCTGGTCCATCCACGCCGCGCCGTCGTGGCCGTGCCCCCGCGCCAGGTCGGCCAGCGTGCGCCGCACGTCGGGTTCCATGCGCGAACCGTCGCCGCACACGTAGATCACGCCGCCCGCTTCGAGCAGCTTCCACACGGCCGCGCCCTGCTCGCGGATCAGGTCCTGCACATAGACCTTGCGCTCGCCCGCGCGCGAGAACGCGGTGTGTAGCTTCATCAGGCCGCGGTGCGACCAGGCTTCGAGCTCCTCGGCGTAGATGAAATCCTGTTCGGGATGGCGGCAGCCGAAGAACAGCATCGCCTCGCCCAGTGCCTGGCCGCGCTCGGCCTGCGCCGCGCGTTCCTGCAGGAAGCCGCGGAACGGTGCAAGGCCGGTGCCGGGGCCGATCATGACGAGCGGCCGCTGCGCATCCTCGGGCAGGCGGAAGCCTTCGGCCGTGGTTTCGCGGATCACGCCGTGCACCGTGTCGCCCGCTTCGGCGCGCGCCAGGTAGTTGGAGCACACGCCCTCGAAGGTGCCGTTGCCCGACAGCGCCGGTGCGCTCACCACGCCCACGGTGACGCTGCAGCGCCCCGGCGTCATCGTGGGCGAGGAAGAGATCGAGTAGTAGCGCGGCGAGAGCGGCGACAGCATTTCTAGGAACACCGCGAACGGCAGTTGGCAGGCGCGGTGCTCCTCGAGCAGGTCGAGCAGCGACCTGCGCCTGTGCAGCACCTGGGCCTTGTAGGCAGCCTGCGAGGCGTCGTCGCTGCCCGAGAGCGCGGCGAGCTTCGGCCGGGTGGCCGGGCACTCGGTGTATGCCGCGAGCGTGGCGATCTGCTTGCGCGTGGCCACGTCCTGCAGTTCGACATAGTCGCCGAGCAGCCGGTCGACCGCGATCACCTGGTCGACCGGCAGCGCGGTCTTGCGGCCCGAGTCGGCATGCAGCCGCACATGCGCGGCGCGGTCGAATCCGAAGCGCGCCATCGCGCGTTCCACCTGCGCCGGGCTGTTGCGCGGCACCACGCTCAGGTGGTCGCCAGCGCGGTAGTCCACGCCCTCGGGCAGCATCAGCTCGACGTGGCGCGTGGAGCGGCCCGCTTCGCCGGCGCCGCCGGGATCTTTCTGCAACTCGCGGTTCTCGATCACGCGCAGCGCCACCGCGCCCAGCGCATCGACGAGCGCGTTCTTCTGCGGCGGCGGCAGTTCCTCGAGCGTGTAAAGCGGCTCGGCTTCGGCGGGCGTGTCGGCGCCGGACTGGATGCCGAAGGCCTTCACCAGTTCGGGCCAGAGCGCGTCGCTCCAGTCCTGGAAGGCGCCGTCCATGTCCTCGCGCGCATCGCCCTCGCCGCGCGGATGCACCCGCGTGGCGCCGAGCGCCGCCAGCCGCTCGTCGATGCGCCGCGGCACCGCCTGGTAGGTGGCGGCCCAGTCGGTGTTGCCGCAGCCGAAGACGCTGAAGCGCACGCCGTTCAGCGAATCGTCGGCCTTGTCGAGCCAGCGGTGGAACTCGGCCGCGTTGTCGGGCGCCACGCCGTTGTACGAGGCGCAGACGATGGCGACGGCGCCATTGGCGGGCAGCCGCTCGGCGTAGTCGTCGAGCGAGGCCACCTGTGTCGAGAAGCCGCGCAGCTCGCCGGCCTCGGCCAACTGGCGCGCCAGATCTTCGGCCGTGCCGAGGTTGGAGCCCTGCAGCACCAGCAGCGAGGTGCCGTGCCGCGCGGCCTGCGGCTTGCGCGCGGCGGCCTGCCTGGGCTGCACCGGCGCGGCGGCCGCATCGGCGGTGTTGCCGCGCGGCCGCGTGGCCGGGTCGCGCAGCAGCGCCTTGATCTTCAGGCCTTCCGGCTTGATCGTGAGCGCCTCCTTGATGCGGAGCTTGTAGCCCGTGTGATCGACGAGGTCGAAGCGCTGCAGGATCATGCCCAGCGTGAGCACCGCTTCCTGCAGTGCGAACTGGCGCCCGATGCAGGCGCGCTGCCCGTTGCCGAAGGGCTTGAAGGCATTCACCGGCCGCTCGCGCTCGGCCTCGCGGCTGAAGTGGTCGGGGTTGAATTCGTCGGCGTCCTCGCCCCAGATGCCCTTGTCGCGATGCAGCGCCAGCGCATGCATGATGACCATGTTCTTCTTCTTGATCGTGTACTGGCCGCCGATGGTCGTGTCTTCCTTCGCGCGCATCGCGATGGCGGGGGCGGTCGGGTACAGGCGCAGCGCCTCTTTCAGCACCTGCATCACGTACTGCAGCCGGTTGACCTGCGCATAGGTCGGCTTCTGCGAGGTGTCGGGACCGAACACGTTGTCGACCTCGGCCTGCGCCTTGGCCAGCGCCCCGGGGTTCTTCAGCAGGAAGTAGATCGCGAACGAGAGCAGGCCGCTGGTGGTCTCGTGCCCCGCGATGAGGAATTCGATGCACTCGTCGCGGATCATCTTGTCGGTGAGTTTTTCACCGCTCTTCTTGTCGACGCCCGCGATCATGTAGCTCAGCAGGTCGGGCTTGGTGGCAATGTCGGCCCCGCCCGCGCGGCGCTCCTCGATAATGTCCTCCACCATCTTGTGCATGAAGCGGATGTCCTTGCGCTGCTGCGCGAGCTCCTTCTTGAGCATGAACTCCTCGAGCGGCAGGCCGCGGCGGTTCTGCACGGTCTCCAGCGTGCGCACCATCGCATCGACAAAAGGATGGAAGCCCTCGCGGTAGAACGAATTGAAGCGGTAGCCGAAGCCGCACAGGCCGATGGTGTCGAGCGTGAGCGCGGTCATGTCGCGCACCACGTCCACCTCTTCGTCGAAGTTCAGGCGCTCCCACTTGGTGACCAGCTGGCCCGCGATGTCCAGCATCATCGGGTGGTAGGCCTGCATCGCGCGCTGGCTGAAGTTGGCCAAGAGGATGTTGTGCGGCTTCGACCAGGTTTCCTCGTGCGTGTCGGAGGTGAAGAGGCCGTGCGACGCTGCGCGAAGCCGCCGCAGCGCGCCGCGCGTGCTCTTGTCGAAGCGCGCCTCTTCGCACAGCTCGTCGACCAGCGCGGGCGAGGACACCACGATCACCGGCATGCCCGGCATGTCGAGCCAGTAGATGCCGCCGAGGTCCTGCGCGATCTTCCACATGTCGAGCACGGGGGAGTCGGAGCCGATCGACAGCAGGTTGCCGACGAAGGGCTTCTTGGCGGGATGCGGGATCGGATGGAGCGAGTTTTTGCCTGCCATGGGTGTCGTGCCTTTGGAGTGGACCCGCTTCGGAGATTCCGGCGTGTGACTCCGGAGTATCCCGAGGGCACCGGTGGGGGGCAGGACGGGGTTTCCCTTAGGCTGGTTCAGTGCCTTTGCCTTTGTTTGTTTAGTGGCCGCAGCGAAATGAATGCGAAGGGACTTCTCGCTTCCTGGTCACGGCATCGAGTGCCAAGATTGATTTGCGAAGTCAATCTGAAACCTTTGGAAGGAGAAGCCCCATGAACGAGATTACCCGAGTCGGCATCGATCTGGCAAAGCACGTCATTGAGGTTTTTGCGGTCAACGCGGCCGGCGTGCGCGTTACGGGGCGTGCATTGCCGCGCGCTAAATTCCTGGCTTGGTGCGCGCAATTGCCCGCGGGCTGCCTGGTCGCCATGGAGGCCAGCTCCAGTGCGCATTACTGGGCGCGCAAGCTGCTCGCCCTGGGGCTGGATGCCCGCATCATCGCCGCCGCGCACGTCGTGGCCTATCGCCTGCAGGGCAAGAGCGGCAAGAACGACGCCAACGATGCTGCCGCCATCTGCGAGGCCGCCTCGCGCCCGCACATGCACTTCGTGCCGATCAAGAGCGTGGAGCAGCAAAGCATGCTGTGCATTCACCGCCTGCGCGAGGGCGTCAAGGCAGACCGCACCGCCTGCATCAACCGCATTCGGGGCCTGCTGGCGGAGTTCGGGCTGGTGTTCGCCCAAAGCCCCGAGGCGCTGCGCCAGGTTCTTCCCGATGTGATGGAAGACGCTGGCAATGAACTCGGCGGCCTTGCCCGGCTGGCGCTGCACAGAGCGTATGCACAGTGGCAGGAACTCGATGCGCACCTGCGCTGGTGCGACGAGCGCATTGCCGCGCACGGCAAGGCCAGCGAGCAGGTGCGCCAGGCCGAGCAGTTGCTGGGCGTGGGACCGGTCACGGCCTCCGCSGTGGTGGCAACCGTGGGCGACTTCAAGCAATTCAAGAACGGTGCACAGTTCGGCGCCTGGCTGGGCCTGACGCCCCGACAGAACTCCAGCGGGGGCAAGAACAACCTGGGGCGCATCACCAAGCGCGGCGACGCGTACCTGCGCACGCTGCTGATCCAGGGGGCCAAGTCGATAGTGCTGACGGCGCACAGGCGCGACGACCCGATCTCGCGCTGGGTGCAGGCCTTGCGCGAGCGCTGCGGCTGGCAGAAGGCCGTGGTGGCGTTGGCCAACAAGAACGCACGCATTCTGTGGGCCGTGTTCGCACGGGGCCGGCCCTTCGATGCGCACCACGTCAGTACCAAACCRCCAGGCGTCATCGTCGCGGTGATCGCGACGTAGCGCCAGCCGTTCGGATACCCTTTGTTGTTGTTTATTTGCTTGCCAGACGTGAGTTCGAAGATGCAATGAACAGGTCAGACCGGCAGCGGGCAAGCTCGACTCCTCCTTGGTGATGCCGGTTGTAGTGGGCATCACGAGAAATGAATGGAGCCCCGCTGAGCGGTTCGTATCTGGGTCCGCACGGCCACGTGCCAGTGCAACAAGACCGTCGGTAGATGTGCAGTCTGTTCCTCGTTTCGTTGCGCCTCGATCCTCAATGCCTCGCAAGCGATACAGCTTGGTAGAAAAACCAACCCAAACCCGTGCTTGACTGCGCGAGAAGTCCCGGTA